>JAOPYG010000035.1 GCA_025964685.1 Actinoallomurus sp. | reverse complement strand
GAGAAGCGCGGCGAGTTCGCCGTCCGCGGTGGTCTGCTCGACGTCTTCCCGCCGACCGAGCCGCACCCGGTCCGGGTGGAGTTCTGGGGCGACGAGGTCGACGAGCTGCGCTACTTCGCGGCGGCCGACCAGCGGTCGCTGGACCAGCGGCCCGACCGGCTGTGGGCGCCGCCGTGCCGCGAGCTGCTGCTCACCGACGAGGTGCGGGCGCGCGCGGCCGCGCTCGCCGTCGAGCACCCCGGCCTGCTGGAGATCCTCGGCAAGCTCGCCGAGGGCATCGCCGTGGAGGGCATGGAGTCGCTGACGCCGGCGCTGATCCACGGCGACCTGCAGCTGCTCACCGACCTCGTGCCGAAGGGCACCCACGTCCTCGTCTGCGACCCCGAGCGGGTCCGCAGCCGGGCGGCCGACCTGGTGCGCACCGCCGACGAGTTCCTTGCCGCCTCGTGGGCCACCGCCGCCCAGGCCGGCGAGGCGCCGCTGGACCTCGGCGCCTCGTCCTTCCGCGACCTGGAGGACGTCGAGTCCGCCGCCCGCGGCCGGGGCCTGCCCTGGTGGACGACCGGCGCGTTCACGCTGCACGCCGAGGACGACGCCAGGCACGTCACCCTCGAGGCCACCACGGTCGAGCGGTTCCACGGCGACCAGGACCGCGCCGTCGAGCAGCTGCGGGCCTGGAACCGGGAGAGCTGGCGGGTGGTCGTCACCTTCGCCGGGGCCGGCCCGGCGCAGCGCGCCGCCGACCAGTTCACCGAGGCCGACCTCGGCGTCCGGCTCGTCCCCGACATCGGCACGGCTCCCGACGCGGGCCTGACCCACGTCACCCAGGGCAACCTGGAGGCCGGCTTCGCCTTCCCGGGAGTCGGGCTGGCGCTGCTGACCGAGCACGACCTCACCGGGCAGCGCGGCACGTCCATGCGGGACGCGGCCAAGATGCCCGCGCGCCGGCGCAACGCCGTCGACCTGGTGCAGTTGCAGCCCGGCGACCTCGTCGTCCACGAGCACCACGGCATCGGCCGCTACATCGAGATGATCAGCCGCACGGTCAACGGCGGCCAGCGCGACTACCTGATCGTCGAGTACGCCCCGTCGCGGCGGAACCAGCCACCGGACCGGCTGTTCGTGCCGACCGATTCCCTCGACCAGCTCACCAGGTACGTCGGCGGCGAGGCGCCGGCGCTGTCCAAGCTCGGCGGCTCCGACTGGCAGAAAACGAAGGGCCAGGCGCGCAAGGCGGTCAAGCAGATCGCCGCCGAGCTCATCCGGCTGTACTCGGCCCGGATGGCCACGAAGGGCCACGCCTTCGGCCCGGACACCGTCTGGCAGCGCGAGCTGGAGGACGCGTTCCCCTTCCACGAGACACCCGACCAGCTGGCCGCGATCGACGAGGTCAAGGCGGACATGCAGCAGCCGGTCCCGATGGACCGGATCATCTGCGGCGACGTCGGCTACGGGAAGACCGAGATCGCGGTGCGGGCGGCCTTCAAGGCCGTGCAGGACGGCAAGCAGGTCGCCGTGCTGGTGCCGACGACGCTGCTGGCCGACCAGCACTTCAAGACCTTCTCCGAGCGGATGAGCCAGTTCCCCGTGACGGTGGCGGTGCTCTCACGCTTCCAGTCCGACCGCGAGACGGCGGAGATCGTCCGGAAACTGGCCGACGGCGAGATCGACATCCTCATCGGCACGCACCGCCTGCTCCAGCCGACCACCAGGTTCAAGGACCTCGGGCTGGTCGTCGTCGACGAGGAGCAGCGCTTCGGCGTCGAGCACAAGGAGTACCTGAAGACCCTGCGGACGGCGGTCGACGTGCTGTCGATGTCCGCGACGCCGATCCCGCGGACGCTGGAGATGAGCCTCACCGGCATCCGGGAGATGTCGACCATCCTCACCCCGCCCGAGGAGCGGCACCCGGTGCTGACCTATGTCGGCGCGTGGGACGACAAGCAGATGGCCGCGGCCATCCGGCGGGAGCTGCTCCGTGACGGGCAGGTCTTCGTGATCCACAACCGCGTGCAGTCGATCGACAAGGCCGCCGTGAAGATCCGTCAGCTCGTGCCCGAGGCGCGCGTCGCCGTCGGCCACGGGCAGATGAAGGAGCACGAGCTCGAGCGGATCATGGTCGGGTTCTGGGAGAAGGAGTACGACGTCCTGGTCTCGACCACGATCGTCGAGTCCGGCCTGGACATCCCGAACGCCAACACGCTCATCGTCGACCGCGCGGACACCTTCGGCCTCTCGCAGCTGCACCAGATCCGCGGCCGGGTGGGCCGTGGCCGCGAGCGGGCCTACGCCTACTTCACCTACGACCCGACCAGGCCGCTCACGGAGACATCCGTCGACAGACTGACGACGATCGCGCACAACACCGACCTCGGCGCCGGCATGGCCGTGGCGATGAAGGACCTCGAGATCCGCGGTTCGGGGAACCTGCTCGGCGGCGAGCAGTCCGGGCACATCGCCGGGGTCGGGTTCGACCTCTACGTGCGGCTCGTGGGCGAGGCGGTGGCCGACTACCGCGCGCAGATCAGCGGCGAGGAGGCACCGGCCGAGCCGGTGGAGGTGCGGGTCGACCTCCCGGTGGACGCGCACCTGCCGCACGACTACGTACCCGGCGAGCGGCTGCGCATGGAGGCCTACCGCAAGGTGGCCTCCATCCAGGACGACGAGCAGGCACAGGCCGTCCTCGACGAGCTCACCGACCGCTACGGGGCCCCGCCGGCCCCGGTGCTCAACCTGCTGGCGGTGGCCCGCTTCCGCGGCGCGATGCGCAGGCTCGGGGTCACCGAGGTGTCGCTGCAGGGGCGGGCCATCCGGATCAGCCCCGTCCCGCTGCGCGAGTCTCAGCAGATGCGGCTGGCCCGGCTGGCCGACGGCGCCACGTACAAGGCCGCCGTCGAGACGATCGCGCTGAAGGTCCCGGTCGGCCCGGACCGCCGGACGCCCCTGAGGGACGTCGCGCTGCTGGAGAACCTGCACTCGGTGCTGACGGCGGTCCTCGAGCAGCCGGTGGCCGCGGCGTCCTGAGGCCGGTGCCCACGGCTGCGCTCGGCCGGCGGCGCGGCCCCAGCCGCGTGTGACACCCTCCCAGCGTGCTTGCTCGTCGTGGAATCATCCGGGTCCTGCTCGCCGGGGTCGCCGCCGTCCTGGCGGTCACCGGGCTGGCCGGCTGCCGGACGTCGCCCACCGTGGCCGCCTACGTGGGGAACACCCAGGTCAGCGTCGCCGAACTGGACTCCGCGGTCGCCGCACGGCAGTCCGCCGACAAGGCGGTGGCCGCCTTCGCCCAGACCGATCGGGCGGCGTTCGCCCGGCAGGTGCTCGGCCTGCTGGTGACGCAGGACGTGTACGCGGAGGTGTCGCGCCGGTACGGCGTCCAGGTGAGCGACGACACGGTCCGGCAACGGATAGCGCAGCTCCTCACGGGCAGCGACCCGACCCAGGCCTACGGCCAGCTGGCCGCCAAGGGGATCGGCCGGACCGACGTCTTCGAGAACGTCCGTCAGCAACTCGTCCGCCAGGAGCTGGCCGCCGAGAAGGGGCTGACCGGCCCGCTCAGCGAGTCGGCCCTGCGGGCGCGGTACGAGCAGGTCAAGAACGATCTGGCGCAGCGGGAGTTCGGCTTCATCACGGTGCCCGACCAGGCCACCGGGAGCTCGGTGCTCGCCGCGCTCACCGCCGACCCGGCGCAGTACCCGACGGTCGCCGCCCGGTACCCCGGCCAGTACACGATCCCGGCTCTGCAGCCGCGCACCTCCGCCGAGATCCCGAGCGCCTTCACCTCCGCGGTGGCCGCGGCCGCGCCGAACAGCGGTTTCGTGGAGACCGTGCCGCAGGTCGGGACCGTCGTCGTCTTCGTGGGGAAGACAGTCGTCCCGACGTTCGAGGAGGCCCGGGCGCAGCTGCAGCAGGAGGCGTCGAGCACCGTGGACGCCGCGGCGCAGAAGCTGGTGGACAGCGTGCGCAGCGACCTGCGGGTGACGGTCAACCCCCGCTACGGCGTCCTCAAGAACGGCACGGTCAGCGAGGCGACCGGTGGCCCCGTCACCATCCTCGGCTCGGCGGCCGCGTCCGCGTCCGCCACGAGCGGGACGACAGGCACTCCGGGAGGCTGAGCGGGTGCCGGTCGCCCTCGTCGTCCCCGTCAGCTCCCGCCTTCCCGGCCTGCTCGGGCCCGCCGCCTGGCGCGCCGTCGCGTCCGCCGAGGCGCTGGCCGCGCTGCCCGGGGCCACCACCACGGCCGCCGCGTTGCGCGCCGACGGCTGGGCGGTCACCGACGTCAGCGGCCCGGAGGCCGCGCAGGCGCTTCCGGGTGCGGTTGTCGTCCTCGCCGGGCCGGAGGAGGCCGTCGCCGGCGCACCGGTCGCACCCGGAGTGCCCGAACCGGCCGGCGCGCGACTTCTCGACGTCGTCACCGTCATGGACCGGCTGCGCTCGCCCGGCGGCTGCCCGTGGGACGCCGAGCAGACGCACGCCTCGCTCCGGGGCTATCTGCTCGAGGAGGCCCACGAGGCCTACGACGCGATCGTCGACGACGACGCGGCGGCCATGCGCGAGGAGCTCGGCGACGTGCTCCTGCAGGTGGTCTTCCACGCACGGGTGGCCGCGGAGGCCGCCCCGGACCGCCGGTTCGACGCGGACGACGTGGCGGGCGATCTGGTCGACAAGCTGATCCGCCGGCATCCGCACGTGTTCGGTGACGCGGGCCCCCGCGATGTCGCCGGGGTGGAGGCCGGCTGGGAGGAGATCAAGAAGGCGGAGAAGCAGCGTCGCTCGCCGACCGAGGGCGTCTCCCGCTCGCAGCCGGCCGCCGCCTGGGCGGCCGCGCTCATCCGGCGCGCCGGGCGGGTGGGGCTCGCCACGCCCGAGCCGGCGCCGCTGACCGTGGCCAGCCCCGAGGAGCTGGGCGAGCGGCTGCTGCGGATCGTGGCCGCCGCGGTCGCGCGCGGCTGGGATGTGGAGGACGCGCTGCGCGAGGCGGTCCGGCGCTACGCCGGCGAGCTCGACGCAGAGGCGCATGCGGCGGCGGGGGAGTAGCGGCGCGATCCTCAGTCCCGCTCGGGAGGGGCGGGGTCGGTGCCGAGCAGTTGCGCCAGCCAGAACAGCGCCGCGGCCACCACCACGGTGGCGACGACGAAGCCACCCGGGCCGCTGTTGTCGACGTAGGCCCAGAGGAGCCCCAGCACGGGCGCCGCGGCCAGCGACACGGCGTCCCCCCGGATCTGCCGCCCCCACCCGACGTGGCTGGTCCCGGGTGCGGCGTCGGCGACCTGCCGGTTCCCACGCGGTGGCCGGGCGCGCAGCCGGCCGGACGGCCAGAGCTCGGCGCCGTCGATCACCGGGAGGACCAGCCGTCCCCGGACGGGGTCGCCGCGGACCTCGATGAGGCCGTCCGGCGCCAGCCCGGCGAGCTCGGGCGACCAGTGGACAGGCAGCCACCGGATCCCGCCGTCGGTCACCAGCTCGAGCCAGCTGCGCACCAGCAGCCCCTGCCGCACGACGACCCGGCCGGCGGTCACCGGGACCGCGGGCGCCCGGCGCAGCCGCGGCCGCGAGATCAGCCGGAAGCCGGTGACCAGCGTCGCCGCCACGGCCAGGAAGACCACGAGCACGATGCCGAAGAGCAGGCTCTGGACCCTCCGGTGGGCGGCGTCGCCGTTGGCGTAGACGGCCGTGTGCCCGGGCGGATCGCGGGGGTCGAACTGCACGACGATCCGTGCACCGCGCGGCACGTTGCGCGCCTGCGCCGCGTCCGCGAGGACGAGCACGCCGCGGCGCGTCTGCCCGCCGTCGTCGACGGTGACGGCCACCCCGCGTCCGTCCGGGGCCTGCCCCGTGCCGACGACGGTCGCGGGGGCGACCGCGCTCGCCGCCGAGAGCGGCGCATCGGCGTCCGCGAGCCGCACCGCGAGGACGGCCACGACCGCCGCGGCGACCACGAGGAGCGTGCCGAGACCCAGCAGCAGCTGGCGGCCCGCACGCCGGTGCGGCCGAGGACGTTCCGGGGCGCTCATCGCCCGCCATCCTCCCAGGCGAGGGAGGCGCGGCGGTGGCTGCGCCTGTCCTGCGGCGGCCCTCGCTAGGCTGCTGTCGTGCCAAGCATCGACGCCGTCGGCGCGCGGGAGATCCTCGACTCGCGCGGAAACCCCACCGTGGAGGTCGAGGTCGCCCTCGACGACGGGACGATCTCCCGCGCCGCGGTGCCCAGCGGCGCCTCAACCGGCGCCTTCGAAGCGGTGGAGCTCCGCGACGGCGGCGACCGCTACGGCGGCAAGGGCGTCACGAAGGCGGTCGACAACGTCCTCGACGTCATCGGCCCCGAGCTGGTGGGCTACGACGCCGGCGAGCAGCGGCTGATCGACCAGCGGCTGCTCGACCTCGACGGGACGCCGAACAAGGAGCGGCTGGGCGCCAACGCGATCCTCGGCGTCAGCCTCGCCGTCGGCCGGGCCGCCGCCGAGTCCACCGGCCTACCGCTGTTCCGCTACCTGGGCGGCCCGTCGGCGCACCTGCTGCCGGTGCCGATGATGAACATCCTCAACGGCGGCGCCCACGCCGACAGCAACGTCGACGTGCAGGAGTTCATGATCGCGCCGATCGGCGCGGCCACCTTCGCCGAGGCGCTGCAGATGGGCACCGAGACCTATCACGCGCTCAAGGCGGTGCTGAAGAAGGACGGCCTGTCCACCGGGCTGGGCGACGAGGGCGGCTTCGCGCCGAACCTGTCGAGCAACCGGGCGGCGCTCGACCTCATCGCCCGCGCCGTCGAGCAGGCCGGCTACTCGCTGGGCAGCGACATCGCCCTGGCGCTGGACGTGGCCGCCACCGAGTTCCACAGCGACCAGGGCTACGCCTTCGAGGGCAGGACCCTGAGTGCCGGCGACCTCACCCGGTACTACGCCGACCTCGTCGACTCCTACCCGATCGTCTCGATCGAGGACCCGCTGTCGGAGGAGGACTGGGAGGGCTGGGTCTCGCTGACCGACGCTCTCGGCGACCGCGTCCAGATCGTGGGCGACGACCTGTTCGTCACCAACCCCGCCCGCCTGGCCGACGGCATCGCCCAGGGCGCGGCGAACGCCCTGCTGGTGAAGGTGAACCAGATCGGCACGCTGACCGAGACGCTCGACGCGGTCAACCTCGCCCACCGCAGCGGCTACCGCTGCATGATGAGCCACCGTTCCGGCGAGACCGAGGACACCACGATCGCCGACCTCGCCGTCGCGACCAACTGCGGTCAGATCAAGACGGGCGCCCCGGCGCGCAGCGACCGGGTGGCCAAGTACAACCAGCTGCTCCGCATCGAGGAGCTGCTCGACGACGCCGCCCGTTATGCCGGTGCGGCCGCCTTCCCGCGCTTCCGCTGGTCGTAGGCCACCTGTGGCCGAGGACGAGCGGCGATCGCCGGAGATCGACGCCAAGGATTTGCGGCGCGCCCACCTCACCGGGCGCGCCGCGATCCTGGCCGTGGTCGCCTGTGCGATCGCGCTGAGCCTCGCCTACCCGGTGCGGGAGTACATCGCCCAGCGCCGCGAGATCGCCCAGCTCCGCGTCCAGCAGCGGCAGGCCCAGCAGCAGGTCGAGCAGCTCGCCGCGCAGAAACAGCGCCTCGGGGATGAGTCCTACGTACGTCGCGAGGCCCGGCGCCGGTTGCACATGTGCGATCCCGGCGCCAAGTGCTACGTGGTGATCGGCGGTGAGCAGGGTGGTGACCAGGACACCGCCAGCAAGGCTCCGCCGCCGACGTCTCCGTGGTACGTCACGCTCTGGCGATCGGTGGACGCGGCCGATCGGCGCCGTTGACCGCATACCCTTACAGCTGACGCCCGGCCCGTACGCAAGGCTCGAAGGGAAACCGGTGATCGACCAACGCGACGCCGCGGCCGTGGCGGCCCAGCTCGGCCGCGAGCCGCGTGGGCTGCGAGCGGTGGCTCACCGCTGCCCCTGCGGAAAGCCCGACGTGGTGGAGACCGCGCCGCGGCTGGCCGATGGTGCCCCGTTCCCCACGCTGTTCTATCTCACCTGTCCCAAGGCGGCCTCCGCCATCGGCACTCTTGAGGCGAGCGGGCGGATGCGGGAGATGACCGAGCGGCTGGCCTCCGATCCAGCGGTGGCCGAGGCGTACCAGGCCGCCCACGATGACTACCTCGAGCGCCGTGACGCCGCCGCGCGGGCGCAGGGCCTCGAGCCGCTTCCGGCGGGCACGCAGAGTTCGGGCGGGATGCCGAGCCGGGTCAAATGCCTGCACGCTCTGGTCGCCCACGAGCTGGCGGTGCCGGGCGCGAATCCCTTCGGCGCCGAAGCACTCAGCGAACTGACCGACTGGTGGCGCGCGGGGAGTTGTGTCAGTGTCGAAGAGACTTCACTCATCACCTGTCAAGCCAGTCAGGAAGCTGTCATGATCGCAGCTGCAGAGGAGAGCACCGGGGAGGCACGCGGCGTCGGAGTATTCGCGGGCCGTGACGGCGAGGCGAGCGGATGAGCGAGTCGACACGCGTGGCCGCGATCGACTGCGGCACCAACTCGGTCCGCCTGCTCATCGCCGACGTCTCCGGCGGCGAGCTGGTCGAGCTCGAACGCCGGATGGAGATCGTCCGGCTCGGCCAGGGCGTCGACGAGACCGGACGGCTCGCGCCTGAGGCCCTCGAGCGGACCTTCGGCGCGATGCGCGGCTACGCCAAGCTCGTCACCGAGCACGACGCCGAGCGCGTACGCGTCGTGGCCACCAGCGCCACCCGCGACGCCGCCAACCGCGACGAGTTCGTCCGTGGTGTCGTCGAGATCTTCGGCGTCGAGCCCGAAGTGATCTCCGGCGACGAGGAGGCCCGGCTCTCCTTCACCGGCGCGACCCGAGACCTGGCGGCGCTCCGCCCGATGCGGCCGTACCTCGTTGTGGACATCGGCGGCGGATCGACCGAGTTCGTCTTCGGCACCGGCGACGTCGAGGCCGCGCGGTCGGTCGACATCGGCTGCGTGCGGATGACCGAACGCCACCTGCGATCCGACCCGCCGTCACCTGACCAGCTCGCGGCGGCCGTCGGCGACATCGACGCCGCCCTCGCGGCCGTACGCACCGGGGAGAGCACCCACGCCGAGGCCGAGGTGGCTCGGGCCGGTGAGGCGGCACTCGTGGAGGCGGGCGGCCTCCCGCTCTCGCCGCTGTCGCCACCCCCACCGGCTCCGCCGTCCGTGCCACCCGTGCCCATCGACCGGGCTCGCACGCTCGTCGGACTGGCCGGCTCGGTGACGACCGTGGCGGGGATCGCCCTCGACCTGCCGGAGTACGACTCCGAGCGCATCCACCTGTCGCGCCTCAAGGACCGGCAGGTGCACGACGTCACCCGGATGCTGCTGCACTCCACGCACGCCGAGCGCGCGGCCCTCAGCGTGATGCACCCCGGGCGGGTCGACGTCATCGGCGCCGGCGCGCTCATCCTCGACCGCATCATGCGGGAGTACGGCTTCGCCGACGTGGTCGTCAGCGAGCACGACATCCTCGACGGCATCGCGTGGTCGCTGGTGTGAACGCCCCGTACGTCCCGCCGGGTTCCGGGTGGCCCGGTGATCCGGCGACGCCGGACACACCGGTCGCCCACGACGCCGGGGACGTCCGCCGGCTCGCGGCCGACGCCCCCTCACTCGGCGAGCTGGTCGCCCGGCAGTCGGTCTGCCGGGCATGCCCGCGCCTCGTGGAGTGGCGGGAAAAGGTCGCCGTCGAACGCCGCCGGGCATTCGCGGACCAGGAGTACTGGGGACGGCCGGTCCCGAGCTGGGGAGCCCCCGACCCGCGCGTCCTCATCGTCGGCCTGGCACCCGCCGCGCACGGCGGCAACCGCACCGGCCGCATCTTCACCGGAGACCGCAGCGGCGAGTGGCTGTTCGCCTCCCTCCACCGCGTCGGCCTGGCGGCGGCTCCCACCAGCACCCACGCGGCCGACGGGCAACGGCTGCTGGGCACCCGGGTCGTCGCGCCCGTACGCTGCGCGCCGCCGGCCAACAAGCCGACCCCGTCCGAGCGCGCCACCTGTGCGCCCTGGCTGGTGAGGGAGCTGGAGTACATCTCGGGCAGCATCCGCTCCATCGTCGTTCTGGGCGGGTACGGCTGGCAGGCGCTGTGGCCGGCGCTCAAGGAGGCGGGCTACGTCATGCCCACGCCTCGCGCGAAGTTCGGACATGGCGCCGAGGTCGAACTGAAGGCCCCGGACGGCGGCGCGGCGCTGCTGATCGGCTGCTACCACCCGAGCCAGCAGAACACCTTCACCGGCCGGGTCACCGAGCCGATGCTCGACACCGTCTTCACCCGCGCCCGCACCTACGCCGACCTACCGGAACCAGACGCTCTCTGAGCACCCGTGATGCGAGCCGGGCGCGAACGATGGACCTTTCGCTTCGCGGCGCGAGCGAGGACCGGGCCCGCGAGCAGCGTCACGCACCCGGACCGGTCGCGAGCCCGGCGCCTGGCGGGGGGCGGTCCGAGTGAGCCGTGACCATCAGACCGGGCGCGCCAGGCTGTCGCCGGCGGGGGAGAGGACCGGTCTCGTCTCACTGCGGGCCGCTGTCTGCGGCTCCGGTGACGCATGCCGGACAGATCGCCGTCACGCGATGTGGCAGGGCGGTGGCCAGTGGAGCCCCCGCTTCCTCTGGACGTATGCCCTGCCCATCGCCTGTGATCTCTTCGCTCTCTATGACGCGGCGGCGACGCCAAGGGTTCGAACGTGAGCCGATTCACAAGATGAGGACCGCTTCCCGGACCTACTCGGGAGTACGGTAAAGCCGGAGCTCGTGAAAACTTTCACAAGCGCCGGATCGATTTTCGGAGGGTGCCATGGGTACCGCATCGAATATGTCCGAACACCTGCTTATCGTCGGCGGCGGCTACGTCGGCATGTACACCGCGCTTCGGCTGCGGCGGAAGATGCGCCGGCAGCTCAAGACCGGAGAACTCCAGATCACACTGGTGTCCCCCCACTCGTACATGACCTACCAGCCGTTCCTGCCAGAGGCGGCGGCGGGGAACCTGGAGCCCCGGCACGTGGTCGTGCCGCTGCGGCGCGTCCTGCCCGGCGTGAAGATCCTCAATGGTCGCGTCACCGAGATCGACCACGCCGGCGGTCAGGCGACCGTACAGGTCGTGGAGCGCACCGACGCCGAGCCCAAGGAGATCCAGAAGATCTCCTACGACCTGCTGGTGTTCTGCCCCGGGTCGATCTCGCGGACA
This sequence comes from Actinoallomurus sp., assembly GCA_025964685.1. Lineage (GTDB taxonomy): Bacteria > Actinomycetota > Actinomycetes > Streptosporangiales > Streptosporangiaceae > Actinoallomurus. Next base: position 12,979 of record JAOPYG010000035.1, on the reverse strand, counting down.
CTGCCCATTCCCGGGCTGGCCGAGAACGGCATCGGCTTCAAGACCGTGGCCGAGGCGATCTTCCTGCGCAACCATGTGCTGCGGCAGCTCGACATCGCCTCGTCCACCGCCGACCCGGGGACGCGCAAGCAGGCCCTCACCTTCGTGTTCGTCGGCGGAGGGTACGCCGGTGTCGAGGCGCTCGGGGAGCTGGAGGACATGGCCCGCGACGCCTGTAGGTACTACCCCGACCTCAACGCGGAGGACATGCGCTGGGTGCTTGTCGAGGCCAGCGACCACATCCTGCCCGAGGTCGGCGAGGAGATGGGCAAGTGGACGGTGGAGGCGCTGCGAGGGCGCGGAATCGAAGTGCGGCTCCACACCATGCTCAAATCCGCCGAGCGCTGTCACATCGTTCTCAGCGACGGGGAGGAGTTCGGTGCCGGCACGCTGGTGTGGACCGCGGGCGTGAAGCCTAACCCTCTTGTCAAGAAGACGGATCTTCCGCTCGATCACAAGGACCGTGTGAAGGCGACCGCCGAACTGACCGTTGAGGGCCTGGACAACGCCTTTACCGCAGGTGATATAGCCGCCGTTCCGGACCTGACCAAACCGGGCGAGTTCTGTGCCCCCAACGCCCAGCATGCGGTACGTCAGGCCAAGGTTTTGGGTGACAACGTTGTCGCCGCTCTGCAGGGCCGAGAACTAAAGGTCTACAAACACTCCTATGCCGGATCAGTGGCCAGTCTCGGACTGCACAAGGGGGTTGCACAGATCTACGGTGTCAAGCTACGAGGGTTCCTGGCCTGGCTCATGCACCGTACGTATCACCTGTCCCGGATGCCCACGCTGAACCGCAAGGCGCGCGTCACCGCGGACTGGACACTTGCCCTGTTCTTCAAGCGTGAGGTCGTTTCCCTGGGAACCTTGGAGCGTCCGCGGGAAGAGTTCGAGCTGGCCACCAAGAAATACTGATCGGTATTCGGTCAGAATTTCGTTGCGGTAGTAATGAGAATTCTTGACCGCATTTAGCCTGTGGTCCACTATTGGCGTTTCCCCGGTATGATTGCGGGCGCCCCCGTAGCCCAACAGGCAGAGGCAGACTCCCTAAAAGAGTTGTTCGTGTCGGTTCGACTCCGACCGGGGGCACCGGTCATTGACAGTGAGTTGAGCGCCGGTTCGACCCTTTCGGTCCGGCCTGGGCTGACACCATCGGCGGGTCGGCACCGAGCGAGGGGCACCCGCTCGAAGCGACGCCGCATGCCTCCCCGTAGGTTGGGAACACCATGGCCTCAGCCGGTCGTTAGGTAGAGCGCACAAGACCATCCGGAGGCTTTGATGGAGAGCAGGAACCCGGTCTTCTCCCGGCGTGGCGCCTTCAGGCAGCAGTCGTCGGGCCACGCGCCGAGCGCGCGGTACCTCGAGACCATGTAGAACGCGCCGTCGTACACCCCGCAGCGCTCCATGACCATCGACGACGTCGTCGTCCGGTCCTTCCTGACACTGGGCACGCTCGTTGTGGCCGGTGCGCTGGCGTGGGTGTTCGTTCCGGCCCGCATCGCCAACGCCGTCGCTCTCGGCGCGGTCGTCGTCGGCATGATCCTCTGGGCGATCGTGACCTTCGGCCGCAAGGTGAACCCGGCGCTCGTGCTGGGCTTCGCCGCGTCGTACGGCGTCGCGGTCGGGGTGATCAGCCACGCCTACAACGACGTCTACAACGGCGTGGTGCTCCAGGCGGTGATCGGCACGGGGCTGCCGTTCGGTGCGATGCTCACCGTGTACGCGCTGCGGATCGTCCGGGTGACGCCGAAGTTCACCAGGTTCGTCATCGCGGCGGGGCTGGCGCTGCTGGGCCTGATGGTCCTCAACCTGCTCGTGTCGATCTTCCACGTCGGCGGCATCGGCATCAGGGGCAACGGCGCGCTGGGCATCGTCTTCAGCGTCGCGGCGATCCTGGTCGGCTGCCGTTACCTGCTGCTCGACTTCGGCTCGATCGAGGAGGCGTCCGCTCGGGCGCGCCGCAGAAGGCCTCGTGGCTGGCGGCCTTCGGACTGACGCTGAGCCTGGTGTGGATCTACCTGGAGATGCTGCGCTTCCTGTCCCGCTTCTACAGTCGCAACTGACGCCGCATGCGGCGACGCCCCCGCGATGATCGCGGGGGCGTCGCCGTAGCTGTCAGCCGTGGACGTCGGGGCCGGCGCGGGTGATCGTCACACGGACCACGACCCGGCGTTCGCGTTCCATGGACGCGCGATAGTCGTCCCAGTCCGGGTGTTCGCCGGAGATCTTCCGGTAGTAGTCGATGAGTGGATCCATGGCGTCGGGCAGGCGTACGACCTCGGCCTCGCCGTCGATCTGGACCCACTCGCCGAAGAAGGCGTCGCTGATGACGCAGAACGTCACGCGCGGATCGCGCAGCAGGTTACGGGTCTTTGCCGCGGTCTCGCGGGTGCTGACGATCAGCCTTCCCGCGTCGTCGACCGCGCACAGGACAGGTGAGGTCTGTGGACGGCCGTCGGAATGATGCGTGAGCATGATCGCCCGGTGGTGTTCGCGGGCGAAGTCGCGGGCGCGGCTCGGGTCCACCGAACCGGGCTAGAAGCGGACGGCGCGTCGGTGCAGCTCGTGCTCGTGCACGAGTGCGACCGCGTAGCCGTGGGAGAGCCCGTGCTCGTCGGCCAGCCAGTTGACTCTCTCCTCACATCGGAGGAACGAGGGGCCGTCATCTATGGCTTGGAACCACTCGGGGAGGTCACGTCCTGTGACTTTCGGGATGCGTGCGATGAGATTTTTGTGCGTCTCCGGTGAGTGGTTCAAAGACATAGGCACCTCCTGGCTGGGCGTGCTGCTTTGTTGACGACTCTGCAACAGCGGCGCCCAACGCACAACCCCCCCGGGGCGACCTTTCTGTCACGGCATGTAGATCCTCAGTCACCCACCGTGCGTGATTCATTACGAGCCGCTAACGGCTGTATTGCGGGTCGCTTAAGCGCGCGGACCGCTTGGTCGCCCAGAGCGAACAGCCGGCCCGCGCGCGAGCCGCAGGGGTCAGCTGAGGCGTTCGAAGACCATCGCCATTCCTTGGCCGCCACCGACGCACATCGTCTCCAGCCCGAGGGCCTTGTCGCGGGTCTGCAGGCCGTTGAGCAGGGTGCCGGCGATGCGCGCGCCCGTCATGCCGAACGGGTGACCGACCGCGATCGCGCCACCGTGGACGTTGAGCTTGTCGATGTCGACGCCCAGCTCGCGGTAGGACGGGATCACCTGGGCGGCGAACGCCTCGTTGATCTCGACCAGGTCGATGTCGTCGATCGTGAGCCCGGCGAGCTTCAGCGCCCGGCGGGACGCCTCGACCGGCCCGAGCCCCATGATCTCGGGCGACAGTGCCGACACGCCGGAGGAGACGATGCGCGCGAGCGGGGTCAGGCCCAGCTCGGCGGCCTTGGTGTCGCTCATCACCACGACCGCGGCGGCACCGTCGTTGAGCGGGCAGCAGTTGGCCGCCGTGACCGTGCCGTCGGGACGGAACGACGGCTCCAGCCGGGCGATCTTCTCCAGCGTCGTGCCGGCGCGGGGGCCGTCGTCCTTGGCCACCATGGTGCCGTCCGGCAGCTCGACGGGGGTGATCTCACGCTCGAAGAAGCCGTTCTTGATCGCTTCCTCCGCGCGGTTCTGGGAGCGCACGCCGAACTCGTCCTGCTCGGCCCGGCTGATCCCGTGGCGTTCGGCGACGTTCTCCGCCGTCTGTCCCATCGCGATGTAGACGTCGGGGATCTCGTCGTCCTCGCGCGGGTCGTGCCAGGCATCCGTGCCGCCCTCGCCGCGCTTGGCGGTGCGGGCCTGTGCGCCGCCGAACCTGGGGTTCATGGTGTCGGGCAGGCCGTCACTGCTGCCCTTCGCGAAGCGGCTCACCATCTCGACGCCGGCCGAGACGATCACGTCGGCCTCGCCCGCCTTGATCGCGTGGAAGGCCATCCGCGTGGTCTGGAGCGAAGAGGAGCAGTAGCGGGTGACGGTCGCACCCGGGACGTTGTCGTAGCCCAGCAGCACGGCCACCACGCGCGCCATGTTGTATCCCTGCTCGCCGCCCGGCAGTCCACAGCCGAGGAGCAGGTCGTCGATGTCGGCCGGATCGAGCTGCGGCACCTTGTCGAGCGCCGCGCGCACGATGCGAGCGGTGAGGTCGTCGGGACGGAGCTCCTTCAGCGATCCCTTGAACGCCCGCCCGATAGGGGAGCGCGCGGTCGCGACAATGACAGCCTCAGGCATTACGGATCTCCCTCGTCTCAGCCTCGTCGGGTCCGCCGGGCGTCATGACCGGCTGCCCGTTCGCAGGTTACTGCGCGCGAGGTCCGATTCCTACTGAGGGGTAGCAAAGCTACTGATACATGCCCGGGCTCGTACCGTCGCCGTCGTGCACGCCGTGCAGCGCGCCTCGTTCGTCGCGCCACACACGCCAGCCGTCGACCGACCCGGTGTACCACCCCGGCGGCACCGCGTTCGTGGTGTCGAGCCGCCTGCCGTTCTTCAGGTCGTACGGGCAGAGCGCGGCGATGGGGTAGAAGCCGGTCTGCCCGGTGATCTTCAGCGGGGCCGGCGCCGTCGTGCAGAACGACCAGGCCCGCGTGTGGCCGGTGATGGCACGGCCGGTGCGCAGGTCGTACATCCGGCTCGGCCGGTCGTGCGACAGGAAGCCCACCGCCGACAGGTCCTGCGGGAAGGCGAGCCACCAGTTGACCCGGGGCGCTCCCGTGGTGGTCAGGCGGGTGACCGAACGGCCGGTGCGCGGGTCGAGCTCGGTGAAGCCGCCGTAGCGGTCGGCGTCGTCGACCTCGCGGGTGATGAGGGAGACGGCGGGGTTCGCGCTGGGGTAGATCCGCAACAGCCGCTTGCGCACCCACTGCTGCCTGCCGTCGCTCAGCCGCAGGGAGAAGAAGCCGAAGGCGGACAGCGGGCCGTTGCTGCGGGTCTGGTACGGCGCGAGGTAGCCGATCAGCGCGTTGCCGACCGAGCCGAACGCCCACCCGCCGGAGAGGTTGGCGCCACGGCCGAGCGCGCCCTCGATCGGGAAGGTCCAGAGCTCCTTGCCGGTGGCCAGGTCGTGTGCCTCCACCGTGGGATGGGCGGCCATCCGGAACAGCACCACCCGCCCCGGACCGGCCCACTCGACCTCGGCCACCCCTGGCATGTGCCATGCGGATTTGCCGGTCGCCGGGTTGAGCGCGGCGAAGGCGGCCGACTTGCGCGCGGTGGACTCGGACAGGCAGAGGAGGCCGCCGCACCGGGTGGGCCCGAACGTCGTGCCGACGGTGCGGGTCCAGCGCTGCTCCCCGGTGCGCGCGTCGCGCCCCACGAGCGCGGCGCCGTGGGTGCCGGACTCGACGCTCGCGACGATCGCGTGCCCCGGCGTCCCGGCGACGGCCGGTGGTGCGACGCCCATCGCGGCCGGACGCCCGGAGATCACCGTCGGACGAGCCCAGAGGCGTTTTCCGTCCCTGACGTCGTTGACGACCGTCTGCAGCTTGCCGTCCGGCTGCAACGCGGTGACCGCCGAGACGCCGGAGCCGATCACCGGCCGGCTGACCGCGTTGATCCCCGCGTCGTTCCACGCGGGCTTGCTCGTGGCGCCCGAGGACTCATGGGAGCCGCCGCACGCAGCGGCACCGAGCACTATTTGTGCCGAAATAAGTGCGGAGAGTAGTCGTCGCTGCGTTGTCACGGCCGTGCCTCCTTCGTGGGTGAGCGCCGGTCGAGGCTAGCAGCGAAGGGTGACGGTTCGCAGACGGAACGTGACGACAACGGGTGGGGTACCGTCGGGAACAACTGTTACGGACCGACAAGGACGTCGCGTAGTGCGTGTTCACGATTCACTGACCGAACTGATGGGCGACACCCCGCTCGTACGGCTCCACAAGGTCACCGCCGGAGCGCGAGCCCAGGTGCTCGCCAAGGTCGAATACTTCAATCCGGGCGGCTCGGTCAAGGACCGCATCGCCGTGCGCATGATCGAGTCCGCTGAGGCCTCCGGCGCGCTGCGGCCGGGCGGCACGATCGTCGAGCCGACGTCGGGCAACACCGGGGTCGGCCTGGCCATCGTCGCCCAGGAAAAGGGCTACCGGTGCGTCTTCGTCTGCCCGGACAAGGTGGCCGGCGACAAGATCGCGGTGCTGCGGGCGTACGGCGCGGAGGTCGTCGTCTGCCCCTCGGCCGTCGCGCCGGAGCACCCGGAGTCCTACTACTCCGTCTCCGACCGTCTCGCCTCGGAGATCTCCGGTGGGTGGAAGCCCGACCAGTACGCCAACCCGAACAACCCGCGCTCACACTACGAGACGACCGGGCCGGAGATCTGGGAGCAGACCGAGGGACGCATCACCCACTTCGTAGCCGGCATCGGCACCGGCGGAACGATCAGCGGCACCGGGCGCTACCTCAAGGAGATCTCGGGCGGCCGCGTCCAGGTCATCGGCGCCGACCCTGAGGGCTCGGTCTACTCCGGCGGCAGCGGACGGCCGTACCTGGTCGAAGGCGTCGGCGAGGACATCTGGCCCGAGACCTACGACCGCAACATCTGCGACCGGGTCATCGCCGTGAACGACAAGGACTCCTTCACCATGACACGCCGGCTCGCCCGCGAGGAGGCGCTGCTCGTCGGCGGCTCGTGCGGGCTCGCGGCGGTGGCGGCGATCCGCGTCGCGGCCGAGGCCGGCCCCGACGACGTCGTCGTCGTCCTCCTCCCCGACGGCGGACGCGGCTACCTGTCCAAGATCTTCAACGACGACTGGATGGCCGACTACGGGTTCCTCACCTCCGACACGGAGGAGCCGAGGATCGCCGACGTGCTGTCCCGCAAGGGCACCGGACTCCCGGAGTTCGTCCACGTCCACCCGCACGAGTCGGTCGGCACCGCGGTGGCGATCCTGCGCGAGTACGACGTATCGCAGCTGCCGGTCATGAAGGAAGAGCCACCGGTCATGGCCGCGGAGGTCATCGGCTCGGTGGGAGAGCGCGACCTGCTGGAGGCCCTGGTCAGCGGACGGGCGACGGCCGAGGATCCGCTGGAGGAGCACATGGCCCCGCCGTTGCCGATGGTGGGTTCGGGCGAGCCGGTGAGCGAGGCCGTCGGTGTGCTGGAGAAGGCCGGCGCCGCGGTCGTGCTCGTCGACGGCAAACCGGCCGGCATGATCACCCGCCAGGACCTGCTCGGCTTCCTCGCCGGCACCTGACCGCGTCCGTCCCGGCTGGGGCACCGCGCCGGGCCATCAGGCGCACGCGCACAGCGTGGAGACACTGAGCATCCGGGAATCCGGCCGAGTTCAGGGGCAACTGTCCGAGCACTGGGCCGTCGCGGGCGCGTTGACGCTGCTTCCGCAGACGGGCGCCCTAACGTGAAAGAACGCCCGGCGACACCGAGGTGCCGCCGGGCGTTCTCTGAGGGGCCGGCCCGGTCAGCGAGGCTGGCCCGCCAGCTCGTACGGCTCCTCCGCCGGAGGCTCGGAGCCCGTGGCCTTCGCCCGGTCCGCGTGGCCCGGCCACCATGCCGCGTGTCCGACCAGGGCGGTCAGAGCGGGCACGAAGAAGGTCGAGACGACGAACGCCGACAGCAGGATGCCGATCGCCACGCCGAACCCGATCTGGGCCAGGAAGGACAGCGGCGACAGCAACAGCACCGCGAAGGTGCCCGCCAGAATGATCCCGGCGGCCGCCACGGTAGGACCGGCGTGCTGGATGCCGACCGCTGCCGCACGACGCGGCTCGTGACCCTCCCGTGCCTCCTCGCGTAGTCGCGCGATCATCAGGATGTTGTAGTCGGTCCCGATGGCCAGCACGAACAGGTAGAGGATGATCGGCAGCTGGAACGTCAGGCCGGCCTTGCCCTCCGCGCCCTGGAACAGCAGAACGCTCGCGCCGAGCGTGGCCGTGAAGCCGAGCAGCACCGCGATCACCAGGTAGACCGGGGCGACCAAGGAGCGCAGCAGCAGGGCCAGGATGATCGCGATCAGCGCCACCGCCACGGGGAGGATCACCGAGAGGTCGCGCGTGCTGACCTTGTTGATGTCCCCGAACACGGCCGTGGTGCCGCCGACCAGCACGGTCGTGCCGGGCGGTGCGTTCTGGTGTGCGGTGTTCCGCAGCGGGCCCTTGACGAGGTTGATGGCCTCGTTGGAGCTCGGGTTGAGCTTGAGCACGACGCCGATCTTGGCGACCGTGCCGTTGGGGTTGAACTGGGCCGGCTGGGCCTGCCCCACGCCGTTCGCGTGCGCGAGCGTCTGCCGGAACTGCTCGACCGCCTGCTTGTCGAGCGGCCCGTTGCCCTTGACGTAGACCTGGGTGGGGTCGGTGAGGCCGGGCGGCAGGCTGGCCTGCAGGTCCTTCAGCGCCTTGGCCGACTCGGTGCTCTGCGGCTGTCCGGCGTTGAAGTCGTAGTCGGCCTTGAAGCCCAGCGTCGCGGAGGCTAGAGCGAGCAGGACGATGCCGGAGGCGACCGCCGTGACCAGCGGGCGGCGTCCCACGGCGTTGCCCAGCCGCGTGTAGAAGCTCGCCTTCGGCTCCTTCTTCCACGACTTGGACGGCCAGAACACGGCCCGGCCGAGGAGCGACAGGATGGCCGGGACGAGCGTGAGGGCCGTGATGAGCATGACGGCGACCGCGATCGCCAGCTGCGGGCCGAGCGCCCCGAAGGACTTGAACTTGGCGAGCAGGAGTACGAGGAACGCCACGATCACCGCACCCGCGGCCGACGTGATCGCCTCGCCCACCCGCTCGACCGTGACGATCATCGCGGTCTTCTTGTCCTCGCCGAGGCGCAGACGCTCACGGAAGCGGAAGAGCAAAAACAGGATGTAGTCGGTGCCGATGCCGAACAGCACGATGACGATCAGCGTTTCGAGGCTGGAGTCGAACTTCAGGCCGAACGCCTTACCGATGATCGCGGAGACCGCGTTCGACACGAAGAGGACCAAGGCGATCACGACGATCGGCAGCGCCGCCGCGAGCGGGGCGCGGAAGATCGCCAGGATCAGGATGATGATCAGCGCGATCGTGGAGATGGCGATCAGCGCCAGAGTCTTGTTGCTGGAGTCGGCATTGTCGATGTTGCTCGACACGCTGCCGGTCACGCCGTACTGCAGGCCAGTGCCCTTGAACACGTCGGCGGAGGCCAGGCGCAACTGCTTGATGCCGTCTTCATTCTTCTTTTCGAGCTTCTGGTCGGTCCAGCCGATGGGCATCGGAACGGCGACGACCTGAACGCGATGATTCTGCGACAGCGCCTGGGGCCCGGTCTGGACCGCGGTCACGTTGGGGAAGTGCCTGGCCTGCAGCGTCTGCGCCGCCTGGCCGATCTTCTGCTGGTCGGCGGCCGTCAGCGGCTGTCCGTCACCCCTTTTGACGACCATCAGCTCGTTGCTGGTCTTCTGGCTGCCGCTGGGGAAGGCGCTGTCGGCCAGTTTCCCCGCCTGGACCGACTCGTACTTCGTGGGCAGGAAATCCTGCTGGTCAGTGTGCGTATCGAGCTTCGGTGCGAGCGCGACGGCGGCGGCCGCGGCCACCAACCACGTCACGATCGTCCACCATGGGTGCCGTACGACGGTACGCCCCAGCCATCCGAACATCGGGTGGCTCCCCCTCCGTCAAGTGTGAAATGTCCCTATGAACGTAAGGGGTCCAAGCGCCTGTTACCTCCCCACCGAAGCGGAGATCGGACTTAGTACCTGTGGGGGAGACGTCTCATCCCTGGGGATGGCTCACCGTTGGTACGGCTGTGTCCGCAGAGGCACTAGCCTCAGTTCATGGACGGTTTCAACGACGTGACCGGCTTCGACACGCTGGCCATTCACGCTGGCCAGGACCCTGATCCGGCCACTGGGGCGGTCGTGCCGCCGATATATCAGGTCTCCACCTACAAGCAGGACGGCATCGGGGGACTGCGCGGCGGCTATGAGTACAGCCGTACGGCCAATCCCACCCGTACCGCGCTCGAAGAGTGCCTCGCGGCGCTGGAGGGTGGCGTGCGCGGTCTGGCCTTCGCCTCCGGCATGGCCGCCGAGGACACCCTGCTCCGTGCGGTCTGCAAGCCTGGTGATCACGTCGTCATCCCCGATGACGCCTACGGCGGGACATACCGGCTCATCGCCAAGGTGCTGACGCCGTGGGGACTGGAGTACGACCCGGTGCCGGTCGCCAGTGTCGAGGCCGTACGCGCCGCCGTCCGGCCCGACACGAAGGTCATCTGGGTGGAGACGCCCACCAACCCGCTGCTGGGCATCGCCGACATCGCCGCGCTCGCGCAGGTCGCCCATGACGCCGGTGCGCTGCTGGTGGTGGACAACACGTTCGCCTCGCCGTACCTCCAGCGGCCGCTGGCGCTCGGCGCCGACGTGGTCGTGCACTCCACCACGAAGTACATCGGGGGTCACTCCGACGTGCTCGGCGGCGCGCTCATCGTGTCCGACGTCGGGCTGGGTTCGGAGCTCGCCTTCCACCAGAACTCCATGGGCGCCGTCGGCGGCCCGTTCGACGCCTGGCTGACGTTGCGCGGCGTCAAGACGCTCGGTGTCCGCATGGACCGGCACTGCGCCAACGCCTCGCGCATCGCGGAGTTCTTGGTGCGGCACCCGAAGGTCGCCTCCGTGCGCTACCCCGGCCTGCCCGACCACCCCGGCCACGAGGTCGCGGCCAAGCAGATGCGGGCGTTCGGCGGAATGGTGTCGTTCCAGCTCACCGAGGGCGAAGAGGCGGCGGTACGCGTGTGCGAGAGCACCCGGCTGTTCATCCTCGGCGAGTCGCTCGGCGGCGTCGAGTCACTGATCGAGCATCCGGCGCGCATGACCCACGCTTCGGCGGCGGGTTCGCCGCTGGAGGTGCCGTCCGATCTCATCCGGCTGTCGGTGGGCATCGAGGACGCCGATGACCTGCTGGCGGACCTGGAGCGTGCGCTCGGCTGACCTCAGCCGCCGTTCCAGACCATGAGCACCAGGATGACGATCCAGATCAGCGCGACGACGCCCGAGAGGGTGGCGATGCGCCCGGTCTCGACCTTGGCGAGATCACGGTCGGCCGGCCCCGGGCCCGTAGCGGGGGTCTCCTTGGGGGCGCCGGTGCCGGCCCTGGTCTCCGCCCCGGCCACGGGCTTGTCGGCCGCCGCCGTCTCGGCCGGCCGCGCAGTCTCGGCCGGGGCTTCGGCGTTGGCCGGCGCGGCCTCGGCGGGGGTCCCGCGCCGCTCGGCCACGGCCAGCTCGATCTTGTGCAGGGCCTTGCGCTGGTCGCGCTCGACGATCAGCAGCAGCACGAGCGCCACGATGAACAGCGTCATCGACGCCGAGAGCCAGACCTGGTTGAACCTGCCGTGGGCCAGCAGGAGGCCGAACAGGAAGATGCCCAGCGTCAGCAGCCCGTAGATGCGGGTGATCCGGTTGAGATAGCGCACGACATTCGCCTCGCCGCGGCGAATGTGCCGCGGCGTCGCCATGGTGGCGGCGGTTATCGGCCCGAGTGCGAAGATCGCGAAGCCGATGTGAAGGATCATGAGCAGGCGATCGCCACTGGACATGTCACGACCCTAGCGGTCACCTCCGATCGCGACCAGTGCACCCCCCGATCACAGGGAGTGAAGGCGCCCTCTCCAGGAGGACGCCTTCACGGCTGAGATCAGCGGGTCCCGCGGCGGACACGGAGGTAGTCGCGGACCACGTACTCGCCGAGGCGTTCCGGGGTCGGGGCGAACACGCGTCCGCCGTTGCGGCGGGCCACCTCCTCGACGAAGGAGACCAGGCGTTCGTCGTCGGCGAGCATGAAGATGTTGAGCGTCGCGCGCCGGCGGGTCATCTTGTCCACCTCGGCGAGTGTGAGCTCCAGCGTCTCGCGGGACGGCGGCCAGTCGAACGACGACCGCCCGTCGCGCAGCAGGTGCGCGGTCGGCTCACCATCGGTGATCACCAGGACGATCGGGTCGTGTTCGGGGTGCTTGTCCAGGTGGCGACCGGAGATCATCAGGGCGTGGTGGAGGTTCGTGCCCTGCACCATGTCCCAGTCGAGACCGGCCAGCTCCGTCGGCTGCAGTTCGCGCGCGTAGTTGGAGAAGCCGATGATCTGGATGGCGTCCTGCGGGTACTTGCTCGCCACCAGCGTGTGCAGGGCGAGCGCGGTCTGCTTGGCCGATCCCCAGGTGCCGCGCAGGGCCATCGAGTAGGACAGGTCGACCAGCAGGCACACCGCGGCGGCCGTACGGCGCTCGGTCTCCAGCACCTCGAAGTCGTCCACGTCCAGGCGTACACGGGGCCGGGACGACGTGGTCGTCGTGCCACCCCGGCGCAGCGCGTTGGACAGTGTGCGGATGACGTCGATGGGCTGCTCGTCACCGGATCGCCACGGACGGCTGGAGCCGGTCAGCTCGCCCGCCTGACCGGCGTCGAGCTGGTCGTGGTCGCCCCTACGGGAGGAGTCGAGCTGGGCGAACACCCGGCGCAGCGCGGTCTCGCCCAGACGGCGAACCGCCTTCGGCGTGAGGTCCAGCGAGCCGCCCCGGCGCTTGAGGTAGCCCTGGCGTTCGAGCTCGGCCTCGATACGCCGCAGCTCGGCGAGGTCGTCCACGGCCTGGCGGCCCAGCGCCCTGCGTACCGCCTCTTCGTCGATGTCGTCCATCCGCGCGCCGGGGTAGTCCTGGCGCAGCGCGCCCTCCAGCTCGGCGAGGTCGCCGAGCTCCTCCAGCGCCGTGGTGGCGTCGCCGAGGGACATCGGGTCCTCGCCGCTCATCCGCTCCGAACCGGACCAGTCGAGGTCGGGCCGCCGCTGCCGCAGCGACGAGCCGAGCCGCTGCATCTCCATGGACAGCACGGCGTCCTCCAGCGTCTGAGTCAAGAGCGCGGCGAGCTCCTCGCGCTGTGCGGGCGTGAGCGCGGCGAGCCGCCGCTCGGTGGCGGCGGCCCGGCGTGCCAGGGAGTCGACCAGCTCTTCCAGTTTGGACGGGTTGTCCGGGACGAACTCCCCGTACTCCCGCATGAAG
>JAOPYG010000014.1 GCA_025964685.1 Actinoallomurus sp. | reverse complement strand
AGGTGACCGCGACCGCGTCGGTGCCGGCCTGCCGGTGCGCCCACGCTGAGCCGGCCGCGAGCGGCACCCCGCCGCCGACGATGGCGTTCGTGCCGATGGCGCCGGCCTCCTTCCACTGCAGGTGCATGGACCCGCCGCGGCCGTGGCTGAAGCCGCGGTCCAGGCCGCAGATCTCGGCCAGGCTCTTGAGCAGCACCGCGCGTACGTCGGAGGAGAACTCCCGCCGGGGATCGATCCCTTTGGGCTCGACGTGGGCGATCACCTTGGCGAGGAACTGGTGGTGGCCGCGGTGCGATCCGTTTACCGTGTCCCGGCTGGTCAGGGGAAGGACCGAGCCGACGGCGCCGCCCTCCTGCCCGATGCTCGAGTGGGCCGGCCCGTGGACGAGCCCGGCCCGCGCGAGGTCGAGGACGTACTCCTCGAAGGTCCGGATGAGGACGAGCTGGCTGAGCATGGCGGTGAGCAGGACCGGGTCAGCCGCGTCCCAGTCGGTGTCAGTGGCGACGACCTCGACCCAGGGGGCCGCGGGGTCGAGCCGGTGGTGCTGAGGCAAGGCGCACGCTCCTCATGGGATCGACCGGTGGCCCAACTTTGCCACACATTGGATCCAAAGAACCAGAGCAAGAGCGATTTACGCCGCTACGACCATCGCGGTACGGTGTATTGGATCCAATAAGGCGCATGGAAGAGGGCACGATGAGCGGACTTCCCGGACTGACCCGCCTGGACCACATCGGCTTCACGGTGCCCGACCTGGAGGAGGCCCGGACGTTCCTGGTCGACGTGCTCGGCTGCGAGTACATGTACACGCTGGGCCCGTACCGGCACGACGACAGCGAATGGATGTCCGAGCACCTCGGCGTCGATCCGCGCGCGGTCATGCGCGAGCTGCACTTCTTCCGCTGCGGCGGCCAGGCCGTCTTCGAGGTCTTCCACTACGAGGCCCCGGACCAGAACAAGGACCTACCGCGGAACAGCGACGTCGGCGGCCACCACGTCGCGCTGTACGTGGAGGACCTGGACGCCGCGGTCGCGTACCTCAAGAGCCGGAACGTCACGGTCATGGGCGATCCGACGGCGAGCAGCGGGCCGAGCGAGGGGCAGCGCTGGGTGTACTTCCTCGCCCCGTGGGGCATGCAGTTCGAGCTCGTGTCCTATCCCGGCGGCAAGGCCTTCGACCGGCAGCACGAGATCCGGTAGAGATTCCCTCATGCCAGGACAGACGAAGCAGATGGCGGGCGGCGACCAGAACGGCGCGGTGAGCCAGCGCGTGGCCGGGTACCTGCGCGAGGCGATCCTCAGCGGCGAGATCGTGCCGGGGGAGCGGATCCGCCAGGAGGACGTCGCCGCGCGGTTCGGCACCAGCCGGCTGCCGGTACGAGAGGCCCTGCGCATCCTGGAGGCCGAAGGGCTCACCGAGCACCACATGCACAAGGGCGCCCGCGTGCCCCGGCTGGATCGGCACGAGGTCGACGTGATCTACCAGATGCGCGAGCGGCTCGAGCCGCTCGCGCTGGCCGAGAGCCTGCCGCATCTCGGCGAGGAGCAGTTCCGCCGGCTGGAGGACATCCAGGCGCGGATCGAGGCCAACACCGACATCGCGGAGTTCCTCGCGCTCGACCGGGAGTTCCATCTGCTGACCTACGCCGGGTGCCCCATCGAGCATCTGTCCTCGATGGTCGTCCGGCTGTGGAACTCCACCCAGCACTACCGGCGTACGTTCATGAACCTCTCCGGGCCGGCCCGGCGATGGGTGGTGAACGCCGAGCACCGGCTGATCCTCGATGCCGTCGAGCGGCGCGACGCCGTCGACGCCGAGCGGTATCTCAGCGGGCACATCCGGCGGACCCGCATCGAGCTCTCCCGGCACCCTGAGGCGTTCGAAGGGGGACGGGTATGAAACAGGCGTTCGAGCTCACCGTCAACGGAGGCCACGTCCGGGTGGAGACCCATCCGGACACCTCTCTGCTGCACGTCCTGCGCGAGGAGCTCGACCTCAAGGGCTCCCGGTTCGGCTGCGGCGTCGGCCTGTGCGGTGCCTGCTTCGTCCAGTTGGACGGGCAGGTCGTCGCGTCCTGCGACACGCCCATCTGGTCGGCCGCGGGCAAGACCGTGGTGACCGTCGAAGGACTGGCGCCCGGGGACGAGCTGCATCCGGTGCAGCGCGCGTTCCTGGACGAGCAGGCGGCGCAGTGCGGCTACTGCATCTCCGGGATCCTGGTGAGCGCGGCGACCCTCCTCGCACGGAACCCGGCACCCGACGAGCAGGCCGTCGTCGAGGCGCTCGACCGGAACCTGTGCCGGTGCGGCGTCCAGCGCCGCGTCGTACGTGCCGTCCTGGCGGCCGCGGAGGTGACCGAATGACCGAACTTCCCGCGGACCTGGCGGCGAACCCGGTCCTCGCGCGCTGGGTGACCGTTCACCCCGACGACTCCATCGACGTACGGGTCGGCAAGGTGGAGCTGGGGCAGGGCATCCTCACCGCGCTGTCCCAGCTCGCCGCGGACGAGCTCGGCGTCGACCTGCACCAGGTACGGATGGTTCCGGCCAACACGCGGCTCGGCCCGGACGAGGGCATGACGGCCGGAAGCCTGTCGATCATGCGCTCCGGCCCCGCCGTACGCGCCGCCTGCGCCCAGGTGCGGGCCAGGTTCACGGCCGAGGCGGCACGGCGCTGGGGCGTCGAGGGCGTCACCGTACGACAGGGAACGATCAGCGCCGGGGAGCGGACCACCTCCTACGGCGCGCTCGCCGACGCCGTCGACCTGGAGGTGGTCGCCGACCCCGCGCTGCCCCTGACGTCCGGCGACGGGCCGGTGTTCACCGGCACGGACTCTCCGCGCCTCGACCTGCCCGACAAGATCGCCGGCCGGCCGCGGTTCATCCATGACCTCCGCCTGCCCGGGCAGCTGTTCGGGAGGGTGCTCCGGCCGCCGTCCCCGGGTGCGAGCCTGCGGCACCTCGACACCTCGCGGCTGGCGGACACGAACGTCAAGGTCGTGCGCGACGGCTCGTTCATCGGCGTGGTCGGGCCGGACGAGGCGGAGGTGATGCGCGCCGTCGAGGCACTGCGGGGCGCGACGGCGTGGGAGGAGCACGACGCGCTCCCCGACGAGGACGACCTGCCCGGCTTCCTGCGGGCCGGCCCGCACGAGACCATCGAGGTGGTGCCCGGCGAGCAGCCGCCGCCCGCCGGGCGGAGCCTGCGGGCGACCTACAACCGGCCGTTCATCGCGCACGCGTCGATGGCGCCGAGCTGCGGAGTGGCGCGCTGGAACGATGACGGGACCCTGGCCGTCTGGAGCCACAGCCAGGGCATCCACAACCTGAGAGGGGCGATCGCGCTCCTCCTGCGGATGGACGAGGACCGGATCGAGGTCGAGCACGCGGAGAGCGCCGGCTGCTACGGGCACAACGCGGCCGACGACGCGGCGTTCGACGCCGTGCTGCTCGCCCGGAGCGTGCCCGGCCGTCCCGTGCATGTGCAGTGGAGCCGGCCGGACGAGCTCGCCTGGTCACCGTTCGGGTCGGCCATGTCCGTCGACGTGGCGGCGGTGGTCGACGAGTCCGGCGCCGTGCGGTCCTGGGAGTACGACGTGTGGAGCCAGGGGCACACCAGCCGCCCCGGTTACGGGGGAGCACCCGGCCTTCTCGCGGGCGCCTACCTCGACCGGCCGTGGCGGTATCCGGCGCCCGTCGATCCTCCGCTGGCCGGAGGGGCAGGCACGGTGCGCAACGCGGTGCCGATCTACGACCTGCCTCATCGCCGGGTCACCGGTCACCGTCTCCTGGAGACGTCGATCCGCTCGTCGGCCGTCCGCTCGCTGGGCGCCTTCATGAACGTCTTCGCGATCGAGTCGTTCATGGACGAGCTCGCGCTGTCGGCCGGGATCGACCCGCTCGCCTACCGGTTGATGCATCTCACGGATCCTCGCGGGCGCAAGGTCCTCGAGACGGCGGCCAAGGCGGCAGGCTGGGGTACGCCGGTGGCCGAGGGCGCGGGACGCGGCATCGGGTTCGCCCGCTACAAGGACAAGGGCGCGTACTGCGCGGTGGTCGCCGACGTCGAGGCCGAGAGCGAGGTCCGGGTCCGCCGCCTGACCATCGCCGTGGACGTCGGCCTCGTGGTGAACCCGGACGGAGTGCGCAACCAGATCGAGGGCGGAGCCACCCAGGCGACGAGCTGGACGCTGAAGGAACGCGTCCGGTTCGACCGGCGCAGGATCACCAGCGACACCTGGGAGACCTATCCCATTCTCCGGTTCAGCGAGGCACCGGAGACCTCCGTGGAGCTGGTGGAGGGCCCGGGCGTGCCGTCGGTCGGAGCGGGGGAGGCGGCCCAGGGACCCACCGCGGCGGCCATCGCGAACGCTGTCGCCATGGCCGTCGGAGTCCGGGTACGTGACCTCCCGCTCACCACGGACGCCATCGTCGCCGCGATCGAGTCATCCGACGGCTGAGCCGGGGCGGTCCCCGCCCCGGCTCGCTCGCTCAGGTCACCACTGGACGGCGACGTACTGCGTCTCCAGGTAGTCGAGCATGCCCTCGTGGCCGCCCTCACGGCCGATCCCGCTCTGCTTCACGCCGCCGAACGGCGCCGCGGGGTCACTGACCAGGCCCCGGTTGAGCCCGACCATGCCGGACTCGAACCGCTCGCTCACCCGCAGGCCACGAGCCAGATCGCCGGTGTAGACGTAGGCGACCAG
The DNA here is from genome assembly GCA_025964685.1 of Actinoallomurus sp. Lineage (GTDB taxonomy): Bacteria > Actinomycetota > Actinomycetes > Streptosporangiales > Streptosporangiaceae > Actinoallomurus. The sequence continues at coordinate 2,398 of JAOPYG010000014.1, read as the reverse complement.
GCCGAACTCCGTCGCGTTGGCGAGCCGGATCGCCTCGTCCTCGTCGTCGAAGGTGACGATCGGAGCCACCGGACCGAAGATCTCCTCCTGCAGGATCGGCGCGTCGGCGGGGACGTCCACCAGCACCGTCGGGTCGTAGTAGTGGCCGGGCCGGTCCGGGCGGACTCCGCCGACGAGCGCCTCGGCGCCCTGCTCGACGGCGCCCCGCACGAGGCCGTCGACCTTGTCGACCGCGTCCTGGTTGACCAGCGGGCCGACCTGGGTGCTCTCCTCGGTGCCGGGGCCGACGGTCAGCGCCGACATCCGCTCGGCGAGCCGCCGGCCGAACTCCCCGGCGATCGAGGACTCGACGTAGAACCGGTTGGCGGCCGTGCACGCCTCTCCCGCGTTGCGCATCTTGGCCACCATCGCGCCCTCGATCGCCGCGTCCAGGTCGGCGTCGGCGAACACCAGGAACGGCGCGTTGCCGCCGAGCTCCATCGAGGTGTTGATCACCTGGTCCGCCGCCTCGCGGAGCAGGACGCGGCCCACCTCGGTCGACCCGGTGAAGGACAGCTTGCGGACCCGCGGGTCGTGCAGCATCGCCGACACCACCGCGCCCGAGCGCCGCGCGGGAAGCACGTTGACCACGCCCGGAGGTACCCCGGCGTCAGCCAGGATCTCTGCCATCGCCAGCGCGGTGAGCGGCGTGTCACTCGCCGGCTTCAAGATGACCGTGCAGCCCGCCGCCAGGGCCGGGCCGATCTTCCGCGTCGCCATGGCTGCGGGGAAGTTCCACGGCGTCACGAGCACGCAGATGCCGACCGGCCGGTGCAGGACCACGATCCGGTTGGCGCCCGACGGTGCCGTGGTCACGGCGCCGACGCCCCGTACGGCCTCCTCCGAGTACCAGCGGAAGAACTCCGCGGCGTAGGCGACCTCGCCCCGCGCGTCCGCCAGCGCCTTGCCGTTCTCCAGCGAGATCAGCCGCGCGAGTTCCTCGCTGCGCTCGGTCATCAGCTCGAACGCCTCGCGGAGTATCTCGGCACGCTCTCGCGGAGCCGTGGCCGCCCACGACTCCGCCGCACGGTCCGCCGCCTCGACGGCGGCCATCGCATCCTCGACGGTGCCGTCCGCCACGGAGGTGATGACCTCACCGGTCGCCGGGTCCTGCACGTCGAACCGGCCGCCGTCGCCGGCCGGGACGGCCTTGCCGCCGATGTAGAGGTCGGTGAGCAGTTTGTCTCCCATGGAACGCCTTTCGAGGCTCAGTACGGGTTGGCGACGACGAGGTCCTGGGCGGGGTAGAGCGTGAGGATCCGGGGGCCGTCCGGGGTGACGACGACCTCCTCCTCGATCCGCGCCGCCGAGAAGCCGTCGCTCGCCGGGCAGTAGGTCTCCAGCGCGAACACCATCCCCGGCTGGAGCTCGATGGGCTCTCGCATGCTGTTGAGCCGGGAGATGATCGGCCTTTCGTGCAGGCCCAGACCGAGGCCATGGCCGAACTGCAGGCCGAAGGCCGCCATCTCGTTCTCGAACCCGAACTCCGTCGCCGCGGGCCAGACGGCGGCCACCTGGTCGGTGCCGACCCCGGGCTTGATCATGGCGATCGACGCGTCCATCCACTCACGGGCCTTGGTGTAGGCGTCCCGCTGGCTCGGCGTCGCGCTGCCCACACTGAACGTGCGGTAGTAGCAGGTCCGGTAGCCGTTGAAGGAGTGGATGATGTCGAAGAACGCCTGGTCGCCCGGGCGGATCAGCCGGTCGGAGAAGTTGTGCGGGTGCGGGTTGCACCGCTCGCCGCTCACCGCGTTGATCGCCTCGACCTGGTCGGAGCCCATCTCGTAGAGCCGCTTGTTGGCCAGCGCCACGATCTCGTTCTCGCGGATGCCGGGCTTGAGCGCCTCGACGATGTCCTGGTAGACGCCGTCGACCATCGCGGCGGCCTGGGTCAGCAGCATGAGCTCATCACTGGACTTGATCTGCCGCGCGTCGAGCATCAGCTGCTGCGAGTCGACGACCTTCAGGCCCTGACGCTGCATCTCGAACAGGAACGGCGGCTCGACGATGTCCACCCCGACGGGGGCGTCCGCCAGACCGGCCTCCTCGAGGAGCGCCTTGATCTGACGGACCGCGTCCACCATGAGGCCGGCGGTAGGCGCGATCGCGCCGCGCATGCCGAGCATGCCGGCGTGACAGTTCGCCGGATCGAGCCACGGGCTGTAGAGCCGGTGGTGCCGCGCCGCGGACCCGAAGTCCCACAGCATCGGCTCGCCGCCCCGGGTGAGCAGGGCGTACCTCGTCATCTTGTCGCCGAGGGCCCCGCCGATCCAGGTCTGCGTGACGTACCGGATGTTGTAGAAGTCGAAGAGCAGGAAGGCGCCGCACTCGCTGGCCTCCAGCGACGCGCGCGCCCGGC
>JAOPYG010000487.1 GCA_025964685.1 Actinoallomurus sp. | reverse complement strand
CGACTCGAGTGCCAGTGGCAGCGCGATCAGCTCCCGGAGCCGATCCGCGAGCTCGTACTTGATGACCAGAGCTTGCGCAACGACATCTGCTGGTCGGTGTTCGACTGTTGAAGCCGAACCTTGCACGACCCCTCATTGTTGGCCCAATCGGTCAAACTTCCCCGCCTTGATGCCGGCGATCTTCCGTGCATGAGGTGCCCGGAAGATTCGGGGCACCTCAACTGTCCCCCCGAGGCAGCCCGCTGCGGCACGCCCTACTGGCGTGCGGTCTTGCGTCGGGCCCCACCGCCGTCCCGATCGGGGCCCCGCCGGGCGAGGTCGTCGGCCTGCTCAACGCCTACTTCGGCGTCGTGGTCGAGGTGGTGTCCGCGCACGGAGGGCTGATCAACAAGTTCCAGGGCGACGCCGCCCTGGCGATCTTCGGGGCGCCGCAGCCGCTTGAGGACCCGGCCGGGCAGGCCCTCGCGGCCGCCAGGAAGCTGTCCCGACGGCTGCGGGCGGAGCTCCCCCAGCTGCACGCGGGCATCGGTGTGTCGGCGGGAGAGGTGGTCGCCGGCCACATCGGGGCGGAACAGCGGCTGGAGTACACCGTCATCGGCGACCCGGTCAACGAGGCGGCCAGGCTCAGCGACCTCGCCAAGACCACCGAGCACCGGCTGCTGGCCTCCGCGACGGTCGTGGCCGCCGCGCACGAGGACGAGGCCTCCCGCTGGCGTCTCGGCAGCACCGTGGCACTCCGCGGCCGCCCCGCGCGTACCCGCTTGGCCGTTCCCTTCGGGCCGCCGCCTCCCCCGCGCGGCATCCAGCGCGTGCTTCGGATCATCAATCGCAAGTGAGCCGAGGCGCCCCTTTCACGCACGGTGGCCGGCAATTCTGTCACGGCTTGTCACCAGGGTTCTGCGGAGCTTGCGGCGGAATCGGTGTTGAATAGGCTGCGCGCTGGATTCCGCCGATGCGCGGGAAAGGACGACGTGATCATTGAGGGCCCGGAGGACAGGCGCGCACGTACTGGCAGCCGGCCGCATGGGTCCTGGGATACCTTTTTGTGGCGATTTATGGCAATAGTCGCCTTTTCTGCATTAGAGGCGTTATTCCGGATGGCGATTCACCCGCGCGGTGATCACTCTGCGTCCGGCACGATGCGTGCCGGCGGCCCCACGCCCTACGCCCTCGTCCGCGTGCCGGCACCACCGGCCCGCCGCGGCGGCCGCGGCGGCCGCCGGTGAGATGGCGGAGCGCGGACCGGGCGGAGTCCGCCGAGGTACACGAACACCTCGCCTTCCTGCACGCCGCGACGGTACGCATCGGCGGCGACCTCGAGGCCGCCCAGGTCGCGGCCTCGCTCTGCGAGACGGCGGTTCCGCGCGTCGCCGATCTCGCCGCGGCGTACCTGTACGACGCGGTGCTGGGCGACGGCGACCCGCCCGAGCTGCCCGGCGCGCCACCGGAAGGCCTGCTCCGCCAAGTCGCGGCGGCCGGCCATGCCTCACCCCCCGACCTGGCGTTGGCCGGCGAGATCGCCGTCTCGAAGCTGACCGGGCCGTTCGCCGCCACGATCTCCAGCGGGCAGCTCGTCATGTGGCCGGATCCGGATCAGCGAGACGACGACGTGAGCTGCCTCCTGCCGTCCCTGCGGCCGGCATCCCTCCTCGCCGTACCCCTGCGGGCGGGCCAGCACATGCTGGGCTTCGCGGTCCTGCTGCGCGCCGCCGGCCGGGCGGGCTTCGACGAGATCGACGTGCTGACCGCCACGCTCATGGCCGACCAGGCGGCGCTCGGCGTACACAAGGCCCTCCTCTACCAGCGCGAGGCACGGGTCGCGGACGCCCTGCAGCGCAGCATGCTGCCCAAACACCCACCGCGTCTGCCCGGGGTGGAGGTCGCCTACCGCTACCTTCCGGGCAATCCCACCGCGCAGGTCGGCGGCGACTGGTTCGACGCGATCCCCCTGCCCGGCGGCCGTGTCGCGCTCGTGGTCGGCGACGTGATGGGACACGGCGTGCACTCCGCCGCCACGATGGGCCAGCTCCGTACGGCCGTGCGCACGCTCGCCGCCCTCGACCTGCCCCCGGACCAGGTCCTGCGCCACCTCGACCGCCTCTTCGACGACACCGTCGGGCAGTCCGCGGAGCAGTACCTGGCGACCTGCGTCTACTGCGTGTACGACCCGGTCGCGCGCCGGTGCGTGATCGCGAACGCCGGGCACGTCCCTCCCGTACTCGTCCACGCCGACGGCCGTACGGAGCTCGTCCCGGTACCGGCCGGGGTGCCACTCGGCGTCGGCGACGTGTCGTTCCAGACGATCGAGGTGGCCGCCCCGGACGGCGGCCTGATCGCGCTCTGCACGGACGGCCTGGTCGAGTCGCGCGACCGCGACATCGGCGCCGGACTCGACGCCCTGTGCGCGGCTCTCACCAAGACCGCCGCGTCACCCGACGACCTGTGCGAGAACGTCCTGCACGCCCTGAACACCGACGGGCGCGAGGACGACATCGCCCTCCTCATCGCGCGCTTCGACGGCATCCCGGGCGCCAGCGTGGCGAACTGGGTCATGCACCCGAACGCCCAGGCGGCACGGCACGTGCGCGGGCTGATCGCCACGACTCTCACCGGCTGGGGCCTGGAGGAGCAGATCGACGCCGCGTCGCTGCTGGCGACGGAGCTCGTCAGCAACGCCATCCGCCACACCACCCGCCCGATCACCCTGCGGCTGATGCGCACCTCGACCCTGCTGTGCGAGGTCACCGACGACGACCACCGCCTGCCGATCCTGTGCGAACCGGACGACGATGCCGAGGCGGGCCGTGGCATCTACCTGGTCAGCCGGCTCTCGCACCGGTGGGGAGCCGGCCACACCGCGGCCGGCAAGGCGGTCTGGTTCGAGCTCACGCTCTGAAGACGCGGCGCCGGGAAGCCCCCGACCGGCCCAGACGGTCCGGCTCACGCTCCATGGCAGACGGACAGCGACAGGTGGGTGAGACCACGGACGGGTGGTGGGTGGGCAGAAGTGGCGCCATGTGGCTGTGCCCACGCCGGTGCGGCCGGGCCGCTGCCCGCCTCCCCGCCCCACCGGCCCTGCCGCCCCCATGCCCCGTCCCGTCCCCCGCCCGGCTGCGCGGCCGTACCTGTCCAGCAACCCATGGTGGGGTGCCGAAAATGCTCGGTTGTCACGCGTACCCACGGCCCGGCGTACCGTCCGTTCACGTCGTTGCGGGATATTGAGTCGCATGAGCGACCGCAAGCAGATCGAGTGCTGGCTGACGGACATGGACGGCGTGCTCGTCCACGAGGGCCGGCCGGTGCCCGGTGCCCGGGAGTTCCTCTCCCGGCTGACCGACGCCGGCCGGCGGTTCCTGGTGTTGACGAACAACTCCATCTACACCCCGGGCGACCTTCACGTACGGCTGCGGGCGGCCGGGCTGGACGTCCCGGTCGAGTCGATCTACACCTCCGCGCTGGCGACCGCCCAGTTCCTGGACGGCCAGCGTCCGCGCGGGTCGGCGTTCGTCCTGGGTGAGTCCGGTCTGACGACCGCCCTGCACGAGGTCGGCTATGTCCTGACCGACATCGATCCGGACTATGTCGTCCTGGGCGAGACCCGTACGTACAGCTTCACCTCGATCACCCGGGCGATCCGCCTCATCGACGGTGGGGCGCGGTTCATCGCGACCAACCCTGACCCGGTCGGCCCGTCCGCGGAGGGCTCCCTGCCGGCGACCGGCGCGGTCGCGGCGCTGATCACCAAGGCCACCAACGTGACGCCGTACTTCGTCGGCAAGCCGAACCCGCTGATGATGCGCAGCGCCCTGAACACCGTCGGCGGCCATTCCGAGACGACCGCGATGATCGGTGACCGGATGGACACCGACGTCGTGTCGGGCATGGAGGCGGGGCTCTACACGATCCTGGTGCTGACCGGCGTGACCGCCGCGGCCGACGTCGACCGGTTCCCGTTCCGGCCCTCGCGGATCGCGGACTCGATCGCCGATCTGGTCGACATGGTCGGGGACTGACCGGCCGGGGGCGCGTCACTCCGGCGGCGGTACGACCGCCACCGGGCAGTCGGCGTGGTGGAGCACGCCGTGGCCGACCGATCCCAGGCAGAGTCCGTGGTGCCCAGCCCGGCGCCGGACGGCCGGCCCGCGCGATCCGACGACCAGCACCACGGCGCGGGACGAGCGGCCGGCGAGTTCGGCGACCGGGTGGCCGCAGGGCGTCTGCTCGACGACACCCACGTCGGGGAACTCCGCGCGCCACGGGGCGACGGCGTCGGCGAGCCGTTCCTGGGTCACGGCCGCGGCCTCGTGGACGGACACGGCGGGCAGGGCGGTGGCCAGCTGCCAGGCGTGGACGACGCGGACCCACGCGCCGCGGAGCGCGGCGGTCTCGAAGGCGTACGCGAGGACACCGGAGGACTCCTCGGCCAGGTCCACACCGGCGAGCACCTCGTCGCGGCGCTCCCCCGCATCGCCGCGTACGACGACCGCCGGTACGGGCACGTGCCCGGCGACGCGGAGCCCGGTGGAACCGAGAAGCATGCCGGTGAAGCCGCCGAGGCCGCGATGACCGACGACGATCTCCTCGGCCCGCCGGCCCAGCGAGCGGAGCGCGCGCGCCGGCGAATCGAAGATCAGCTCGGTGGTGACGGGCAGGCCGGGGTATGCCTTTGCGGCACGTTCGACGGCCTCGGCGAGGATGTGCTCTCCGACCTCCGTGAGTGACTCACAGATTCCGGGCGCCGTGTGGAAGGGCACGTCGTAATCCCAGCGCTCCGCCGCGTTCACGATGTGCAGCGGACGCCGCCTGAGGGTGGCCTCATCGGCCGCCCATTCCACCGCCAGATCGGCGGGGGATGAGCCATCGGTTCCGACGACGATCGGTTGGATCATGATGCTCTCCTCGTGGTGCGCGCGTCCGGCGGGGCCCCTGCACCGCCGCGAGCCTGCTTCCCCCAGCGTCGCGGCGGCGGTACGGCGTCAAGAAGGGGCCGAAGGTCCCCTGGTGCGGGGCCGCTCGCCTCCGATACGCGGCGGCTCCGATGCCCGGCGGTCGCGCTCAGCCGGCCGGGACGGTCAGCGGGACGCGCCACTCCAGCACGGTCCCGCCCCCCTCGCGCTCCCACGTCTCGAAGGAGCCACCGAGGCTCTCCGCGCGGTCGGCGAGGTTGCGGAGCCCGCTGCGCCGCCCGCCCGGCGGGATGCCGGTCCCGTCGTCCTCGACCACGAGCACGAGGGCGTCGCGGACGCCGACGTCGACGCTCACCCGGTTCGCGTGGGCGTGACGTACGACGTTGGAGAGCGCCTCATGCAGTACGGCGATGAGCTGCTCGCCGATCTCGTCACTCACCGTGGTGTCCAGCAGGCCTTCGAGCCGGAGCGCGGGTGCGAAGCCCAGGCTCTCCGCGACGCCCTCGACGACGGTGAGGATCCGGTCGCGCAGCTCCGGGTGCCCGCCCGGCACGGCCTGCAGCGCGAAGATCGTCGACCGGATCTGCCGGATCGTCTCGTCCAGGTCGTCGATGGCCCGCTGGATGCGCACGGCGACATCGGGCCGCTGGGTGATCTTGATGGCGCTCATCAGGGTCATGGCGGTGGCGAACAGCCGCTGGATGACCGTGTCGTGCAGGTCCTTGGCGATCCGGTCCCGGTCCTCCAGCAGGACGAGGCGTTCGGCGTCGCGGCGGCGCTCGGCCAGCTCCAGCGCCACCGCGGCCTGGCCGGCGAACGCCTCCAGCAGCCGCTGCGAGGACTCGGTGAACGGCGGGCGGCCCGGGGCGTTGGCCACCGCCAGCACGCCGCGCACGCCCGGTCCGGTGCCCAGCGGGACGATCAGGGTCGCCCGCATCGTCACGGGCGGCGGGGACGGCAGCCCGTGCGCGGCCTCCATCGCGTCGGCCAGCATCAGCGAGCGTCCCCCACGGAACACCGGGCCCGCGAGGACGTCGTCGATCCCGACGCGCCGTCCGAGGAGGATGTCGGCGTTCTCGCCGTCGGCCGCCTCGATCGTGAACTCGTCGCCGTCGGCCAGGGACACGACGGCGTAGGTGGCGTCGCAGATCTCCCGTGCCCGCCGCGCCACCAGGGACAGGACCACCGCAGGGGCGGTGCCGGACAGCAGCGAGGTGGACACCTCGGCGGAGGCCTCCCGCCAGCGCTCCCGCTGGCGCGCCTCCTGGTAGAGGCGGGCGTTCTCGATGGCCACCCCGGCCGCCGTGGCGAGCGCGGCGACCACGCTCTCGTCGTCCTCGTCGAACTCCCCGCCGCCGGCCTTCTCGGTCAGGTAAAGGTTGCCGAACACCTCGTCCCGTACGCGGATCGGCACCCCCAGGAACCGCCGCATCGGCGGATGATCCCCAGGAAAGCCCGATGAGGCCGGATGCGCGGACAGGTCCGGCAGGCGCATCGGGGACGGTTCCTTGATCAGCAGGCCAAGGATGCCGTGGCCGGTCGGCCAGTAGCCGATCGCGGCGATCTCCTCCTCGGTCACGCCCACGGTCACGAACCGGGTCAGCCGGTCGTCCTCCCCGATCACCCCGAGAGCGCCGTAACGGGCGTCGACCAGCGTCGTCGCGGCCTCCACGATCCTGTGCAGCACGGTGTCCAGCTCAAGATCGCTCTCGATCGAGACGACCGCCTCCAGCAGTGCGTGCACCCGGTCGCGGGTGACCAGCACCGCGGCGAGCCGCGTCTGCAGCTCCGCGAGCAAGTCGTCGAGCCTCAGCTGCGGCAGCACCGTGCGGGCACGGTCCTCACCGGGCTGCCCTTCAGGGGGCACGGCGGACGCCTCCCGTCCTGACGGATCAAAGTCCTGCTCAGACCAGTATGAAATAACAGGTGAGAGGGGATCCCACCGAGGACCTCGGCGAACTCCCTTCCGGGGATCAATACCCGGTCACCCGTGCCGGTGATGCCCGCCGGCCTGCGGACCGGTGAGGCCGGCCGGGTCTTTTGCCGCGGCGCGGGGCGGACGATGGCCGTCCCGGCCGGGACCTTCGCCCCTGCCCGGCGGATCCGCGGCGGAGGGAGTATCGGACCATGAGACTCGACGCGAACGGGCTCGAGGTCCTCGATCGCGACGACTGCCTGGCGCTCATGCGGTCGGTGACACTCGGCCGCGTGGTCTTCACCGACCGCGCGCTGCCCGCGATCGAACCGGTCCACTTCGCCTTCGACGGTGACGATGTGATCATCTCGATGCCGCCCGATTCAAAGCTCGTATCGGCCACGCGCGACGCGGTCGTCGCCTTCGAGGCCGACGCCTTCGAGCCGGGCAGCCGTTCGGGCTGGTCGGTGACAGTGATCGGAGAGGCACGAGTCGTACGCGTCGCCACCGAGATCGAACGCCTTTCCCGGCTTCCCCTGCGCTCCTGGGCACCGGGAGGCCTCGGCTACTTCATCCGCATCCGCGGCGAGTACGTCAGCGGACGGCGGATCCATCCGACATACCTGGAGGCCACCCGATGACCTCGAACTTCGAGGAAAGCCTCGTGGCCGACGTGATGTCCACGGACGTCCTCACGGTCGCGGCCGAGGAGACCACACTCATGGCGTGGGAGCTGATGCGCCAGGGCGGCTACCACCATGTGCCGGTGGTCAACGGCGACGGGCGCTGCGTCGGCGTCCTCGACGCCGAGACGATGGCGGCCGCCTGGGACGGCGGAGGTCCTGACAGGATGCGCGTGCCGGTGAGCACGGTCGTAAGCCATCGCCTCATGCCGCACATCACCGTCTCGGACTCGATCGCCTTCGCGGCACGGGCGATGCTCGCCGCGCAGCTGGACTGCGTCGCGGTCACCGACGGGGAGGACCGGCTGATCGGCCTGGTCACCGCCCGGGATCTGGTCGCGGCGGTGGCGGGCCGGACCCATCGTGCGATGACGGGCCACGTGCGCCGGCCCGCGCTGTACCGGATCGAGCCGGTGCTGCCGAGCGGATAGGCCGAATGACGCCGCGCCGGCCGGTACGCGGTCATGCCCGGCCGGGCGCGGACCCTGGGACAGCGATCCCGTCATCGCGAAGGGAGGTTCGATGACACGGCAGATACACGTCGGGTTCCGCGCCCCGTCGACGGCCCTGCTGGAGGAGCGCATCCTCCAGCTGGAGACGAAAGTGGCGCTGCTCACGCACGCCGTACAGGCGCTCAGGCAGCAGCTCGAAGAGCGGGCCGAAACGTGACCCGCGTCCGCCGGGCCATGGCCCCCCTGGCCCGGTACCGCCGCGGCGGTGGAGCACTTCGCGATCCGGTCAGCGGCGGGCGGTGCTCCAGCCGCCGTCCAGCGTGAACGACGCTCCGTGCACGTACGCGGCGTCGTCACTGGCCAGGTAGACCACGAGAGGACCGATCTCCTCGGCGCGGCCGACGCGGCCGGCCGGTGAGGCCGAGGCCATCGCCTCGACGCGTTCCCGCCCGCCGACGGTGCCCTCGGTGATCACCAGGCCCGGGGAGATCGCGTTGACGCGGACACCCCGCGGTCCGTACTCGGCCGCCCACGACAGGGTCAGGGACTCGACGGCGGCCTTGGTCGCGCTGTATAGGGCCGAGCCGGCGATGCCGTGGGAGACGACGATCGACCCGGTGTTGATCACTACGCCGCCGTCTCGTACGGCCATGGCCGGGGCGAGCCGGCCGGTCAGGAAGAACGCGGACTTGACGTTCACGGTCCAGGCGCGGTCGTAGGTCTCCTCGTCGAAGTCCGCGGTGGGGCCGACCGGCACGATGCCGGCGTTGTTCACCAGGATGTCGACCCGCCCGTCCAGCAGGCGCTCGGCGTCGTCGGCCAGGCGCAGCGCGGCCGGCCGGCCTTCGGCGAGGTCGGCCGCGGCGAAGTC
>JAOPYG010000485.1 GCA_025964685.1 Actinoallomurus sp. | reverse complement strand
TGGAGCGTAGGCGACCGGAGCGGGCTCCGCCGGAGAGCCGGACTCAGTTCCCCACGCCGAGGCTGGACATGAACGCGGACGGGTATCGGTCGCCGCGGGCTGAAGCCGCGGCTGTCGCCGGGGGCGGCGGTGCGGCCGGCGGACCAGTGCCCGGAGATGAGACCGCGGCTGAGGACGCCGTACGCGGTCAGGCCGATGCCGAGCTCCCGCAGCGTGGGCAGAACGTCCGCCTCCACCACGCGGGAGATCAGCGAGTACTCGATCTGCAGGTCGGAGACCCGATGCACGGCGTGCGCCCGGCGGATCGTCGCCGCGTCGACCTCCGAGAGGCCGATGTGCCGCACGTACCCGGCGTCGATCATCTCCTTGATCGCGCCCACCGTCTCGTCGATCGGTACCGCCGGGTCCAGCCGGGCGGGACGGTAGATGTCGATGTGGTCGGTGCCCAGCCGGCTCAGCGAGTAGGCCAGGAAGTTCTTCACCGCCTCGGGACGGCCGTCGAACCCGCCGAATCCGGGGCCCGGCTCCCGCAGCATGCCGAACTTGACGCTCAGCTGGTAGCCGTCCCGGTCTCGGCCGCGCAGGGCCTCGGCGAGCAGCAACTCGTTATCGCCCATGGCGTAGAAGTCGGCAGTGTCGAACAGCGTGACGCCGCTCTCCAGCGCGGCATGCACGGTGGCGATGCTCTTCCCCCCTGGCTAGATGCACGCTAATTGCACGCTCTGAGGGGCTCCGCCTGGGCGTCAGCAGTCCCACGTGACCGGCGCCTGTGCGCCCGAGGTGAACGACACCGAGCCGCTGCCGCCGCCGAGGCAGATAATGTCGTGACGGGTGACCGTGACGTACGCGGTCTGTCCGGCCTGGAGTGTGCCGCTGCCGCCGGCGCTGATGTTCCCGCTCGTGCCTGTCACGCTCCAGCTGACCGGACCGCCGTTCGCGGTCACCGTGGCCGGGCAGCGGTCAGTACCGTTCATCTGGCAGCCCGACACGGAGAGCATGCCAGGCCTCTGCGGGGGCGGCGGAGACGGCGTGTGCGAGCGCCGGTCCGTCTGGGACGGCGTGGGCGGCGGAATCTTGCTGGACTTGCTCGGCCTGGAAATGGACGTGCTGTTGTTCCTCGTGCTGCGGCGACCACTACTGCTGGTACTGGTGCTACTAGGGCTGGGCAGCGCGGAGTCGGAGGGCGACGATCCGTCGGAGGCCGCGCTTCCAGGCGGGCGGATGGCCTGCTCGCCGCTGGCGTTCTTCTGCCCCGAACCGGGCAGCGCGAGGAAGAGCCCGCCCACGATGAGCAGGCCGCAGGCGACCGCGACGACCGCGGGAAAGAGCCCCGGCACCGAGCGCCTGCGCCACCGAAGCTCGGGTTCGGGTTCTCGGTCGGCCGATGGCTCGGCGCGCATCGCGATCGTGTGTCGCAGGTCCGCGGACTCCGGAGCGACGGCGGTATTCAGCACGCGGGCACGCAGGGCGGCCGGGATCGCGGCCGCCGGCATCTCGTGCAACAGCCGTGCGGTGGCGACCTTGCGGTTGCCGTGCGCGCTACAGATCGGGCAGTTTGCGATGTGCCGGGCGAGCCTGCCGTACGCCTCAGAGTCGAGCGGCTCGTCGATCGGGCCGGCGATCTCGGCCACGCTCGGGCAGTCCTTCCGGCCGGTCGCCGCCACGACTACCGCGGTGAACGCGTAGTCCAGGTCCTGACGCGCCTGCGCGACCCATACGGACGCCTCGTGCGGCATCACGGACAGGGCCTCGGCGACGTCATGGGAGTCGAGCTCGTGGCGGAGCGAGAGGTCGAGCGCCTCGCGCTGCGCGCCGTTGAGCACGAGCAGCGCGGTATGCACCAGTTGGCGGATCGCATCGTCGGCCCTGAAGCCATCCGCCTCGGGCGCCCGCTGCCGGTGGGCCGGCAAGTCCTCGTGCGCCTGTCTGCGCAGGCATTCCCGGCGGGTCACGGCGTACAGCCAACCGCGGAAGAGTCGTACGTCAGGCAGTTCCCCGCTGCGCTCCTGCATGGCGATCAGCGAGTCATGCAGGGCGGTCGCAGCGGCCTCCTGGTCACGCAGGAGAACGTGACAGTAGTCGTAGAGCCGCGGTGCGTAGACGTCATAGATTTCTGCCAGGGCAGTCGGCTCTCCCGCGCACAGCGACTGCGCGAGCCGCTGGTCCTCGGCCCTGTCGATACTCGGCCAGCCCGACACGTGGTCCTCCTGGTTGAACTCAGGGCTCAGGAGTGCACAGACGCCCCAAGTGGAACTCTGGTTTACCAGGGTACTGTCCCAATTCGGCTACTTTGGGCGGGCTGACCAACCAGGTCGAATAACTGGCCAAGGTTCCTTGCGCCCGGAGGGCGGCGGTGCGGGCCTGACGGCCGCGCTATGGAACACCTGCGGCGGGGCGTCACAGGCGGCCCCGATCGGGACGGCGGTGGGGCCCGACGCCAGACCGCACGCCAGTAGGGCGTGCCGCAGCGGGCTGCCTCGGGGGGACAGTTGAGGTGCCCCGAACCTTCCGGGCACCTCATGCACGGAAGATCGCCGGCATCAAGGCGGGGAAGTTTGACCGATTGGGCCAACAATGAGGGGCCGTGCAAGGTTCGGCTTCAACAGTCGAACACCGACCAGCAGATGTCGTTGCGCAAGCTCTGGTCATCAAGTACGAGCTCGCGGATCGGCTCCGGGAGCTGATCGCGCTGCCACTGGCACTCGAGTCG
>JAOPYG010000467.1 GCA_025964685.1 Actinoallomurus sp. | reverse complement strand
AGGAGATGCGGCGCAGCTACCTCGAGTACGCCTACTCGGTCATCTACCAGCGGGCGCTCCCTGACGCGCGCGACGGGCTCAAGCCCGTGCAGCGCCGCATCCTCTACTCGATGAACGAGATGGGCCTGCGGCCCGATCGCGGCCACGTCAAGTGCGCCCGCGTCGTCGGCGAGGTGATGGGCAAGCTGCACCCCCACGGCGACTCGGCGATCTACGACGCGCTCGTACGCCTCGCGCAGCCGTGGTCGATGCGGATGCAGCTCGTCGACGGGCACGGCAACTTCGGCTCCCTCGGCGGTGACGACTCCCCCGCCGCGATGCGGTACACCGAGGCACGCATGTCCCGCGAGGCCGCGCTCATGGTGGCGAGCATCGACGAGGATACCGTCGAGTTCCGCCCCAACTACGACGGCCAGGAGCTCGAGCCCGAGGTCCTGCCCGCGGCGTTCCCCAACCTCCTGGTCAACGGCGGGTCCGGCATCGCGGTCGGCATGGCGACTAACATGGCGCCGCACAACCTCGGCGAGGTCATCGCCGCGGCGCGTCACCTCATCGACACCCCGGACGCGACGCTCGATGACCTGATGCGCTTCGTCCCCGGGCCCGACCTGCCGACCGGCGGCAAGATCGTCGGCCTGGAGGGCGTCCGCGACGCGTACGAGACCGGCCGCGGCGTGTTCCGCACCCGCGCCACCGCGCACATCGAGAGCGTCACGCCGCGCCGCAAGGGCATCGTGGTCACCGAGCTGCCGTACGCCGTCGGCCCCGAGCGCGTGGTCGCCAAGATCAAGGATCTCGTCAACGCGAAGAAGATCTCCGGCATCTCCGACCTCAAGGACCTCACCGACCGGCAGCAGGGCCTGCGGCTCGTCATCGAGATCAAGAACGGTTTCCACCCCGAGGCGGTGCTGGAGGAGCTCTACCGGCTCACGCCGATGGAGGAGACGTTCGGCATCAACAACGTCGCCCTCGTCGACGGCCAGCCGCGCACCCTGGGCCTGCGCGACCTGCTCCAGGTCTACGTCGACCACCGCATCGACGTCGTCCGGCGCCGCAGCCTCTTCCGCCGCAAGAAGCGAGAGGACCGCCTGCACCTCGTCGACGGGCTCGTCATCGCGCTGCTCAACATCGATGACGTCATCCATGTCATTCGTGACAGCGACGACTCCGCCGAGGCCAAGACGCGGCTCATGAGCACCTTCGAGCTGTCGGAGATCCAGGCGCAGTACATCCTCGACACGCCGCTGCGCCGGCTGACCAAGTACGACCGGCTCGAGCTGGAGAAGGAAAAGAAGCGGCTCACCCGGGAGATCGCCGAGCTCACCAAGATCCTGGACTCGGAGTCGCGGCTGCGCGGCCTCGTCTCCGACGAGCTGGCCGAGATCGCCGCGACGTACGGCACGCCCCGGCGCACCGTGCTCCTGGAGTCCTCCGGTCAGACCAGGACCGCGGCGGTGCCCCTTGAGGTGGCCGACGACCCGTGCCGGGTGCTGCTGTCCTCGACGGGCCTCCTGGCCCGCACCAACTCGGCCGAAGCCCTGCCCGCCGAGGGCTCACGCTCGCCCCATGACGTGATCGTCTCCACGCTCAACGCGACCGCGCGTGGGGAGATCGGCGCCGTGACGAGCACCGGCCGGCTGATCCGGCTGGACGTCCTCGACCTGCCGGTGATGCCCCAGTCCGCGGCCCCGCCGTCGCTCGCGGGCGGCGCGCCGATCAGCGAGTTCGTCACGCTGGAAAAGGACGAGACGGTCGTGGGCCTCGCGTCGCTCGACTCCGGCGGGCTGACGCTCGGCACCGAGCAGGGCGTGGTGAAGCGGGTCGCCCCCGACTATCCCAAGAACGCCGACGAGTTCGAGGTGATCGGCCTCAAGGACGGCGACCGGGTCGTACGCGCTCTCCAGCTCGAATCCGAAGACCACGAGCTGGTGTTCATCTCCAATGACGCACAGCTCCTGCGCTTCCCCGCCTCCAACGTCCGGCCCCAGGGCCGCGGGGCCGGCGGCATGGCCGGCATCCGGCTGAACCCGGGCGCCAAGGTGATCTGGTTCGGCGCCCTCGACGGCGACCTCGACTCCCGAGTCGTCACGATCGCGGGGATCTCGACCGCCCTGCCCGGCACCCAGACCGGCGCCATCAAGGTCGCCGACTATGCCGAATACCCGGCGAAGGGCCGCGCCACCGGCGGCGTCCGGGCCCACCGGTTCCTCAAGGGCGAGGACGTGCTCCTCCTGGGCTGGGCCGGCCCGATGCCGGCCAAGGCCTCAGGCCTGACCGGCAAGCCCATCGACCTCCCGCCGGAGCTGGGCCGCCGCGACGGCTCAGGACTCAGACTCCCCACCTCGATCGTCGCCGTCGGCGGCCCGGTCGGCGGACTAACGGCCCCGTTGCCCGACGACGGCGAGCCGAGCACCTCGGAGGAGGACCCCGACCTTCCGGAGTGACCCTGCCGGCCGGTCACCGGCCCTCGCCGGACGTTTGGTCGCACGCGGACGGAAGCCGACAACGCGAGTGATGTCGGCTTCCGCCCCGCCTCGGCGGATCCTCGCCGTAGCCGCGCACTTTCGCTGTCTGCCGGAACACGGAGACGCCGAGTTCGCTCCGCCTCGGCCCGCCGGGGAACGAGTCATCTCAAGGTCTGCAGCCTTTACGCCGACCACCTAGCTGAGGCTGACACCCAGCGGCTACGCGAACAGCTGTCGCGTACGCCGCCGTCTCCTGCTCCAGCCGCGTGTGGGTCGGCTCCGGCCATCCGGCATCGGCCTGGGCACAGCGCGCGGCCCGTCGCCGTTGCCTCGGGTGCGGGCCGTAGCGGCCTCGGCTCATCGTCTCCAGCTTGAGCGCGAGTGAGGAGCTCGAGACGTGCCTTCGAGTGATGGCACGCTGGAGACTCAACAACTACCTAGGGCGCCGTTCGGTGCTCGACGTTCCCCGATGCTCGCCGTAGTGGTCCGGTCGTCCCCGGAGCCTCGGCGACACCTACCCCCGAGTGCCGCCTCTGTGCCGGACCAGGTCTCGCGGTCTTTGGTCGTTCAGCGGTGCAGGGGTTGCTCACCGTCGCGCTGAGCCGGGATCTTCGGTGGCTCGGCCATGGCGGCGATCGCCTCGAGCAGATCTTCGGGAACGCCGCCCGGCTCCTCGTAGTGCCAGAAGCGGACGATGCGTTCGGCGGGTACCGGGAGGCGGAACTCCTCGCCGGCGAAGGTGCCGGCCCCGCAGAGCCGGGTGATGACGGGCGCGTCTTCGGGAAGCTCGGCCACGTACGCGGCCGCGTTGAGCAGCGCCACCGCACTGCGGGCGTTACGTCCCTCGTCGTGCTCGTCGGAACGGTTGAGTCGCCACCAGGCATAACGGCGGAGGCATTCAGCGATCATGAAGGGCTTTCGCACGACCGGTTCTCCTTGAGAAAGTAATCACATAGATCCATAACGCACAGTAGCCGAATGATCACTTCTTGTCATCGTCCGTCGCCCCGCGTCGCGAGGGATCTAGGGACTCTTGCCCTTCCGCGAGTGAATCATCGTCTGATCAGGCCATACGTCCCGACACCGTGCCCCCGTATGGGCGCTTAAAGGGGCACGGGCCACCCCGTCAGAGCACCGCGCCCAACCCGCCGCCCGTACCGGACCAACCCGGCCCACCGCGGAGCCGCCGAGCCGGGACCACCGAACAACAGGATCGGCGGCAAACGGATCATGGACGCCTGGGTGCACGACGCGCGGAGGCGCGGAGGCGCGGAGGCGCGGAGGCGCGGAGGTTAGTCCAGGACGGCTAGGCCTTTTCGGTACGCGTACGTCACGGCTTGGGCACGATCGCGGAGGCCGGCCTTGGCGAACAGGTTGTTGATGTGGGTCTTGACCGTGGCCTCGCTGATGAACA
>JAOPYG010000460.1 GCA_025964685.1 Actinoallomurus sp. | reverse complement strand
AGCTGGCGGCGCGGTACCCGATCTCCGGGGCGATCTACCAGTGGTCCAGCCGGCTGGGCAACGCCGTCTTCGGCTGGTTCGCGGGCTGGATCATGATCCTGGGGCAGATCGTGGTGATCGCCGCGGCCGCGCTGGCTCTGCAGGTCGTTCTGCCCGCCATCTGGTCGGGGTTCCAGCTCGTCGGCCATGATCCCTCGCCTGTGTCGGCCGACGGGGCCGGCAACGCCGCCGTGCTCGGTGTCATCCTGCTCATCGGCACGACGATCGTGAACCTCCTGGACAACAAGATCATGGCCCGGATCAACGTGATCGGCGTGACCGCGGAGATCATCGGGGCGATCATCATCGTGGTGTTGCTGCTCACGCACGCCGACCACTCGCCGACCATCACCTTCCACACGGGGGTGCCGGGCAGCGCGTTCGGCGCGCTGCTCGTGGCCGCGTTCGCCGCAGCGTACGTGCTCATCGGCTTCGACAGCGCCGGGGAGATGAGCGAGGAGACCCGCAGCCCGCGCGCCATCGCACCCCGCACCATTCTCACGGCGCTGGGTGCGGCCGGAGTGCTCGGCGGGCTGATCATCATCGCGGGGTTGCTCGCCGCGCCCAGCCTGACGGACGGGAAGATCGCCACCGACGGGCTGTCGTACGTGCTGACCAGCCGCCTCGGCGACTGGCTCGGCAAGCTGCTCCTCGCCGACGTCGTGGTGGCCATCTCCGTCGCGACCCTGGCCATCCAGACGGCCGCCACGCGGATGCTCTTCTCGATGGCGCGCGACGGGGTGGTGCCTTTCTCCCGGTCGCTCGCGCGGACCTCCCGGACCGGCGTGCCGGCCGGGCCCGCGCTGGTCACCGGGGTGCTCTCCGCGGTGATCGTGGCGATCAACTTCGCGTCACCGGACGCGTTCCTGGCGATCGGCACCACGTGCATCGTGCTGCTCTACATCGCGTACGCGATGGTCACGGGCCCGCTGCTGCTGCAGCGGCTGCGCGGTTCCTGGCAGGGCGGCGCACCCGCCGGCACCGACGAGCGCGGGAGGCCGCTGTTCTCGCTCGGCCGGTGGGGACTGCCGGTGAACGCGCTGGCCGTCGTCTATGGCGTGGGCATGGCCGTCAACCTTGCCTGGCCGCGGGTGGAGGTCTACGCACCGAGCAGCCACCAGTGGTACTTCCAGTGGTTCACCGTGCTCTTCGTGCTCGTCGCCGTGGTGCTCGGGGCGGCGTACCGGTGGTGGTCCGGCCGGTCAGAGCAGCCCGCGGCCGACCTCCCGCACGGCGGGCAACTCGCCGTCGGGGATGCCGCCGACGCGTAGCGCGGCATCCGCGGTCGCCTCCGCCATCGGCTCGACCACGAGGGCGGGGGCGTCCTTGCGGATCAAGATGACGCTCTCCACCAGGGAGAACACCAGCCTGGCGCGCAGGCCGAGCTCGGCCTCGGTCAGCGTGGCGGCCGCGGCGGTACGCGCCAGCAGCCGGGCGTACGCGTCCTTGAGCGCATTGCGCAGCTCCTGGAACTGGGCAAAGCGCTCGGCCTCCGGGAGCAGGTACAGCACGCCCAGGTTGTGCGGCCCCGAGCACAGGAGGCGGACGTCGCGCAGGCACAGCGCCCACAGCCGCGCCTCCGCCGGAGCGGGCGCCTCCATGAGCGTGCGCGCGGCCTCCAGCGACGGCTGGACCGTGCTCTCCAGCAGCGAGGCGAGGATCTCCTCCTTGCCCGTGAAGTAGTGGTAGATCGACGCCTGCCGGATCCCCGCGCGCTCGGCGACCTCGCGGGTGGTCGTCGCCGCGTACCCCTGCTCGGTGAACAGCTCTGCCGCCGCCGCGAGCACCTCCTCACGGGGCGTCAGCCCGGTCCGCGGCCGGGCTACGGCACGCGGCCGGCCGACTCTTCGGGGCGAGCTCACCAGTAGATCTTCACATGGACTCCGCAGGTAACAGGACGGAAACCCGACGGCCGTCGGCAGGAAACGGGCCGCCCCTAATTTCTGTCGCACGACAGAAATTGGAGGGAGACACGATGCCGACAGCGACGACCGGTGGCGCGCGTGAGCATGCCCGTGCCCAGGAGGGCACGAAGGCCGACACCCTGCCCCAGGTTCCGCCCCCCTCCGGCCTGACCTGGGCCGAGACCGTCGCGGGCGGGAACTACACCCACAAGGCGCTGGCGCGCGGCACAGAACTGCGGCTGGTCGACGTGGCCGGAGACGCCTGCGCGCACCTGGTGGTCTTCGTGACCGACCGACCCTGGGAACGCCTCAACCTCGCCGACACCGTCAAGGTGCTGTGGAACGCCTACCCGGGTGAGGGGCACCTGCTGCTGTCCGACCAGGGCCGGGTCCTGGCCTCCGTGATCGCCTCGACCGCTCCGGTGGACACCATGTGCGGCACGTCCACGCTGCGGCGCAACACCGAGCGGTACGGCGACGGCTCCCCTCAGGGGAGCTCGCCCGCCGGACGCGAACTGTTCAAGCTGGCGGCCGCCAAGCACGGCCTGGAACCACGCGATCTGCCCCCGTCCCTCTCCTTCTTCCAGGGCGTCAGGGTCGATCCCGCGACCGGGCGGCTGGAGTTCACCGGTTCGGGCGGTGCCGGGGCCACCGTGACCCTCCGCGCGGAGATGCCGCTGACCGTCCTCATCGCCAACGCCGCCCATCCGATCGATCCGCGGCCCGAGTACGTCTGCACGCCGCTGGAGGTGACGGCCCGGCAGGCGCGGCCGACCTCGTCGCAGGACCCGCTGTGGGACGCCACACCCGAAGGCCGCCGCGCCTTCCTCAACACCGCCGACCACCTCACCGCCCGGGGGATCCAGTGACCGAGGTCGTACCCGCCCGCGCCCCCTGGTCGGGCACGGTCCAGGCCGGTCGTTCGCTCACCATCACCGACCTGGGCGGCAACCAGGCCGTCGACTGCCTGATCTACGACGTCCACGACACCGCCGTCCGCTACAGCGCCCCGGACACCATCCACGGCCAGGGCGGCGTCTTCCTCACGACCGGAAGCGTCCTGCTGTCCAACGAGCACACCCCGCTGATGACGGTGACCGAGGACACCTGCGGCCGGCACGACACGGTCGGCGGCGCCTGCTCCAAGGAGTCCAACACCCTCCGGTACGGCCACCACACCTGGTCCCAGCACGCCTGCGTGGAGAACTTCCTCGCCGAGGGGACGCGGTACGGCCTCGGCAAGCGGGACCTGGTCAGCAACATCAACTGGTTCATGAACGTCCCGGTCGAGGCGGACGGGACGCTCGGGATCGTCGACGGGATCTCCGCGCCCGGCCTCAAGGTCACGGTGCGCGCCGAGACCGACGTCCTCGTGCTGATCTCCAACTGCCCGCAGATCAACAATCCGTGCAACGGGTTCGACCCGACACCGGTGAGGATCGCGATCCAGTGATCACTACTCTGCTCGTCGCCAACCGGGGCGAGATCGCCGTCCGGATCATCCGGACGGCACACCGGCTGGGCCTGGCAACCGTCGCCGTCTACTCGGACGCGGACCGCGGATCCGCCTACGTCGGCCTCGCCGACCACGCGGTGCGACTCGGTCCGGCACCCGCCAGGGACAGCTACCTCGACGCCGGCAAGGTGCTCCAGGCGGCTCTGGACAGCGGCGCCGACGCCATCCACCCCGGCTACGGCTTCCTGTCCGAGGACGCCGCCTTCGCCCGACGGGTGGAGGCGGCGGGGATCGCGTTCGTCGGACCGACCCCGCGCCAGCTCGAGCTGTTCGGTGCCAAGCACACCGCACGGGCGGCCGCCGAAGCGGCGTCCGTACCGCTGCCGCCCGGCACCGGCCTGCTGCCCGACGTGGACGCGGCGGTGACCGCCGCCCGCGAGATCGGCTACCCGGTCATGCTGAAGGCCACCGGCGGCGGTGGCGGCATCGGGATGCGCGCCTGCCGGAGCGACACGGAGCTGGCGGAGGCGTGGGAGAGCGTACGGCGGGTAGCCTCGGCCGGCTTCGCCACCGACGGGGTGTTCCTCGAACGCCTGGTGGAGGGCGCCCGCCATGTCGAGGTGCAGGTCTTCGGAGACGGCCACGGCGACGTGGTGACGTTCGGCGACCGGGACTGTTCTCTGCAACGCCGTCACCAGAAGGTCCTGGAGGAGGCGCCCGCGCCGAGCCTGCCAAGCCGCGTTCGCGAACTGCTCGCCGGCAGCGCCGCCGCGCTATGCGCCTCCGTCGACTACCGGTCCGCCGGAACCGTCGAGTTCGTCTACGACCCGGTGCGGGAGGAGCCGTACTTCCTGGAGGTCAACACACGGCTGCAGGTCGAACACCCGGTGACGGAGGCGATCTACGGCGTCGACCTGGTCGAGTGGATGCTGCGACTGGCCCAGGGAGACCGCTCGCTCGTCCAGGCAGGGGTGCCGCGGCCACGCGGCCACGCCATCGAGGCGCGCGTCTACGCCGAGGACCCGGGCAGGGATCACCGTCCGAGTGCCGGCCTGCTCACCCGGGCCGAGTTCCCCGGTGACGTCCGGGTCGACACCTGGGTGGAGACCGGAACCGAGGTCACCACCGCCTACGACCCGCTCCTCGCCAAGGTCATCGCCCACGGCACGGACCGTACGGAGGCCCTGGCGAACCTGCGTGCGGCTCTGGACGCCACCCGGCTGGACGGCATCGAGACCAACCTGGGCCTGCTTCGCGCGGCCGTACGGGACGAAAGGCTCACGGCGGCCACGCACGGCACCGCGACCCTGGCGGAGATCACCGACGGCTCCCGGCGGATCGAGGTGGTCCGTCCCGGCATGCTGACCACCGTGCAGGACTGGCCCGGACGGACCGGATACTGGCAGGTCGGTGTCCCGCCGTCCGGGCCGATGGACGACCGGTCGTTCCGGCTCGGCAACGTGGCCGTGGGCAACGATCCGGGCTCGCCCGGCCTCGAGTGCACGCTGAAGGGCCCGGCGCTGCGCTTCACCCACGCCACCACGGTCTGCGTGACCGGCGCGCCGGCCCCGGTCACCGTGGACGGCGTGGAGGTCCCGCGCTGGGAGCCGGTCACCGTGCCGGCCGGAGCCGTGCTGGACCTGGGCACGCCCGCGACCGGGATGCGGACCTACCTGCTGGTCGCCGGCGGCCTTGACGTGCCCCGCTTTCTCGGCAGCGCCGCCACCTTCACCCTCGGCGGGTTCGGCGGCCACGGAGGGCGTGCGCTGCGCGCCGGCGACGTCCTACACGGCGGCCTCGAACGGCCCGGCGCGCCAGGCACCATCGCCGAGCGTCCCTCGTTCGGCGGGGAGTGGGAGATCGACGTCGTCGAGGGACCCCACGCGGACCCGGAGTTCTTCACCTCCGGCGACATCCGCGAGTTCTACGCGGCGCGGTGGAAGGTCCACCACAACTCGGCGCGCACCGGAGTGCGGCTGATCGGACCGAAACCGCGCTGGGCCCGTCCGGACGGCGGGGAGGCCGGGCTGCACCCGTCCAACATCCACGACACCCCCTACTCCGTCGGCGCGGTGGACTTCACCGGCGACATGCCGGTCGTCCTCGGCCCCGACGGTCCGTCCCTGGGCGGGTTCGTCTGCCCCGCGACCGTCGTCACCGGCGAACGCTGGAAGCTCGGCCAGCTGCGGCCCGGCGACACCCTGCGGTTCGTCCCGGTCCGCTCTTCGGTGGGTGCGCCCGGCGACGGCGGCGTGCTGGCCCGGCTTCCCGCGACGGCCGAGCGGCCGGAGGTCACCTACCGGCGCAGTGGCGACGACAACCTGCTCATCGAGTACGGGCCGATGGAGCTGGATCTGGCGCTGCGCATGAGGGTGCACGCGCTCGCCGAGTCCCTGGCCGACCGCGACCTGCCCGGGATCGTCGACGTGACCCCCGGGATCCGGTCCCTCCAGGTCCATCTCGATCCGGCGATCCTCGCGCAGGCCGCGCTGCTGGCCGAACTGCGCGCGACCGAGGAGACCCTGCCACCGCCCGACGAGCTGGTGGTGCCGAGCCGGACCGTCCACCTTCCGTTGTCCTGGGACGACCCCGCCACCGGTGAGGCGATCGCCCGGTACATGGCAGGCGTGCGCGACGACGCCCCCTGGTGCCCGTGGAACATCGAGTTCATCCGCCGGATCAACGGACTGGGCAGCGTCGAGGACGTCCACCGCACAGTGTTCGACGCCGAGTACCTGGTCCTCGGCCTCGGCGACGTCTATCTCGGCGCGCCGGTCGCCACCCCGCTCGATCCCCGGCACCGGCTGGTCACCACCAAGTACAACCCCGCCCGGACCTGGACGGCGGAGAACTCCGTCGGCATCGGCGGCGCCTACCTCTGCGTCTACGGCATGGAAGGGCCGGGCGGCTACCAACTGGTGGGACGCACCACCCAGGTCTGGTCGCCCTGGCGGCAGCGCGGGCCGTACCAGGCCGGCTCACCCTGGCTGCTGCGGTTCTTCGACCGGATCAGGTGGTATCCGGTATCCGCCGGCGAACTCCGCGAACTGCGCGCCGACATGGCCGCCGGACGCCTCGATCTGAAGATCGAGGAGGGGGAGTTCTCGCTGGCCGAGTACCGCCGCTTCCTCGCGGTGAACGCCGATGCGATCGAGCTGTTCCGCACCGGGCAGGCCGTGGCGTTCGCCGCCGAACGCGCGGCCTGGGAGGCGGCCGGCGAGTTCGCCCGCGTGGAGCAGGACGCGGCGGGGGAGGAGCCGCCGCACGAGACGGAGGCGCCGATACCCGGTGGCGCGGTCGTCGAGGCCGAGTTCGCGGCGAGCGTCTGGCAGCTCGCCGTCGAGATCGGGGATCAGGTCGTCGCCGGTCAGAAGCTCGTCGTACTGGAGGCGATGAAGATGGAGTCCACCGTCGTGGCCCCTGCCGCAGGGGTGGTGGCCCGGGTGCTGGTCAGGCCGGGAGATCAGGTCGAGGCGGGCAGGCCGCTGGTCGTGCTGAGGGGAGCCGACGGTGAGTGAGGCGGCATTGGAACGGATCGGGCGGGCCTACGCCCGGATCGCCGAGGTGGAGCGGCCGGAGGTCTGGATCACCCTGCGTCCCCGCGAGGAGGTGGAGGCCGAGGCCCGGACCGTTGATCCGGAGCTGCCGCTGGCCGGCACCGTGTTCGCGGTGAAGGGCAACATCGACGTGGCGGGGCTGCCGACCACCGCGGGTTGCCCGTCGTACGCCTCCGTGCCGGAACGGGACGCGCCTGCCGTGGCGCGGCTCCGGGCGGCGGGCGCGATCGTGCTCGGCACCACCAACCTCGACCAGTTCGCCACCGGGCTGGTCGGCACCCGCAGCCCGTACGGGGCGGTCCGGGGTGCGATCGACCCGGAGCGGGTGTCGGGCGGGTCCAGCTCCGGGTCGGCGGTCGCGGTCGCCCTCGGCATCGCCGACTTCGCGCTCGGCACCGACACCGCCGGATCCGGACGGGTCCCGGCCGCCTTCAACGGCGTCTTCGGCGTCAAACCGACCTACGGCCTCGTCCCCACCGAGGGTGTCGTCCCCGCCTGCCGGAGCCTGGACTGCGTCACGGTCTTCGCCCGCACCCTGGATCAGGCCCGGCTGGCCCTGTCGTTCATGGCCGACGACCCGATCGCCGCGCCGCCCCGGCGGCCCGGCCCATGGCGTGTCGCCGTGCCCGCGACCGAGGACCTCGGCGAGCTCGACCCCGGCTGGGCCGAGGCGTTCGAGGCCGCCGCCCAACGCCTCGTACGCGGGGGCGCCCAGCTGCTGCCGATCGGCATCGCCCCCTTCCTGGAGGCCGCCACCCTCCTCTACCAGGGAGGGTTCGTCGCCGAGCGGTACACCGCCGTCGGCGATTTCGTCGCCGCGCTGAAGGAGCGTGACGCACCCGATCTGGACCCCACCGTCGGCGCGATCATCAGCGCGGCCGGTGAGGTCCCGGCCCACCGGCTGTTCGCCGACCAGGAGGCCCTGGCGGCCCTGCGGGAGCGCGCGTTCGCGGAGCTCGGCGCGGCGGACGCGCTGCTGCTGCCCACGGCACCCGGACATCCCACGCTCGCGCAGGTCGCCGCCGATCCCGTAGGGGCCAACACCCGTCTCGGCCGGTTCACCAACTCCACGAACCTGTTCGGCATGTCCGCCGTGGCGCTCCCTTCGGGCACGGTCGCGGGCCTCCCGTTCGGCGTCATGCTGATCGGGCGCGCGGGCGCCGACGACCACCTCGCCGCGGTCGCCGCCCTGCTCACACCACCGCCCACCGTCCGGCTGGCCGTCGTCGGCGCCCACCTGACCGGTCAGCCCCTCAACTCCGAGCTGACCTCCCGAGGCGCACGGCTGGTCGCCGCCACGACCACGGCCCCGGCCTACCGGCTGTACGCGCTGGCGACCAGCCCGCCCAAGCCCGGCCTGGTCCGGGTCGCCGAAGGCGGTGCCCCGATCGAGGTAGAGGTCTGGGAACTGCCCGCCGAAGGCCTCGGCACCCTGCTCGCCGACATCCCCCGCCCGCTCGGCCTGGGGCGGCTCGAACTCGCCGACGGGCAGCCGCTCACCGGTTTCCTGTGCGCACCCGAAGGACTGCACACGGCCACCGACATCACCGACCATGGCGGCTGGCGCGCGTACCTGGCCAGCCGCCGATGACCGCGCCGCGTGGCCCCGGCTATGTCGGGTAAGCGGTCAGTTCGACAACTCTTGAGTAGTCGCCGCTGTTCGACGCCGTGATGGACAGGCGTACCGCCTCCGCCGTCACCTGGTCGAACGAGACGCTCATGTGTCCCACCTGGTTGTCGTGGATCTGCCCCACGGTGCGCCACTTCCCGTCGGCGAGCACCTGGACGTCCGCGTCGCGCAGCCCGTACCGGGCGGCGGGGTACTGCTGCGAATCCAGCGTGTCGACCTCCACCCGGCCGATCTCGGCGGGCGCCGCGAACGCCACCTGCAGTGTGTCGGGGAAGACGTTGATCGTGTCGTCGTTCCAGCCGTTGCCACCGGCCCACCGGTCCGAGGTCGCATCCCCGTCGATCACCGACTCGGCGGGATAGCCCGGATGGGTGGATGACGCGGTGACGGTCCCGAAGCGGGTCGCCGGGGCGACGGTGACCGGGACCTCGGCGCGGAGGTCGCCGGCGCCGACCGTGAGCGCGGCCGTGGACGGAATCCGGGCGCTGCCCGGGGCGGTGACGCGCACCGGCACGCTGACCGAACCGTTCCGTCCGACCGTCACCGTCGTGCTCGCCGGCGACACGCTCAGCCCGCCGTCCACCGCCGCCGTGACGGTGACCGGACCGGAGCCGCCGCCGAACCGCCGTACGGTCACCGCGGAGGGCACGGTCTGCCCCGGCGCCACCCCGACCGTGGGTGGTGCCGTCAGCGCGATCGCCCCCTGCGGTCCTGCCGCGGGCAGCGTGACGGCCGAGCGCACGCTCGGGCGCAGCGTGACCGGGCCGAGCAGCCCGGACGGGCGGCCGTCGCCGTGCGCGTTGGCCAGGGTGTTCGTGACGGTGACCGAGACGTCGTTGCCACCTGCGTGCAGGGCGCTGGTCACGTCTCGTCGATATGGGTGCCACAGCAGCGGGTCGAACGAGTGGCCGTTGACGCTCACCTCCGCCACGTCGCGTACGTTTCCCAGGTCGAGGGTCCAGCGGTGCCCCGCGAGCTGCGCCGAGCTCACGTCGACCGCGCGCTGGTAGGTGGCGCTGCCCGAGTACGCCGGGTCGGTCGCCGTCCACGAACCGAGCGGGCCGGTCGTGGTGGCCGAGCCGAGCTTTCTCGTCCAGTCGCCGCCCAGGGCGATCGGCGAGAGCGGATCGTTCACGTGCGCGGTCCCGGCGAAGTACCGTCCCCCCGCCGTGGCGACGAGCGGGTGGTCGCCCGGCGCGGTCGCGGTGAAGTCCGCCGTGACGGTGTTCCCGGACGCCTTCAGCGTGCCCGGCTCGAGTCCGTCTCTGTCCCCGCCGTCGACGAGGTGCGCGACCGTGGGCCCGGCCCGGCCGAACATCACGATCGACGTCTCGTACGGATCGAGTCGTAGCGGCACCGTCGTGGCGTGGCCGTCGGCCTCGAACTGCGCCGCGGTCGCCGTACTGCCGGTCCGCGGGTCCCAGATCTGCGGCGTGCCGGCGACCGGGAAGCTCGCGCTGGTCCGCACGGCGTCGCCGCTCTCGTTGTTGATCATGAACGCGACGTCGCCGCCGCTGTAGAGGCGCAGGACGCGTACATGTGGCTCGCGGGGCGTTAGGGAGGCCGCTGCCACGTCGCCGGCCGCATCGCCCAGAGCGCCGGTGTCGGCGACCCGGATGGCGTGACCGGTGCCGTACTTGTGCCGAGGCTCCGAACCGAACAGCGCGCTCAGCGCGGACCGCAGCTCGGCGTCGTGCCCGTCGGTCTCCTCCGTGGGCAGGGTCCCGACCGCGACGAGCGTTCCGCCGGAGCGTACGAAGGCGGTGAGCGTACGTACGGCCGCGAGCGCGAGGGTCGGCGTCTGCGGCAGCACCGCGAGCCGGTAGCGCTGCGCCCCGACCCGCAGCGCGCCGCCATGCACCTGGGCGGGCGCGCGTACCGCCGGATCGCCGGACAGCGCACCCTCGTCGAGCAGATCGAAGTCGACCTGCGAGTCCTCCAGGGCATCGTTCGCGGCCGCGAACGCGGTGTCGATGCCGGCGGCCTGCGGGGTGTGCTGCCAGGCGGCCGCCGCGCTGGACGGATCGATCAGCGCCGTCTGCGCCCGGGCCTGCCCCTTCGCGATCTGCATGACGCGCCCGGTCCAGGCGGTCAGTTGCGCGGCGTCGTGCCACCACGGATTGTCGGTCTGGAACGGCGGCGGGTAGACGACGTTCGCAGGGTCGGTCCACATGGCGTGGTAGACGTCGAGACTGATCCCGCGTACGGCGAACGCGCCGATCAGCGAGCGCATGAAATCCGGGGTGATCCACCAGCCCATCGCGCCGAAGTTCTCCAGCAGCACCTGCTGCTGGCCGTTCTGGTGGGCGACGCTCGCCGGCCAGCGCGGCAACATCGTCCGGCCGCCCTGGGAGTACTGGTCGAACACGACGTCGGTCCCCGGGGCCTGCGCCCACTGGTTGTCCTTGAGGATGTTCCCGCTCACGTCGAGCTGGCCGGCGGGCCCGAACTCGTCGTGCAGCGGGTTGGAGATGTAACCGACCTTGTGCCGGCCCATCCACGTCGCCTGCTGGTGGTAGTAGGCCTCGGCGAAGCGGTCCGAGACGGCGCGCCAGTAGTCGCCGCGCAGGGTACGACCCGTACGGCCGAGGTCGTCGAAGACGCCGGTCAGTGCCAGGCCGGGCGAGGTGCCCAGCGTCTTCAGCGCCTTGGGCAGGGACGGCGACCAGGGCGTGCCGGTGAGCGTCGGCTCGTCGTCCCAGAATCCGCGGATCACCGTGCCGAACGCGTCCGGGAAGCGCCGGTAGTACTCGCCGGGGACGGCGTCCATGAAGCGTGCGACGGCGTCGTCGCTCATCAGGTCGAGGTAGCTGCCGCCGGCGCGGGCCGCGGTGAACGTGTCGAGCGTCCACGTCCCGGCCGGCACCTGCCAGCTCCCGCCCGTCGTCGCTTGTTCGGTCAGGTCGACCAGTCCGCTGCCGTCGGCCGATCCGGCGGGCCGGGCCGACGCGCCGACCGGCGCGGCGCCCGGATGCGGCTGGAAGTCATCCAGCGCGTCTGCGCCGTCGAAGGTCTGCCGGTAGAGCGTCGTGCCGTCCGCCGCGGACACTTGCAGGTCGTCATAGCTCGAGCGCTGGGTGGCCACCGCCCGTACGCCGACCGTGCCCGCCGCGTACGTGCCATCGGTGACGCTCGACCGCCGCGTGCCGTCGATGGCGGTGGTGATCGTGTCGCCCCGCACGTCGACGCTGATCTCGTGCTCGGCGCCGGCGTCGAAGGCGGGGATCGCCTGCGAGGCCGCGAGCTGCTCGAACGCCCCGGCCACCTGCCGGTAGACGATGACCGAGCCGTCCTGGTCGGTGTCGACGAGGTAGCCGTTGTCCTCGTCCTTGGCGCGCACGACGATGCCCGCGGCGCCGTCGTCGCTGCGGCGGTGCGCCGTGACCGTGTAGTCGCCCCAGCCGCCGCCCTGCTTCAGGACGCGGACGCCCTGCAGCGAGGCCGCGTCGACGATGAGGCGCCCGTCCGCGACGTCGAGCCCGGATGGTACGAGGGAGACCGTCGCCGGCCCGGTGACCGTGCGCTGATGGCGCGACAGCGTCTGCGCGGTCAGGTCCGGATGCGGTTCGTAGGTCCGCCCGCCGACGGTGCCGCCGTTCACGACGAGGCTCGCGGCCCGGCCGGACGGGAAGTAGTCGTCGTTGAACAGCCAGACGCGCATCCCGGTGGCCTTGGCCTCGGCCAACGCGTGTCCGACGACGTCGAACCAGCCGTCGCTGAGGAAGGCCGGCTTCAGCGCGGACGTCTGGAACGGGAAGATCACCGCGTTGTGGACGCCGCGCTGGCGCAGGTCGGCCAGCTGCCGGTCGATGAGGTCGTTGGTGACCGTGCCGTTCCAGAACCACAGCACGGTCGGCCGGCTGTCGTTCGGCGGGTCGGCGAACGCGGCCGGATCGAACCCGTGCTGCCGCGTGCCGGCCGGGGACGCTGCCGCCTGCGCGATCACCGGCGCCGGCAGCAATGCCGTCGCCAGCGCCGCCGCGATGAGTACCCGGAATCTCCTGCGCCGCATCAGTGCTCCTCACCTCGCCGCGATGAATCGCTCTTGTCGTCGGGTCAATGGCGCTCAGTCACGGCCTGCTCGGCCCCAGTTGCGCGGAAAATTGACGCTTTGGGGATTACGGCGCGCTACTCCGCGTTTTGTAACGTTTTAACCTCGCCCCGCAGTCTCGGTGCCGCTACCGATGGTGTCAACGGGCCTGGAGGGCGACGTGCCGCTCCGCGATCGGCCGGATCGTGCGGGGCGACCCCCGCCGGGCGTGGCTGTGAAGGCGGCCTGATCGCATGACGTCTCCAGGCCCTGAACAGGGAAGACATGCAGCCGCTGGCACGCTGAGCGCGTCAGCGCGAGATGAAGGGTCGCCTCGCCGGGCGCCTGGCCATATGCGGACAGCTTCCTTGCGAGATTTGTCGCATCAGTGTCACATTGAGGCGAGGTCCATTAAAACGTTTTAACCGACCGGTCCCAGCCTCGCCTACAGGTCGAGCCGCGCCTGCGGGGGGTCAGGAGACCCTGGCGTCACCGAGCACCAGTCGGAACCTGCCCTCTTGACCTTCTTTGGGGGAACAGACGAACTTGAGGTGCAGCACGCCCCGGACGTTCAACACCAGAGGTAGCGGGCTACCGGACTTCACGGTATGGGCTTCGCCCAACAAACGGTTGTCTGCGTAGATCATCACATAGGCGATTGAGTCGCTCGGCACCTTGTCGTCAAGACCGACCTCGGCAGATAGGGTCGATCTGCTCTTGCCTAAATTGTATTCCGCGTAAACGTTCCGGTAGTAGCAGCTGATGAGCGCACTCTGCGGATAAGTCTTCCCTGAAAGGCTGGCGGCCCCAGAAGTGAAACTCTGGTTGCTCTGTGGGACCAGGTCTGCGAGATAGGAGGTGGCCTCGGGTGGGCTCGCGCCGGTCGAAGGTGGGATCGATGACGCAGTGGGCTCGGCTGATGACGTCTGTCGCTGGGTTTCCGACGTTCGGGTGAGTGGCCTCCTGGCGGCGCTGTTGTCGTCTTGAAGCCGATACTGGACCAGAGCCGCAACCAACAACAATGTTAAGAGTGCCGCCAGTGCTTTCTTCGGAGAGAACCAACTCGGGTGGCCAAAATAGTTGATCAACCACGCGACCAGTGCGGCGACGATAGCGGCAGCGGTGTATAAGGCCAGGTGGGCCGGTGACATGGTGCGCCCCTTCGGGATAAATGATGGCGCCGGCTCTGGGGCCGGATCATCCGAATCTCAAGCGCGCTTGTAGTCCGTCAACGTGACTGGTCCGGGAAGGATCGCGATCCTGGCCCGGCCGTCGGCGCCGCTGGGTGCGAACCGGCTGACACTGGAGGCGACCTTCTGTTCTTCGGTGACCGGCAGCACCGTACGGGCAAGCTGTGCCCGGATCGCTCGTCGGAGTATGTCCTCCGCGATCTCGGAAACCTTCTCCCTCTGAGACAGGGATGTCCATATCCCCATCGTCTCGACCGGTGGTGGCTCGCCGACGGCGGAACCGAGTTGGAGCAGGCTCCGTTGGAGGATTCCGGTGGCTTGATAGTAGCGAACCAGGGTTAGGCACTGGTAGTCGATCTGCGCGACAAAATGGTATCTTGTGCGAACCGATTTAGTGATCATGCGTGTGATATCACGGAGCCCGCCCATGCCGGGAATGACAAAGTCCGCGGCGGTCATGAGTCCCGAAGGGCCCAGGTCGACGTCCGTCATCGTCACGACCACTCTGCGATCAGTCACGTACAGTCGAGCGGCCTTCCCAGGGATCGCCACGACGTCCACGAACCCCTCGCCGGGTTCGTATCCTTTAATTTCAATGCCATTGATGCCATATTGCTTCACCTGGCCATCTGTGGCGAGCTTTTCAAGACCGCCGTCGTGTCCTCGGAGCTGCGGATAGACGACCTGCTCGGGATCAGGCTCTAGTTCCAGGTCCCCGGCGGAGGTAGTGATCGTCCAGATCTGTAAGGTCATCGCAGTTCGTCTCCCGGATGTGCATCGAGCCCGATTTGATCACTGCCCGAAACAGCGGGACGGTGGCCGAGGCTGAAGAATGCATTCCCCGGCATGATTGCCACCACTGAACTGCCTGGCAATCCCCGAATTCGGGGTCAACCAGCGCGGCGGACGCGCGCCGGCATCATGATCTGTTGCGTCGCCGGTGGGCCGCCAAGTGCCGCACGGATCGCTCAGGGCGTCAAGCCATCAGGTGACATCCGTCGCCTCGTCGTGCGCTCGGCCGGCGGGAAGCCGACCTGGGGGTACCAATGCTGGGGGAGTGCCGCCAGGATCGTTGACGCCGCCGAAGGAGAAGTAAAGGCGCCGACCGGAACGCGGCACTGTCAGCACCATCCCCTCGGGCGATCGCCAACGATATCCCGGCGACGCCATCGGCGATCGGCGTCGGTAGGATCGCCTGCCCATGGACGCGAGCGCGGGAAACGAGATGATCGCCATCCCGCCGGGGCCGGTGACGCTGTCCGATCGGCGAACGCAGCGCAGCTGGTCGGTCGAGCTCGCGCCGTACCGGCTCGCAGCGGTCCCGATCACCGAGGCGCGGTACGTGCAGGTCACCGGCCGGCGGCCGAGCGCCGCGCACGGCGACCAGTTGCCCGTCGAGAGTGTTTCGTGGCTGGACGCGGTCCGGTTCTGCAACGCCCTGTCCGAACGTGAGGGGCTGGCGCCCGCGTATCGCCTTCAGTCTGACGTCGAGTGGGACGCGTCGGCTGACGGGTACCGGCTGCCGACCGAGGCCGAGTGGGAGCACGCGTGTCGTGCCGGTACGACCGGCGCGCGGTACGGGCAGCTCGACGAGATCGCCTGGCATCGCGGCAACTCCCGCGAGCGGGTGCACGAGGTGGGCGGCAAGCAGCCCAACGCGTGGGGCCTCTACGACATGCTGGGCAACGTATGGGAGTGGTGCTGGGACCTCTACGACGCCGAGGTCTACGACACCTATCGGGTCCTACGCGGCGGCGGGTGGTTCGACGAGCGGTGGAGCTGCCGGGCCTCGGTGCGGCGGCGCAGCCATCCGACGCTCCAGATCGACGACGTGGGGATCCGCATCGCGCGTTCCCTGCACTGACGCGCGAGGATGGTCTCGTCATCAGTCGTTGGCGATGGGAATCTCGGTGACCAGCGATGTGCCGCCTCCTACCGGACTCGTGATCTCGAGTCTGCCGCCGAGTGCCTCGACACGGTCGCTGATGCTGAGGAGTCCGGATCCGCGGCCCGGATCGGCTCCGCCCTTGCCGTCATCCCGGATCGAGAGCCGGATCGTGGCGTCCTCGACGACGAGGTCGACGTGCACCACGGACGCGTCGGCGTGCTTGGCCGCGTTCGTCAGTGCCTCCGACACCACGTGGTACGTGGTGACCTCGAATCGCTCCGCCAGCCGGTCGGTGCACACGTTCAGCTCGACCGGGACGGTGGAGCAGCGCGCGAGTGCCTTGATCGCGGGTTCGAGGCCGCGTCTGGACAGGAGCGCGGGGTGAAGGCCCCGGGCGATCCCTCGCAGGTCTTCGAGGGCCTTGTCCAGAACGTGGGTCGTGTGGGACAGCACTCCGCTGAGGTCTTCCCGTTCGGCCGGCGGAGTGGCTTCGATGGTGCGCAGTTCGAGCATGAGGGAGACCAGGCGCTGCTGGGTTC
>JAOPYG010000416.1 GCA_025964685.1 Actinoallomurus sp. | reverse complement strand
ACGAGCTGCGGGCCAGTTACTTCGTCGGCTACTACCTCAAGCGGCACGGCTACCAGGTCATCCCGGTGAATCCGCGGGAGAGCGAGATCCTGGGCGAGAAGTGCTATGCGAGCGTGCTCGACGTGCCGGTGCTGGTGGACGTCGTGAACGTCTTCCGCGCGCCGGATGCGCTGCCGGGGATCGCGCGGGAGACTGTGGCGATCCACGCCGGTGCCCTGTGGTGCCAGTTCGGCGTGATCAACGAGGAGGGCGCGCGGATCGCCGAGGACGGCGGCGCGACGGTGATCATGGACCGCTGCCTCAAGATCGAGCACGCGCGCTACCTGGGCCGGATGCACTGGCTCGGATTCAACACCCAGCGCATCACGTCCGTCCGCACCGGGCTCCAGTAGTGACGAGGCGAACTCGCTCCACGACCTCACAGGGTCAAAGCGATCGCTCCAGCCTGCGGGACAGGAGCGTGAGCGGAAGACAGATGACGAAGTACACGACGAGAACCGCGCCCAGTATCGGTGCCGCGTGTGTGGCCCCGCTGGAGAGGGTGAGCCGTTCGATCGACCGCTGGGACGCCTGAAGGACGTCCAGCACGCCGATGACGGTGGCGAGTGAGGTCTGCTGCGTGAGGTTGACGACCAGTCCGACGAGCGGAGGCAGTGCCCGCCGTGCCGCCTGAGGGAGAATCACGTAGCGCATGCGCCCCGCCCAGGGCAGGCCCAGCGCGGTCGCCGCGTCGGCCTGCCCCCGGGACACCGACTGCGCCGCTCCTCGTACGACCTCCGCGACATTGGCGCTGCCCCACAGGCACAGGCCGGTCGCGGCCGCCACGAAGGTGCCGAACGTCAGGCCGATGATGGGCAGCACGAAGAAGATGAAGAAGAGCGTCACGATGATCGGCAGGCCCCGCCAGATCTCGACGTACCAGCGCACCAGCAGGCGCACCGCCCTGCTGGGCAGGACGAGTAGCGCGCCCAGCACGATGCCCAGCATCACGCTCACGGCGATGCTCACGCCCGCCAGCCCGGCCGTCGTCGCCAGGCCCCGGGCCATGTAGCGCGCCACCGGGGTCACCCAGATCGGCATCAGTGCCCCCCGGGGATCGCGAGCCGCCGTTCCAGCAGCCGGGCCCAGACCGAGAAGAGCCAGACCAGCGCCAGGTAGACGACACCGATGGCGATGAACACCTCGAAGACACGGAACGTGACGGAGACGATGTCGACGGCGCTGTCGGTCAACTCCGGATAGCCGATGGCGATCATGAATGAGGAGTTCTTGAAGACGGAGATGAGGGTGTTGGTCACCGACGGCAGCGCGATCCGCGAGCCCAGCGGCAGGACGACCCGGCGGAAGGCGGCGAACCGGGAGAACCCCAGGGCCCGGCACGCCTCCACGTACACCGGCTCGACCGCCTCGAAGCCGGCCCGGAAGTTCTCCACGTTGTAGGCGCCTCCCCACAGCAGGAGCGAGAGCCATCCGACGGTGAAGGCGCCCAGCTTGAGCCCGGCGTCGGGCAGGGCGAAGTAGAGGAAGAAGATCTGGACCAGCAACGGCGTGTTCCGGAACACCTCCACGTACGCCCGGATCAACTGCCGGACGACCGGGATGCGCAACGCGATCAGCGCACCGAGGAGCACGCCGACGGCGGACGCCCCGCCGATGCCGATGGCACTGATCGCGAGGGTACGAAGAAGGCCGTGCCCGAGCGGACCCAGGTGGGAGAAGACGAAACCAGGCTCGAAGTGGTAACCGGACGCCGTCACCGTACGCCCGGTCACCACCGGCCCGCCCTCAGCGGCGTCAGCACTGGAAGATCGCTCCGGTCGGGTACTTCAGGCTGTGGCCGGGCCGCGGCACGAACTGCTGGAACTGCTGCTGGACCCCCTTGTCGGTGACCGTCTTCTGGAAGGACTTCCAGAAGAAGTCCTCCGCCTGCATCTTCGCGAGAGCGGCGTCGACCCAGGCCCCCATGGCCTTGTCACCCTTCCGGATCCCCATGCCCCACGGGCTGCCGGCCTTCTCGTCCCCCACGACCTTCGTGTCGGCGTTCTTGGCGGCCAGTTCGGCGAGAAGCGTGTCGTCCTGGGCGAACGCCACCCCGCGGTTGCTCCGCATCGCGGAGAACGCCTCGCTCGTCTGCGCGAAGGCCACCTGCTTCGCCGTCTTCACGCACTGGGTCAGCCAGATGCTCGCCGTGGACCCGGTGGTCGTGGTCACCGGCTTGCCGGCCAGGTCGGCGAACGAGGTGATCGGTGAGTTCTTCGGTACGAGGAGCTTCACGCCGCTGTTGAAGTACGGGGTGGAGAAGTCGACGGTCTGGGCTCGCTCCGGCGTGTAGTTCATCGTCGCGATGATGACGTCGATGCGTTTGGTGGTCAGATACGGCACCCGGTTCGCTCCGGTCACGCACGTCAGCTTCACGGCGCTGGTCTTGCCGAAGGCGTACGCGGCCAGCCTGCGCGCGATCTCGATCTCGAATCCGGCGTCCTTGCCGCCCTCGTCGATGTAGCCGAAGGGCGGGTAGTCGCATTTCACGCCGACCGTCAGTTGCCCCTTGGACTGCACCTCGGCCGGCAGCGGGGCCCCGACGTCGACCGGTTTGCCCGAGCCGGTGTCCTCGGACGTGTCACCGGTAGATCCACAGCCGGCCGTGGCCATCACGAGGACGGTCAGTAGCCCGGCGAGTCCTGCTCTCACCACATACTCCTTTCGCCCGCGCGCGGCGGGCACCCGGACGGGCCGGGTCATCTCAGAACCTTGCGGAGGAACTGGCGGGTGCGTGCTTGCTGGGGGTCGTCGAGCACGTCCGCCGGGCGGCCCTGCTCGGCGATGACTCCGCCGTCGATGAAGACCAGGCGGTCGCCGAGTTCGCGGGCGAAGCCCATCTCGTGGGTGACGCAGAGCATGGTCATCCCCGACCGGGCGAGGTCGCGCATGACGTCGAGGACCTCGCTCACCAGCTCGGGGTCGAGCGCGGAGGTGACCTCGTCGAAGAGCATGACGTGGGGGCTCATCATCAGCGCCCGCGCGATCGCGACCCGCTGCTGCTGGCCGCCCGAAAGCCGTCGCGGGTGAGCACCGACCTTGTCGGTCAGCCCGACCCGTGCGAGGAGGTCGCGCGCGAGCCGCTCGGCCTCCCCCCGCTCCACCCCGAGCAGCTTGCGCGGCGCGAGCGTGAGGTTGTCCAGTACCGTCAGATGCGGGAACAGGTTGAACTGTTGGAACACCATGCCGATGCGGCGTCGGATCCGGTTGAGGTCCACACCAGGCCGGGTGATGTCCTCTCCCTCCAGGAAGACCTGTCCCGCGGTGACGGGGTCGAGCAGGTTGACGCATCGCAGCAGCGTGCTCTTGCCCCCGCCGGACGGACCGATGATGACGACGACCTCACCGCGGCTCACGGCCAGGTCGATCCCCTTGAGCACCTCCATGTCGCCGAAGGACTTGTGTACGTCACGCAGCTCGATCACGGGGTCCGGTGATTCGGTCATTGACGCTCTCCCTGAGCGGGCGTGAGGCAGACGGCTTCCCGCGCGGATCCGCCCGGCTGAGCATCGGGCGGATCCGCGTACGGTCGCTCAGCCGCCCAGATGCGCGAACTGGTCGGCGTCGAGCTTCTGCGACGGCCCGTAGTACAGGGCGTTGAACACCATCTTTTGTTCGGCGCGGTTCCAGGTGCGGTAGCCGGCTTCGCTGCCGAACGTCACGACGTATCCCTTGCCGACGTGGAATTCGACGCTGTTGGCCGCGCCGTTGAGGTACTTGCCTCCGATCAGCCAGCCGCTTTGCAACTGCTCCCCGCTGTCGGGGTACTTCCCGACGACCTTGGCGTCGTACTTGGTCGAGTCGGTGACCTGGTAGGCCTGGTCTCCTTCGAACCAGACGGGGTTGTCGGGGCTCATGCCCCAGGCTGCCGGATCGTCGGTGTTGATCTGCTGGCTGAGCAGGGAGCCCGGCGAGTAGAAGGTGGATGAATCGGTCGGCAGGACCGGCTTGAGGGGAAGATCTAGCAGGCTCTGCGCGGTGCCGGTCGCGCTGCCGTACGCGACGAGCGTGCCGCCGTTGTTGACGAAGTCGCGCAGCTTGCTCCAGCCGGTGTCGCCCACGCCATAGGCCCAGCTCCAGTCGGCCGGGTAGGACGTGGCCTTCAGCCCGTTGACGATCGAGTTCTTGGAGACGCCGTCGGGCAGCACGATGGCGTCGTACTTGTCGCTGAGATCAGCCTGGTAGTCCTGTGCCTTGATGACCTGGTAATTCACGTGGTAACGGTCGAACATCCACATCAGCCAGCCCGATTGGATGTTGTTCGGCGGCTTGTACAGCCCGATGCGGGTACCCGCCTTGAGCTGAACACCGGCGATGTCGGGCACCTTGGAGATCGTCGAGACGGGGATGCCAGTGGTCACCGACCTCGCCTGCAGCACCTGACGCGCCTGGCCGGTGGGCGGGATGATGAACGTTCCGGCCGGGAAGTCACGACCGCCGTCGGTGAACTTGTCCGCGGCACGGAACGTCGGAATGCCCTGCTTCTGCAGGTCGGACACGAACTGGAACGCTCCGTAGGACTCCGGTCCGACGGCGTAGGCGCCGTCCTTGGCCGGAGGAGCCGGCATCGTCACCGGCGCGGGTTTGACCTGCTGGAGCAGAGTGGTGTCGGCCGTGAACGGATCCTTGACCAGGTCCGCCGTGAAGCCCAGCAGCATCGGTAGTGTCTGCGCGGTCACGTCGTACGGCCGCTGGGGTGGTCCACCCGGATACTGCGACAGCTGCGGATACTGCTGGACCTCCAGCAGCGTCTTGGCGAAACCACCGTAAGGCTGTGCCAGGTAGATCACATAGGAGCCGGCGGGATAGGTCTTACCGCCGGCCGTGAACGCCGTCCGCGCCTGGCGGATCTCCACCGCCCCGGTGTGCAGGATGTCCAGGGTGTCGTACACGGCCTGCGGGTCACGCTGGTTCGCCGGAATGACATACGCATACGGGCTCGTCTTCGTGACCGCCTTCTGGCCGACCTTGTAGAAGTTGTACAGCCAGTTGTACGGGTCGTTCGCCACGTTTTCGACACCGCTGTAGAAGGTGCTGGAGGTGTAGTCGAGGATCTGACGCAGCGTCCAGGTCTTTTGGTCGTAGGGTTCGATGAAGTTCGTGTCAGGTTCCTGGTCACCGATCGGGGTCGAGCTGGTGTACGGATAGGCCAGATCGGACGCGCTCGCCGCCTCGGTCAAGATACGCACGGATCCGTGGTAGACCTGATACTGCCGTGACGGGGACCAGTAATCATAGGTCGTGCCCCACTGGCCACCCTTCAGACCCGCACTCGTCAAACCGCGCTGCATGGCCATGCCGAGGGCGTTGGTCTGCTGGACGGTGATCGGGTCGATGTTCGGGTCCGAGGGCGACAGGTACGGCGGGGTGAACATCCGAGGCGCCCCCGTACCCGCCTGGTGCGCGTCCTGGAACACCTCCGGGTGGTACTTGTTCTGAATTGAGACCGCCAGACGGCTCTCGACCTGCGTGAGCATGAACCAGTCACGGTTGTCATCATGACCCGTGTACTTCTGATAAAGGTCCGGGTACGTCCGGTTGTAGCTGGTACCAGCCGTGGCGTTGAAGTAGTCGTTGACCAGGTGCAGCCCGTCCGGGTTCTCCGACGGCACCATCACGATGACGGCGTTGTCGAGAATGTGCTTGATGGTCGGCGAGTTCTCCGTCGCCAGACGATGCGCGATCTCGATCATCGCCTGGGAGTTACCGACCTCCGTCGCGTGGATACCGGCCTGGACGTAGTAGAACGGCTTGCCCTCCGCTGAGAGCCGCTGCGCCTCTGCCGCAGACAACCCACGCGGATCCGCCAGGCGGTTGTTGATCGCGACCAGGCGATTGAGGTTGTCGAGGTTCTTCTTGGAACTGATGGTGAGCATCACGTAGGGGTAACCCAACGTGGTGTCGCCGACCTTCTCGTAGTTGACGCGGTCACTGCCCTTGGCGATGAGCTGGAAGTAGCTCGTCATCTTGTCCCACGTCGCAAGATGGCCATCAGAACCGATATGGAAGCCGAAATAGTCATCGGGTCGGGGGATGCCGGC
This sequence comes from Actinoallomurus sp., assembly GCA_025964685.1. GTDB lineage: Bacteria > Actinomycetota > Actinomycetes > Streptosporangiales > Streptosporangiaceae > Actinoallomurus. The sequence goes on along the minus strand of JAOPYG010000416.1, from coordinate 8,289 downwards.
CGCCGCCCCTGCGCCCGAGACGGCGCCCGCGGGTGTGATCAGGGCGATCAAGGCGACGACGGCGATCGCGAGCTTCCGAAGAGATGCGCGCATCTCGCTCCTTCTGTGTTCTCCTCCAGACGGCCACGTGGTCTCCCGATCCGGCTCGGTCGCGCGCCCACCGTGAGGCTTCACGCTGGCCGAACGAGACGGGATCGGCCCAGGTGCGGTGGCGCACGCGCCGCCGTCACTCCGCGTGAGGGCGCACGCCCGCCGGGCGCGTCGTAAACGATCACGTCGTCAAATGTCGGTCAGGATTTACCGCAAAGTCAATAGGTTTGGTGGGGATCTTCCCTTTATCGGCCCTGAACGCCGCTTTAGGCGCTGCTCGCCACGGATGCCCGGGTAGGCCTCGCCGCGAGCCGTGTGGGCGCCGGGCATGGGTGATAATCGCTGACGTGTGGTTCGGTGTCCTGGGCACGGTAGAGGTGCGGTCCGCCGATGGCGAGCCGCTCACCATCGGCGGACCGCAGGTGCGCTCACTGCTGGCGATGCTGCTGCTGGACGCCGGCCGCGGGGTGGGCGTGCGGCGGCTCGTCGAGGGTCTGTACGGCGAGCACAGTTCAGGTGATTTCGGACATGCCCTGCAGTCGCAGGTGTCCCGGCTGCGTCGCGGGCTCCGGGCGGCGGGTGGCCCTGATGAGCTCGTACGGTTCGGTCCTTCCGGGTACCGGCTGGTGGTCGATCCCGACGATGTCGACGTTCACCGGTTCGAGCGGCTCGCGGGGGAGGGGCGGCGCGCGCTCGCTGCCGGAGACCACCTCAACGCCGCCCGGTTGCTGGGCGAGGCCCTCGCTCTGTGGCGGGGGCCGGCGCTCGCCGACGTCACGAACGCGCCCTTCGCCGAGGTGCAGGCCGCCCGGCTGGAGGAGTTGCGGATGGCCACGATCGAGGATCACGCCGAGGCGCGGCTGGCGCGGGGTGACCACCGCGACCTGGTGACGGAGTTGCCTGAGATCGTCGCGGCGCACCCCCTGCGGGAACGGCTGCGCGGGCAGCTCATGCGGGCCCTGTACGGGAGCGGCCGCCAGGCCGAGGCGATCGAGGTGTTCGAGGACGCGCGGCGGACGCTGGCCGACGAGCTCGGCCTGGATCCCTCCCCGGAGCTCGGGAACGTGCACCGGGCGGTGCTGAAGGCCGAACGCTCGCTCGCCGAGGTGCCACGAGCCGGGGTCCCCGCTCAGCTCACCAGCTTTGTGGGGCGCGAGGACGAGCTCAAGCGGGTCGGCGATCTGCTCCGCGAGGCGCGGCTGATCACGCTCACCGGGCCGGGCGGGGTCGGCAAGACCCGGCTGGCGATCGAGGTGGCCGGGCGCGAGCCGGACGAGGTCTGCTTCGTCGACCTCGCGCCGCTCGCCGACGGAGCGGCCGCTCCGCAAGCGTTGGTCAACGCGCTGGGTTTCCGTGAGGGAGGGCTGGTGCCGGCGCTGTCCGGCCCGCTCGACTCGACCGACCGGCTGGTCACGGGGCTGGCCGACCGGCGGATCCTCCTCATGCTGGACAACTGCGAGCACGTCGCCGGCGATGTCGCACGGCTGGCCCGCCGGCTGCTGACGACCTGCCGCGGCGTCCGCATCCTCGTCACCAGCCGCGAGAGGCTGGACATCACCGGTGAGACGCTGTATCCGGTCGTGCCGCTGACGCTTCCACCGCCAGAAGTGGCTGATCTGGACATGTCCGGTCACCCGGCGGTGCGGCTGTTCGCCGACCGGGCCGCGGCCGTACGGCCGGGGTTCACGGCCGACGGCGCCACCATCGGCGCGGTGCTGCGGGTCTGCCGCGCGCTCGACGGACTGCCCCTGGCCATCGAGCTCGCGGCCGCGCGGCTGCGATCGCTGACGATCGAGGAGATTGCGGCCCGGCTGGACGACCGGTTCCGGCTGCTGTCCCGCGGCGACCGGTCGGCGGCGCCCCGCCACCAGACCCTTCACTCCGTCGTCGCCTGGAGCTGGGACCTGCTCAGCCGGTCCGAGCAGGCGCTGGCCGCACGGCTGACGGTCTTCAGCGACGGCGCGACCCTCCCCGCCGCCGCCGAGATCTGCGGGCCGCCCGATGACGAGGTCGTCGACCTGCTCGCCGACCTCATCGACAAGTCCCTGGTCGAGACCAGCGGGGGGCGGTACCGCATGCTGGAGACCGTCCGGGAGTTCTGTGCCGGGCGACTGGCCGGGACCGGCGAGCGGGAACGGCTGAGGGCGGCTCATGCGGCGTACTTCCTCGGCCTGGCCCAGACCGCGGAACCTCACCTGCGCGGCCCTGACCAGTTGGAGTGGCTGGCCGTGCTGGACGCCGAGCGTGGCAACCTCCATGCCGCGCTGCGCTGGGCCGTGCGCGCCGATCCGGCGCTCGGGCTCAGGCTGCTCGCCGCCCTGTCGTGGCACGGTCAGCTGCGTGGGCTGAGCGGCGAGCGGGCACCGCTGGCCGCCGAGCTGCTCGAGGTGATCGGCGCCGAGCCGCCCGCCGGGCTCGACGAGGAGTACACGTTGTGCGTCGCGCACGCCGCGTCGTCGGACAGCGGCCTCGATCGGCGGCTGCGCGTCCGGCTGGAACGCCTCGGGTCGTCCGTCACCGGACACCTCTGCCACCCGTCGCTGTCCGTGCTCCGGCTCATGGTGATCGGGCCCAGCGGCACCGACCTTTGGGAGGCGGGCACGGCCGATCCCTGGGCCCGGGCTTTCGCCTGGCTGGAGCAGGGAGTCAAGGGGCTGCTCGACGCGGATCCGTACGAGGCTGAGCGGGCATTCGAGGCGTCGCTCGACGGGTTCCGCGCGGTCGGCGACCGCTGGGGCATCGCCGCCGTATTGGACCAGCTGGCCATGCTCGCCGACTGGCGGGTGGACGTCGCGAGGTTCGGCACGCTTATGGGAGAGGCCATCGACCTGGCCGGACAGCTCGGCGCGGTGGAGGACATGACGAGGTTCCTCGTCCGGAACGCGGACGGGCTGATCACCGCTGGCCGGCTCGCCGCCGCGCGCGCGGACCACGAGCGCGCCGCCGAGTTCGCCCGTAGGACCGGGATGCTCGAGACGCGGGCCGACGCGCAGCGAGGGCTCGGCGAGATCGCGCGCCTGAGCGGCGACCTGACCGCCGCTCGCGAGCTGTACGAGCTGGCGTTGCGGGGGTGCGAGCGGGAGTCGATGAGCGCCGGGCTCACCCGCTGGCGGATCCTCATCGGGCTGGGCCGGATCGCGCAGGCCGGCCATGACGCCCAGCTGGCCCGGTCCCGCTACCGGCAGGCCCTCGCCATCGCGCTCGGTCACCGCAACTTCCCCGCCGCCGCCGTCGCCGTCGAGGGTATGGCCGCGGTGACCCTGCTCGACGACGCCGGAGAACGGGCCGCGCTGCTGCTCGGCGCGAGCGTCGCGGTTCGCGGCACACCGGCCCCCGCCGACCCTGAGGTGGCCAGGGTCGCCGCCGGGGCGAAAGACCTGGTGGGCGCCCAGACGTACGCCTCCGCCTTCGCACGGGGCACGACCATGACCCGCGACCAGGCGCTGGCCCTCCTCGGAGTGGCGCCGCTGGGCGCGTGACCCGTCTCTCTCGGAGCGCCCTGGGCCAGTGACGGTCAGCGGGTGGTGAGCGGTTGGTGAGCGGTCCCGTCGAGGCTTGAGGCCGTCAAGCACCCGATCACTGACAGGAACCCCAATGGCGAACCTGACCGGCAAGACCGCGCTGGTGACCGGCGCGTCCCGCGGAATGGGACGAGGCATCGCCCAGCGGCTGGCCGCCGACGGCGCGCTGGTGGCCGTGCACTACCGCGGCGACTGCGACGCGGCCAAGGAGACGGTCTCCACGATCGAGCAGGCCGGTGGGAAGGCCTTCCCGATGCGCGCCGAGCTCGGCGTGGAGGGCGACGTGGAGACAGTGCTCACCGGGCTGACGGCCGGACTGCGCGGGCAGCCGCTGGACATCCTGGTCAACAACGCCGCGTGCGGCAACCTGAACACCCTGTTCGCCGGGGCGATCGGGCAGTTGACCCCGCAGCAGTTCGACGAGGTCTTCGCGGTCAACGTGAAGGCCCCCTTCTTCCTCATCCAGGCGCTGCTGCCGCTGATGCGCGACGGCGGGCGCGTCATCAACATCTCCTCCCTCAACACCCGGATCGCCGTGCCCCAGCAGATCGCCTACGCGATGACCAAGGGCGCCGTGGAGACCATGAGCCGGACGCTGGCGAACGAGCTCGGCTCGCGAGGCATCACGGTGAACACCGTGGCCCCGGGCGCGACCGACACCGACATCAACGAGTTCCTGCACGCCCCCGAGATCAGGGCCGGCATGACGGCCATCACCGCCCTCGGCAGAATCGGCCGGCCGGCCGACATCGCCGACGCCGTCGCGTTCCTCGCCTCGGACGACGCCCGCTGGATCACTGCCAACACCCTCGACGCCACCGGAGGGATGTTCCTCGGCCCTCCCGCCGCGCCGGCCGGATGAGCCGCCGGCTCTCGTGTTCGGTATCTCCACCGGTGGCCTCCTCGCCACCCGACGCCGGACGCCAAGGGGTCACCCGCCACGACTGGAACCTGCTCAGCAACGGCCGGTCGTCGCGTCTAGATCAACGACGTCGGCGACGACACAGGTGATGTTGTCCGGACCGCCGCCGGCGTTCGCCAGCTCGATCAGTTCGCGCACTACCTGCTCCGGATCGGTGATGGTGCTCAGCTCACGTTGGATCGTCTCCCCGGCGACGACGCTCCACAGCCCGTCGGAACACAGCAGATAGCGGTCGCCGATCTGTGTCGTGCGTAGTTGCATGTCAGGTTCGAGCTGTTCGCGCCCATCGAGGGCTTGCAGCAGGAGGGATCGGTGCGGGTGGGTGGCGGCCTGATCCGGGGTGATCTCGCCGTCGTCGAGGAGTATCTGGACGAGGGTCTGGTCATGAGTGATCTGGAAAAGTCCGCCATCGCGTAGCAGGTATGCGCGTGAGTCACCGATCTGCACCAATGCCAGCTTCGACCCGGACAACAGCATCGCGGTCAGCGTCGTGCCCATTCCCTGCAGCGATGGGTCGGATTCGGCGATGCCGTGCACAGTGTCATTGGCCTGGCGGACCGCCTCGTGCAGGGCTGTGAGGAGGTCATCGGCGGGAACGTCGACGTCCAGACGCTTCATCGCCTCGATCGCCGCACCGCTGGCGATCTCGCCGCCCGCACGGCCCCCCATGCCGTCGGCGACCGCGAGCAGGCGTGAACCCGCGTATGCCGAGTCCTCGTTGCTGTCTCGCAGCAGTCCGGCGTCCGATCGTGTGGCGTAGCGGATCCCTATCCTCATGGGCGCAACCTTATGACGATCTACGTCGGCATCTCGGGCCTTCCTGTCGCCGCACCCCCCGTAGGTTCGCGCCAGCGGCTGCGAACCCGGTGGGGCAGTGTCGTCTACCACCTTCCGGCTTTGCCGCAGATCACGGCCGAAGGTCGGCGCGACGAGCGGGCCGCCCCGCGCGCCGGCTCGGCTCGGGGAAAGCCGTAGCGTGATGCCAGGCGGCGGCTCGAAGGAGGCGCAGGCCGTTGAGGCCGACGATGACGGTGGAGCCTTCGTGTCCCAGTACGCCGAGCGGCAGCGGGAGGTGTCCGGCAAGGTCCCAGATGCTGAGGCCGGAGATGAACACCGAGGCGATGATGAGGTTCTGGACTACGAGGCGCCGGGCCCGGCGTGACAGTGACACCACGGTGGGGATGGTGGCGAGTTCGTCGTGTACGACGACCGCGTCCGCGGTCTCCAGTGCCAGGTCAGAACCCGCTCGTCCCATGGCGATGCCGGTGTGGGCAGCGGCCAGCGCCGGGGCGTCGTTGACACCGTCGCCGATCACCAGCGTCCTGCGCCCGCTCTCCTCCCATTGCCGGATGGCCGTGACCTTGTCCTGAGGGAGCAGGCCGGCCCGTACGTCGGTGATCCCGACTTCACCGGCCAGGCGGCCGGCGGCGCGTGGATTGTCCCCGGTGACCAGCATCGGAGCCTTGCCGGTCAGCGCCTTGAGGGCGGTGACCGTCCGCTTCGCATCAGGCCGGAGGCGGTCCGCGATGCCCAGAATTCCGGCCGGCGCGCCATCGACCTGGACGATGATCGCGGTGCGGCCGTCGTCTTCTATCTGGGCCGCGACCGTGGCCGTGCGGGCGTCGCGCGGGTCAAGGGTTGCGTTCAGGAGCCGGGCGGGGGAGCCGACCGCGACTGTGGTGCCACCGACCATCGCTTTGACACCGAGGCCGGGGGTTGAGGAGAAGTCCTGGGCGACCGGGATCTCCAGGCCACGCTCGCGGGCGGCATTGAGGACCGCGCGGGCGAGTGGGTGTTCGCTGGGATGCTCGGCCGCCGCTGCCAGCGTCAGCAGGGTGTCCTCGCTAAGGCCGCTGCCGGCCAGGGGGCGGACGTCGGTGACGTGGGGGGTGCCTTCGGTCAGGGTGCCGGTCTTGTCCATGGCGACCGCGTCGATCTGGCCGAGGCGTTCCATCACCACGGCGGACTTGACCAGGACGCCGTGCCGTCCGGCGTTGGCGATCGCTGACAGCAGCGGTGGCATGGTGGCCAGTACGACCGCGCATGGGGACGCCACGATCATGAAGGTCATCGCGCGCAGTAGGGCGCCAGTCAGGTCCGCGCCGAACGCCAGTGGGAAGGCGAACACGGCCAGGGTGGCGAGCACGATGCCGAGGGAGTAGCGCTGTTCGACCTTCTCGATGAACAGTTGGGTCGGCGCCTTGGTCGCGGTCGCATCCTGGACCATGGCGACGATCCGGGCGATGACGAAGTCGGCGGGGTCGCGTTCGACTTTGACGTGCAGTGTTCCGGTGCCGTTGAGGGTCCCGGCGAAGACCTCATCGCCGGGATGTTTGGCGACGGGGAGGGGCTCGCCGGTGATGGTCGCCTGGTCCACGTCGCTGGACCCGGCCAGGACGCGGCCGTCGGCGGAGACCCGCTCGCCTGGGCGGATCACGATGGTGTCGCCGACGGCAAGGTCGCGGGCGGCCACGTCGCTTTCGGTGCCGTCGTCGGCCAGCCGGGCCGCGGTGGCCGGAGCGAGGTCGAGCAGGCCGCGTACCGAGTCCTGTGTCCGGGCGGTGGCCAGCGCCTCCAGCGCCCCGGAAGTCGCGAAGATGACGATCAGGAGTGCGCCGTCCATCACCTGGCCGATCGCCGCGGCCCCGATCGCGGCGACGATCATCAACAGGTCGACGTCAAGGGTCTTGTGCTTCAGGGCCTGCAATCCGGCCCGGGCCGGTTCCCATCCGCCGCTGAGGTAGGACAGCAGGTAGAGCGGCCCCCACGCCCAGGCCGTCATCCCGATCAGCTGCAGCGGTAGGGCGAGCAGGAACGCGGCCGCCGCCGCGGCGGCCCATCGGCCCTCGGCCAGCGCGAACACCCGGGTGTGCCGTTTGGGGGTGGCTCCCGTCGCGGCCGGTGGGCGGTTGCGGATCGACGTCATCGCGGGCAGTGGTCCTTCCTGCGGCGTTCGGGCATGGCTCGACCCACAATACAGGAACATATGAACATCCCTTCATGCATGCCCGGTATGCTCGCCATCATGGGTCACGGTGCCGATGGCAGGAACTCCGCTACCGCGCGCGAGCGCCTGGACGCGGTCGGCGCCTCCGAGGTCGCCGCGACGCTGCAGGCCCTGGCCACTCCGTCGCGGCTGCGGATCCTGGCCCGGTTGCAGCAGGGGCCCTGTGCGGCTTCGGAGCTGGCGGCCGCGGTGGAGATGGAGCAGTCCGCCTGCTCCCATCAGCTGCGGCTGCTGCGCAACCTCGGCCTGGTGATCGGCGAGCGCCACGGCCGTTCCGTGATGTACGCGCTGTACGACCACCACGTCGCCGAGCTGCTGGAACAAGCGCTGTTCCACGTCGAACACCTACGGCTCGGCCTGCGTGACGCTCCTGAGGAAACGCCAGCCCCCACAGATACCGGAGTGGCCGCCGGCTAGCTTCCGCCGAACGGCGCTCCGATACATGGTGTGCCGGTCGGGTCGCAGGACGTGGTTCTTGCCGGTTTGAGCGTGTCTTCCGCGGGCATGGGGGGTTCGCGTCAGGGGCGGCTGGCGCCCACATAGTGCGAGATGTACCGGCAGGGCGGCCGCGACGGTCAGGGCCGCGACACCCCCGAGCCGGCCAGGCGGGCGGAGGCGCGAGTGCGAAGACGCCATGGATGGAACTCCTCTCCTTGCGCCTACCGGGTTAGCTGGCGGGTTCGGGCCGGAGTAGCCCTACCGCGACGGTCATACGCCACGGATTCACCCCAAGGACACGGGTCCCCGGT
>JAOPYG010000414.1 GCA_025964685.1 Actinoallomurus sp. | reverse complement strand
CGACTCCGGACACCGAGGAGAACTGGACGAAGTCCGTTGAGGTCGATCTGATGGGATCGGTCCGGCTGGTCAATGCCGCGCTGCCCTATTTGGAGCGCAGCAATGCCGCCTCCATCGTCACGGTGTCGAGCGTGTCGGGCCGGGAGATCGACTTCTTCGAGGGTCCTTATGGTGCGATCAAGGCCGCAGTGGTCCACTACACGCAGGGATTGGCGTACCGCCTTGCTGCCAAGGGGATCAGGGCGAACACTGTCTCTCCTGGTAACACGTTTTTCGAAGGTGGAAGCTGGGATGACGCGAAGCGCAACCGGCCGGAGATGTACGCGGCGACGTTGGCGCTCATCCCCGCCGGACGAATGGGTACGGCACAGGAGATGGCTTCTGCTGTGGCCTTCCTGGCCAGTCCGGTCTCGAGCTTCACCAGTGGCACAAACCTCGTGGTAGACGGTGCGTTGACTCGTGGGGTGCAGTTGTGAGTGCCGAAGGGCCAGCGGTGCGTGACGTGATCGACCTGCAAATAGGCATCCTCGAACGACGAGCCGGGCAGTGCTCGCCAACCGCCTTCGACGGTCAACCCCAGCCTCTTCCATTCCTCGCCCCGTTCCGCCGCAGCCACGCTCGCCGCTCCCGGCACCGCCGCGGGTCCGGTCGCGCTGCCCCTTCGCCTCCGAACCGGATCTCGCGCACATCCACCAACACGGTCGGTGAAAAGGAGTTCGTACCATGCACGTCCGCTTGCTGCTAGCCGCACTCGTCCTCGCGCCCCTCTCTCTGACCGCCTGTTCCGGGTCGGGGAGCGGCGGTGCCGCCACGGCGCCCTCCCGTGCCACAGCCGACAACCGCGCCGTCAAGAACGGCGGAACGCTAACTGTCGCCCTGATCTCCGACCCCGACGCACTGGACCCGAGCACCGGGACCAGCCTGGTGGGGCGTGAAGTCTTCGCGAGCATCTGCGAGAAGCTCTACGACACCAACGCGCAGTCCCAGTTGGTGCCCATGCTGGCCACCGCGCTCCCGAAACTGTCAGCCGACGGCAAAACCGCCACCATCGAGGTGCGCAGCGGAATCAAGTTCAACGACGGTACGCCGTTCGACGCCGCGGCGGTCAAGAAGTCCCTGGACCGCGCCCGTACCTGGTCGAAGTCCACCCGCCGGCAGGACCTGGCGGCCGTCTCCAAGGTCACCGTCGTGGATCCGACGACGGTGCGGCTGACGCTGTCCCGGCCGTTCACCCCGCTCACCGCCCAGCTCGCCGACCGTGCCGGGATGATCATGTCACCCAAGGCGCTCGACAAGCTGGGTGACAACTTCGGCACGGCTCCGGTCTGCGTGGCACCGTTCGAGTTCGAGAGCCGGACCTCGGACACTCAGATCGTGGTGAAGAAGTCGCCGTACTACTACGACAAGTCCAAGGTGAAGCTCGACAAGATCATCTACACCATCATGGTCGACCCCAACTCACGTGCCGTCAACCTCAAGTCCGGCGATGTGCAGATCGCCGACCAGCTGGCCACCACCTCGGTGAACGGGCTGAAGGGCGACCCGAACGTCAAGGTGGTCTCCGGCGGCGGGCTCGGCTACGGTTCCCTCGTCATCAACATCGGCGATGCGAACGGCGCCACGAAAAAGCCGGGCAAGGTCAACACCACGCTGGCCCAGCACCCGGAGCTGCGTGAGGCGTTCGAAATGTCCCTGGACCGCAAGGCGATCAACAAGGCGGTCTTCGACGGGCTCTACCAGCCGGACTGCAGCCCGATCCCGCTGAACAGCCAGTTCCGCACCAAGACGACCTGCACCCCGTTCGATGTCGCCAAGGCCAAGTCACTGGTCGCGAAGTCTGGTGTGAAGACACCCATCCCAGTGACGTTCGAGGTGTACAACGACAGCACCAACATGCGGCTCGGCCAGGTGATCCAGAGCATGGCGAAGGCGGTCGGCTTCGACGTGAAGTTGCAGCCGGCCGACGCCGCCGCCAATATCCAAGACGGTGCGAGCGGCACCTTCGACACGATGACCATAGCCTGGTCGGGGCGGATCGACCCGGACGGCAACGTCACGAATCTGATCACCACCAGTGGTGCCATCAACTACAGCGGCGTGTCCGACCCGGGGATCGACGGCCCGATCACCCAGGCATCCGGTGAGACCGACGTGGCGCAGCGTGCGGCCCTGTACGCCAAGGCCGTCGCGCGTCAGGCGGCACTGCGCGGGGTGATCTACCTCTACCACTCCGAGTACTACATGGGGTTGAACAAGGACATCGCCGGGGTGGAGTACTACGAGGACGGACTCCCGCGTTTCAAGACCGCCGGCTACGCGGCGGAGAGCAGGTAGGGCAGTCTTTCCTGGCACTGTAGAACGCCCAAGCGTGGCCGAGTCGATGAGACGGCTGGTGTGCTCGATGAGCGCGAAGACCTAGTAGGTCCTGCCGTTGAGCGTGGTTGCCGTGAAGAAGTCACATGCCAGGAGATCGCGTGGGCCTGTGGAGGAAGCCGGCTCGGGTCTGGCGGTCGCGTTCGGGGGCGGGTTCGTGAGGCGCGGCTTGTCGACCTGCCGCTGCAGGATGACGAGTTGCCGAGCCGCGGTCACGACCACCGATCCCGTGCCGTGCCGGTCACCCCAGGCGTCGATGCTGCGGCGGCAGGGCCAGGTCGCGGTCGAAGCTCGCGAGCAGCCTTGAGTACGCGCCCTCCAGATGTGTCGCGATGAGTTCGCGCGCCCTGTCCGCGTCGCCGCCTTCGAGTACCTTCACCAGTTCGTCGTGCTCGGGTACGACAAGGCCGACGTAGTCATTTGCGACTGCCCGTCGGCGGGCGAGCGACAAGGCGACCTGCGAGCGGATCGTCGTCCACGCGGCGTACAGGCGCGTGTGCCGGGCGGCGCGACAAATCGTGTCGTGAAACTCGACGTCGAGTCGGATAAGTGAGTCGTTCGCGCCGCTCAGCCGGGCTGCCCGCATCTGGTCTACCACGCCGTGAAGCTTGTCGAAGTCCTCTTGGGTCGCCTCCTGGCAGGCTTCAGTGATCGACAGTTGCTCCAGGACCAGCCGCAGACTGGCGAGCTTGCTGACGTCTGCTTTGGTGAGCTCCACCACGGTGGCACCCCGGTGCCACTGGCTGACCACGAGACCTTCCTGCTCCAGTCGGACAAGCGCTTCGCGGACGGGGCCACGACTGACGCTCAACATTCGTGAAAGCTCCGCCTCGCCGGCCCGTTCTCCCGGTTGGAGTGCACCGTCAAGAATCGCGGTCCGGAGACGGTCGGTCACCTCATCGGCGAGGCCGCGGCGTGCGGCTGGCGTCAAACTCTCCATCTACCTTCTCCGGGAGGACCGATTGCAGACATGACTCTTGTAGATGTACTGCATGTTACCATTGTGAAGAACTCGAAACAGTAACGTTGTATGGCCGACAGCACCGATGGTGATGGAACCAACGGCGCCTAGGAGGGGTGCCACTGCCCTCGCGACTCGCCAAGTCGCCCCAGGTGGTCAGGGCCGGCGAGCCAGCACGCCATGGACCGTCCGTCACCTTGGTTGAAGGTTGGCGGATCGATGGACCGGCATTTGTCCATCACGGCGGAACAGCGCGGATGAAAGCGGCAGCCTGACGGGGGCTGGGCGGGGTCAGGGACCTCGCCGATGAGAGCCTCGGGAAGCCGGCCGACGGTACCGACGGTCGGGATCGCCCCGATCAGGGCTGTGCTGTACGGGTGCAGTGGTCGAGACCAGAGCTCGCGGGTTGGCCCGGTCTCGACGATACGTCCCAGGTACATCACGACCGTTCGGTCCGCCACCTCATGGACGATCGCGAGATCGTGGGAGATCAGGAGCATGCCCACGCCGAGCTCGTCAGCCAGATTTCGCAGCAGGTTCGCGACTTGGGCTTGCACCGAAACGTCGAGAGCGGAGAGCGGCTCGTCGAGGACGATGACGGAGGGTCGCGCGGCCAGCGCCCGGGCGAGCGCGATCCGTTGGCGCTGGCCTCCGCTGAGCTGGAAGGGGAAGAGCCGGGCAACCTCGGGCGCCAGACCGACCCGCTCGAGCAGCGTCTCGACGGTCAGCCTCTGCCCGTCGCGTTGCTTCGTCCGACGCATGCCGTCGGCCACCTGGTCGCCGACGCGCCGGCGGGGGTTGAGGGAGCTGTAGGGATTCTGGAAAACCATCTGCAGGCCGATGTCCTGGACCGCGCGCTCGCGCGCGCCAAGGGGGCGGACGGGCCTGCCGTCGAAGTGCACTGAGCCCGCCGTCACCCTCGTCAACCCACACGCGGCGCGCGCCAGAGAAGACTTGCCGCACCCGGTCTCACCCACGAGACCGACGATCTCCCCGGGGTTCACTGACAGGGACACTCCGGCGACGGCACCTACCGGGGTACCGTCGGAGCGCTCGTACGTCACCTCAACGTCGACCAACTCAAGTACGGTCATCGGGGTCCCCCATCGGCAAACGGGTCGAGCGGGCATGCGCTGTGGTGACCCTGGCCGATCTCGACCAGCGGGGGGACCGCACTCGCGCAGGCGTCGACGGCGAAATCGCATCTCGGGTTGAAGGCGCAGCCCGGTGGCCGGGCAGCCGGGCTCGGCGGCGTACCCCCGATGGGCACGAGCGCCGGGCCTCGTGCGTCGGGGCGGGGCAGCGAGGAGAGCAACGCCCGTGTGTAGGGGTGCCGGTTGCCGGTGGCCAGCTCCTTCACCGCACATGACTCGACAATCCGACCCGCGTACATGACCACCACCCGGTCCGCGAGCGCGGACAGAACCGCGAGGTCATGCGTGATGAGCAGCACGGCCAGCCCCCGGTCCCGGCGCAGCCCATCGAGTAGCCGCAGGACGCCGGCCTGAATGGTGACGTCCAGCGCGGTCGTCGGCTCATCTGCGATCAGCACGTCGGGTTCACACGCCAAGGCGATCGCGATCTGGATCCGCTGGCGCATCCCGCCGCTGAACTGATGCGGGAATGCCTTGAGGGCCGCCTTGGGATCCGGAATGCGGACCTGGTCAAGCAGGTCAAGTGCCCGCTGCTCGGAGTCGCGCCGGTCAATGCCCAGATGATGGCGCATGTGCTCGGTCATCTGGCGGCCGATGGTCAACATCGGGTGTAGGGCGGAGCTGGGGTCCTGGAAGACCATGGCGATGCGCCGTCCCTGGATCTGCCGCAGGGCACGTCCGCGCAGCTTGAGTACGTCCTCGTCGGCGAATCGGACCTCGCCCGTCGCGCGGGACTGCGCAGGGAGGATCCCCATGAGCGCAAGAGCTGTCATCGTCTTGCCGCTGCCACTTTCTCCGGCCAGGCCCAGGACTTCGCCCCGCTCCATCGTGAAGCTCACGTCCTCCACGATGGTGACCGGCGCGGTATCCGGCCGCGCGGTCACGCCCAGCCTACGGACCTCCAGCAGCGCGGTCACGGCTCGACCGTCCGGCTGCCGGGGAGCGCCTCATCGATGAATGAGCGCGGGTCAAGGGCATCGCGCAGTCCGTCACCAAGGAAGTTGAACCCCATGACGACGGTCAGAATGGCCAGTCCGGGGAATGTCGCGAGCCACCAGTCCTGGAAATTGACCGAACCGCTGGCCACCATCGAGCCCCACTCCGCCATGGGCGGGCGCGCGCCGAGGCCGAGAAACGACAGGCCGGAAAGGAGCAGGATGGCATTTCCCACGCCGAGCGTCGCCAGGACGGCGACCGGACCAAGCACATTGCGTACCACGTCGACGCGCAGCGCACGGAACGACGACGACCCGAGCAGCCGGCTGACAGTCACGTAATCCGACTGCATCGTCGTACGCACCAGGCTTCGTACCACACGAGCCTGGGTCGGCCAGCCGACGGCCGCCACGGCGATCACCGAGTGGAACAGGCCCGGGCCGAGCGCTGCGACCACCACCATGGCCAGCAGGATCGTCGGGAACGCGAAGACGAGGTCCGTTATACGCATGATGATCTCGTCAAGCCATCCGCCGAAATAGCCGGCGATCGCACCGAGAGTGCCCCCGATGACCAGCTCGAGAACGACTAGGAGAATACCCAGGGAAAGCGACACCGGAGCGCCGCTGATCACTCTGCTCAGGACGTCTCGGCCATTCTCATCGGTGCCGAACAGATGGTGCACTGATGGCGCGGAGAGCGGCGTGGCGTTCTGTGCCAGCGGGTTGTCGGGGGTGATCCATGGGGATAGTACGGCGGCGATGATCCAGAGGCCGACCACTACCGCCCCGGTGATCAGCAATGGCTCGCGCCAGCGTTGTGGGATTCTGGGGCGGCGCAGTGCAACGCTGGAAGGCTTAATGGCAGTCATGCGAGGCGTACTCGGGGATCAATCACGGTGTAGAGGACGTCAACTACCAGGTTGGTGAGCGTGTAGACGATGGCCACGAAGAGTGTCGCTCCCATGATGGAGGGAAGGTCAAGGTTGATGGCGCTGTTGTAGGCGTACTGTCCGATCCCCGGCCAGGAGAAGATCCGCTCGACGAGGACGGTGCCGGTGAGGACGTTCGCCAATGCCAGTCCAGCTACCGTGATGATTGAGGAGAGGGCGGCCCGCAGTACGTGGCGGAGTAGCACGGTGTGCGTCGGCAACCCCTTCGCCCTTGCCGCGTTGACGTAGTCGTTTCCGAGTACCTCAAGTACGGCGGCCCGCGCGAAGCGGGTTATGAGGCTGGTCACCGGCGCGGCGAGTACGACGGCCGGAAGGATCAGATGAGAGACCGCGTCCACGAACGTCGACCACTGGCCGGCGAGGAGGCTGTCGATGGTGGCAAAGCCGGTGACTGTTGGGGGCGGCTGCACCGTAGGGGCCAGCCTGCCCACGCCGGGAAGGATTCCGAAGCGGAGATAGAAGATGTACAAGGCGAGGAGCGCGAACCAGAAGATGGGAATCGACACGCCCACCAGCGTGAAGATCCGTACGGTCCGGTCGAGCCAGCCATTGTGCCGCAGCGCCGCTGAAAGGCCCAATCCCACTCCGACGACGACGGCGATGAACATCGCGGTGAGCGCCAGCTCCGCCGTCGGCGGCGCGTAGGAGACCATGTCGGTGAGTACCGGCCGCTGGGTCTGCTCGGAGACGCCCAGGTCGCCGTGCAGCAGGTGGCCGACGTAGATGACGTACTGCTCGGGCAGCGGCTTGTCGAGTCCATAGCGCGCCTCGAACGCGTGCACCGCCGCCGGGTCGTTGGAGGCCTGCTGCCCGAGGTTGGCGACCGCCGGGTTGCCCGGTACGAGGTGGGTCAGCACGAAGGAGACCAGGCTGATTCCGAGGGCGAGCGCGACGAGGGCGAGCAGCCGACGGATCACGAATACGGCGATGGGGTGGCGCGTCCGGGCCCTTTTCAGGGCCCGGACGCTCAGGATGGCCATGGTCATTTGTTCTTGATCTGACTGAAGTCCAGGTACCAAACGGAGCTGAACTGCACCCCCGACAGATTGGAGGTGCTGACGATCGACTCGCCGGGGAACACCAGGGGATAGATCGGCGATGCCAGGTTGAGCTCGTGCTGCAGCGCGACGTACTTGGCGCCGCGGTCACGGTCGACGGTGGTGGAAGCCGCAGCCGCTGCCTGCGCCGCGAGGCCCGGGTTGGCGCTTGCGGGCCACCCGGCGCGCAGGCCGACCGTACCGCCGGGGATGAAGGCCAGGTAGTCGTTCGGGTCTGGATAGTCGGGCGCCCAGTTGAAGAGGCCCATGGCGTCCTTGCCGGCACGGTAGTCCTGGAGGCCGACGATGGCCGATTGCGGAGTCAGCGTGACCGTGATGCCCACCTGTGCCAGGCCCGACTGGATCCGGCTGGCGAGTGTCTGAACGATTGCCGAAGTGCCGGTCTGGTAATGGAGCTGCAACGTCGGATTCTGAATTCCGCTGTGCTGGACGTACTGCTTGGCCTTCGCGAGGTCAGTCTTGATCGCGTCGGACTGGGGAAGTGCTCCGAGGAAACCAGGCGGGACGATGCCTGCGGCTCGCGCACTGCCGGGTCCGGCCAGCGATATGAGGCCCGTGTAGTCGAGCCCGTAGCGTACCGCGTTCTGAATATCAGGGTTTGCCGCGGTGCTGGAGATGGCGGGATTGCTGTTCATGAACAGGAACAAGGAGATCGGTGAGCTGAACAGTTGCACAGACAGCCCGTGCAGACTCTTCATGCCCGACGCCTGCGTCGTCGGGATGTCCAGCGCGACCGCGTTCGTGCCGCGCCGGATATTCAGGGCCTGTGTGTCCGGATCAACCGCCGAGTAGACGACGGTCTTGTAGTGCGGCTTATTCGGCCCCCAGTAGTGCGGGTTGGCGGTGAGTACGACCTGGGCGGAAGCGCTGTAGCTCTTCAACACGTACGGGCCGGTGCCGACCGAGGCGGTACCGAGCCAGCTTGTCGCGCTATCCGTCTTGGACCCGTCCTGGGCATCCGTACCCCCGTGCGCCTGCAGCTGCTTCGCATTCGTGACCGCCATCGCCGGATTGGTCAGCACGAAGGGCAGGGCAGGGTCCGGGCTGGCGGTCTTAATCACGACGGTGGAGGTGTCCGGCGCGGTAACCGAGGTGACCCCGGCCATGAGATATGAAGGCGTGTCCTTGACGTTCTGCAGTCGCAGAAACGAGAAGACCACGTCAGCGGATGTCATCGGGTCACCGTTGGAGAACGTCACGTCCTTGCGCAGCTTGAACGTGAACGTCTTGTCGTCTGCTGACGGGGTGAAGCTCGACGCGAGTGACGCAACCGGTTTGGTGTAGTCGTTGTTAGCGAACGTCAAAAGGGTGTCGTACATCGCGTGGAAGAGCGGCACGGCGGTGAAGTCGACCCCGCCACGGGCGGGGTCGGCGTCCTTGCTGGTGAAGGAGAATTTGCTGTCCACGACAAGGGTGCTGCCGGAGGACCCTGATCCAGCGGAGGAGCCAGTGGAACCGCACGCTGCGACGATCGAGACAAAGGACAGGAGGCCGGCTAGGACGCCGACATTTCTGATACGCATGAAACCACCGAAGGAAGCAAGGATGGGGATAACGAGATACTCGGGGCGTTGAAATCAAGAGTGCGCATCAGCGAGCACTCGGAGTCCTGCCGGAGGCCGACAGCGTTTCTTCCCGGGGGTTGACTCCTCAGTTGAGCCAGGCTGCGCGCCGCCTGGAAGGTGCGCCCTCGGTGGGTGCGGTGATATACGCCGCGCCCTGGTCGGCAGGCTCGCCCGCCTGAGTGGCAGACCAGCGAGCTGATCGTCGTCGTGCCTGCTTCCGCCGCCGAGGGGGTTCGCTCAGGCCACAGTCTTCGCCCTCAAGGTGGCCCGGAGCGATGCGGGTTCGGGGCCTCCTCTGTGGTGCGGTCGCCACCTGTCTATAGCGGTACTACAACCTGGCGACCAACTTCTCCTCTCACGTCGCGCACAGCCGGGCGCGGAGTCGGCTATCGCCGAAAGCTCGTCCGCCACGCTATGGCCGGTCACTCGAGAATGCTGCTTGTTAACAAGCCTCTTGCACACAAGGAAGCTACTGGCTCCGGCTGTCGCTGCACAAGACCCACGGTACGAGCTTGTCCGGCCGATCGGACCGCCGAATTGGTCCAACCTCGTTCAGGATCTGGTCAGCATGCATCTTGTTGACATTACATCGGGTCACCCCTAGGTTTCAGGTCGCGATCGGCGTCTGCTCCCCCTGACCAAGGAGGCGAGCAGGAAGGCGCTGTCCGTATCTTCAGCGCTGACTTCTTGGGCGCGTCCCAGTTCACTCCGACCGCAGGAGAACGCGCATGACCGTGCCCTCGACCCAGGCCGCATCGCGAAGGGTGCTGCGAACGCACATCCCCGAGCGCGCCGGCCAGATCGGGATGTCTGTCCGAGCCGCGGACCGCTCCCTGCGCCTCGACGGCGGAGGTCACGGCCTCCTGGACACCACTCACTTCGATACGGTCCGCTTCCCGCCGCCAGCCTGGGCCTCGAGCGTGATCGCTGAAGCGGCCGCTGACGGCGCCCTGGCCTACACCCCATACCGCGGCCATCCCGAGGTGCTGGACAAGGTGGCACAGACCCTCAGCTCGATACTCGGAGTGCCGCTCTCCTCGAACGAAAACATCGCACTGACGCCAGGTACGCAGGCCGCGCTCTTCGCCACCCTGTCGGCGCTTGTCGACGAAGGTGATCTGGTCCTGCTCGCCGACCCGGACTACCTGTTCAATGAGAGAATTCTCGCCTTCCTCGGCGCACGCATCCAACGCATCGCGCTCCGC
Organism: Actinoallomurus sp.; assembly: GCA_025964685.1. Classification (GTDB taxonomy): domain Bacteria; phylum Actinomycetota; class Actinomycetes; order Streptosporangiales; family Streptosporangiaceae; genus Actinoallomurus. Next base: position 12,304 of record JAOPYG010000414.1, on the reverse strand, counting down.
CGTGACGGTACCGGGACGAACCTCGACCTGGACGCTATCGAGCGAGCGTGCGTCGACCGTCCCCGACTGCTCCTGTTCTCAAACCCGAGCAACCCCACCGGCGCGGTCTACAGCGACGACACGCTAGACCGGCTGGCCGAGTTGGCCGAGCAGTGGGACTTCCGCGTTGTCGTGGACTCGCTCTACTGCCGCCTCGTGTACGACGACAGCGTGCCGTTTTCTCACCTCATGGCACGACCGGGGATGCGGGATCGGTGCGTAACACTGCTCGGACCGTCGAAAACCGAGTCCATGAGTGGCTATCGCCTAGGCGTGACCGTCGGTCCGCCGGATGTCCTCGATGCCATCGAGTCCGTGCTGTCGGCCATGTCTTTGCGGGCTCCGGCGTACGCGCAGCAACTGATGGTGCACTGGTGGGTCGACGACGTCGACTTCATTGCGGTTCGAATCAAAGAGCTGCGGCGCCTTCACGACACGACGCTCGAGCAGTTCCGCCGGGTCCCGTACCTGCGGGGCGACCCAGTGCAGGCGACCGCCTATCTCTTCCCTGACATCTCGGCACTTAAGCTTCCGGACCAGCAGGTCGTCGCGCGGCTCCAGCGCGACGCAAGGGTTGTCGTCAGTCCCGGATATCAGTTCGGACCGGCGGGGGTCGGTCACTTCCGTGTCTGCTTTGCGCGAGATGAGGCCGAATGGCACGACGCAACGGAAGCCATGGTGGAAACCCTTATTGCTCTTGGAAAGGAACAGGGAATGGCATGAGCAGGAGCGCTGAGGTCAGGCAGCAGGTTGGTAACGGACGGGCAGCGCGAACGGCTGCTTTGGTATCAGGAGGTCCGCGATGAGCCGGGACGCCACGGTGAGGGTGCTGATCGGATCTCCGCTCGAACCAGAACACGTGGACCGCATTGCTGCGGTCGATCCCTGCATCGAGGTGCTCTACGCCCCCGATCTGTTGCCCGTTTCGCGTTATCAAGCAGACCACGTCGGCAGGAGTCGTCAGCTCACCGACGTACAACTCGATCAGTGGCGCTCCCTACTGTCCACCGCGCACGTCAGCTTCGACTTCGACTGGCACGCGCCTGCCGAAATGCCAAGCAACTGCCCGGACCTCCGGTGGGTACAGGCGACGAGTTCCGGGATCGGCCAGTTCCTCCAACGAACAGGGCTCGACCGTACAGAAATCGTCTTCACCAAAGCGGCCGGCGTGCATGCTGTCCCCTTGGCTGAATTCGCGTTGACGGGCGTGCTCTACTTCGTCAAGGGACTGCCGACCATCGCCATGCGACAGGCAGCACGCCATTGGGAGCGCTACACCACCCGGCAGTTGGCGGGCCGACGGGTGATGATCGTCGGCCTCGGGCAGATGGGCCGCAAGGTCGCAGAGGTCTTCGCGGCGATGGGTGTCGAGGTCTGGGGCGCGGCCCGGGACCCGCACAACGTCGATACCCCATCCGTCAGCAAGATCGTCGAGATCGGCTCGATGGACGAGTTTCTCCCAGACATGGACGCCATTGTGCTGTGTTGTCCACTCACGCCGCAGACCCAGGGCCTACTGAATAAGCGTCGGCTCGGGCTCCTACCCGCTGGGGCGATCGTGGTCAATCTCGCCCGCGGGCCGGTCATTGACGAACCTTCCTTGATCGAGGCTCTTGCCGATGGCCACCTCGGTGGCGCGTGTCTGGACGTCGTCACCGTGGAGCCGTTGCCTCAGGACTCGCCCCTATGGGGCATGCCCAACGTGATCATCTCCCCCCATTCCGCCTCTACCGTCGACGTGGAGAACGTCATGTTGACGGACCTCTTCTGCGAGAACCTTCGCCGGTGGCTCGACGGCCAGCCCCTCCGGAACCTCTATTCAAGCGAGAAGGGGTACTGACCCTGTCGGTCCGAGAACTCGACCCCGGGAACGGTCACGGCGAAGCGATCGCCACGGCATGATTCGCGACTGTGCTTTTGCGATTGGCCTACTTGACGGTGACGAACACATTCGCGGTCATGCGTCTTCTTCCCGCGAGCGATCGGGACAAGGACACTGAGATCTTGGTCCTGCGTCATCAGATCGCTGTACTGGAACGCCAACTAGGCGAAAGGAAGGTACGGTTCACCCCGCCGGACCGAGCCCTGCTGGCGGCACTGCTGCGCCGGTTGAGACCACAGACGCTTCGCCGGATGCGGTTGCTGGTACGTCCGGACACTGTGCTGCGCTGGCACCGCGACCTGATCAGGGAGCGTCACGCGGCCCGGTCGAAACCCAAGCGGCCAGGCCGGCCGCCGACCGTGCGTTCAATCCGCGCCCTGGTGCTTCGCCTTGTCCGGGAAACCCCGGGTGGGGGTACCGGCGCGTACATGGCGAGCTGCTCGTTCTCGGGGTGAAGGTGGCGCCTTCCACGGTGTGGGAGATCCTCAAGGACGCCGGCATCGATCCCGCGCCCGGAACGCTCCTCCACGACCTGGGCTGATTTCCTCCGCTCCCAGGCAGAGGCCCTCTTGGCGTGTGATTTCTTGTAAACGGTCACCTTGTCCGGGGCGTGGATGTTCGTGCTGGCGGTGATCGAGCACCACTCGCGGCGGATCCGGGTGCTGGGTGCGACGGCGCATCCGTGTGCGTCCTGGGTGACACGGGCCGCCAGGAACCTGGTCATGGACCTTCAGGACGCCGGATGCCAGGCCCGGTTCTTGATCCGGGACCGAGACGGGAAGTTCCCCGAGCTGTTCGACGCGCCACAGCCACGGCACCGGTGCGGAACATGACGTCGTCGCCGATCCGGATCAGCGACCTGACACAGCGTCTGTCCTCGATGCCCGGCTTGTCCTCCCGACCGCCGGCGGCTCTTGGCCCGCAGCGACTTCGGTGCCGGCTTGGCCGGCCCGTCCGACGACGGCGGTTTGGAGGAGCTCCGGCCGTTCTGACCTAGCTGCGCCCGTAGCCCAGCGTTCTCATCCCGCAACGCGGCCACCTCGGCCCGCAACTCCACCACCAGCGCCGCGAGCTCCTCATAAGACGGCAGCTCGGCGGACACCCACCATGATCGACAGTCAGGGCATCAAGATCAAATCAGGCACACCGCTGGTGCGACCCCCAGCTGTAGATGGCGGCTGGGGACAGATTGAGCTCGTGATTCTCCAGTTCCCGACTTCAGTTGGCGGGGATGCCCAGCTTTACTTGGCGGACTCGTGCATGATCACGCTCGGGGCATGGCCGGGCCGATGTCGTTGTCGGCAGCGTCTGGGCACTCTGAGAGCGGCGGTGATAGTGAAGATCCGGTCGAGGGAGATTTGTTGATCTCGGAGTATCAGCAGCAGCTGCGCGAGCGCTATCTGGCTGCTCCCGTCATGACAGCCCCGGCACCCTGGCAACCGGTGCTGGACAGCAGAACGCCCATCGGTGGCCTGCTGGGCATCGGCTTCGCCGTCCACCCGGACAACGGACGCGACCTGGTCATGGTCGTCTCCCACGATGGCCACGGACTCTTCGACGCTGTCACCGGCGAGAAGATCGCCCGAGATCGTGATCCAGACCCCGACACCAGCACCCCTGACGCAACCCCGGACCTCACCTGCCCCGGGCTCGGACCCATCACCGGAGCTCCAGTGCGCATCGCCGGCCTGTTCGGCGGCGGCCTCCACACCACCACCCCCGACGGCTGGGCCCTGGAAGTCGTCAGCCCTGAGTGGCCACACCACCGCGTCCTGCTATCCGCAGACGGCGGTCTCCACAAAGGGCCGCCTGGAGACGACTGGTGGCACATCTTCCACTCCGACTACTCGACACTCCGCGCCGCCGGATTCTCTCCCTCGGGCCTCACCCTCGCAGTGGCCACCAGCAGCGACCTCACCCTCTGGACCCGGCCAACACCCCACCCGCCAACAACAGTGGAGAGCCGCCATCTATAGCTGGAGATCGCAGTTGGGACCTGACCGGTCACCTGCAGAGTTCCTGGAGCTCCTGCGCGGATGAAGCTGTGGATTAAAAGCCACAGCTGTGGAGGAATTACCGGGTTCGATCTGGGGAAGGGCGTGCCGGACGATGACGCTTGGTGCCGCTACAGGCCATTTGGTCCGCGCCCATTGCTCTATCCCCGCTCAACGACTCTACTGCGGTGCCGCGTGCTTCCGGGTTATACCGCTGCGTACGAGCAGACACCGAGTACATGCCTCGTTGTTCGCTGGCCCTGAGCCCGATGCTGTCGCTGAGGTGAGTGCTGTGGGTGAGTAGGGCCCGGTCGATAACGACGGCCGCTGGCTCATCGGGCCCCGGATGAGCCAGCGTCACCGGGCAAAGCCCACGCCACTTTCCCAACGAGCAGGCCGCCTTGAAGTGCGTATACATGGCAGTGATGAGCCTGGACCCCGCCGGCGCCGGACGTAAACGGTGGACGATGCGCTGGAAGCCGGCGCGTAACGCCTTCGACGGCCGCCTGGCCGCCGGACGCAAGTAACCCTTTCAACTCGAGTTACACCGAACGTGAACGTTGGACAGACCCCAGCTAAGGGCTATTCGTGTCTGAGGCCATGCCGCGACCGGTTGCGGCGATCTGGCATGCAGGGCCCGGGCGCCCGACCGGCTACGAGGTGAGGAGGCCGTGCAGAACAAGGTCGATCACTGATCGCCGGGCGGTCTCAGAATCCCAGTGGTGCTCGGTGCGGAGGTTGACATAGCCCAAGCCGACCGTGTTGAACAGAACGGTGGCCGTCATGGTCGGTGGCACGTCGCGTAGCGTTCCGTCGGCGGCTCCGTCCTGGAGGAGGTGTTCGAACGGCTCGGCAAAGGCATCCGCGGTGAGCGTCTCGAGGTCGGGCCTGTCGAACACCTCGCCCCGCGCGAGGAACATCCCGGCCAGCAAATAGAGATGTCTGTCGGCAGTGGCGCACATCACCTCCAGGGCCGCGCGCAGACGTTCGGCCCCGGTGCCTGTCCCGTTGATGACGGGCCACAGCGCGGCCCGGAATGTTTCGGTCACCTTCCCGATGAGCGCGGCGACCAACTGGTCTTGAGTAACGCCGCGACGATAGAAGGTGGCCCGCCCCATGTCCGCCTCCGCGGCGATGCGATTCAGGGTCGTCCCGGCAAGACCCCATCGTGCGATCGCGGCTCCCGTCCCATCGATCAGACAAGGATCCACCGTAGACCCCGACTCTGGAGGGTGAGCCATGGGCTGACCATCTGCAGGGCGGCGTCTCTCGCCATTGAGTGGGTTACTCAGCATGCTTTCCCTGTGGGCCGGCCGCAGTTAGCGGTGTTACTCAGCACGTCAGTCAGGTTCGCTGCGTTGGCGCCGGGGGGAACCGGCGGCCACTGACCAAAGTGCGCCAGTTCCCCCCGACTGGGGTTGCCGGGAACCCTCCGCGCGAGAGCTGCGACCGGCGGTCGGCCGCACCTCAGGGGGCCGGATTCAACCTGAGGTGCGGTGATGGCAGGGGCTGCCGGGCCAGCCGTGCGGTCGGAGCGCCGATGTCGCGAGTATGAGGTCGCCACGGCGTGATCTCCTCTCCTTAACCGCGTACCGGGTTAGCTGTGGGGTTCGGGCCGAAGGTGTCCCACCGAGCGCGGCGCGCTGCGGAGTCATCCCAAGAAATTCGGGTTGCCGACTCCCCGATGGGGATTGGGCGGGTCGATCGTGGTCGTGTGAAGCAGACGACGACCGACACTCTGACGGAGTGTAGGAGATCGTGAGGTTGTATGCCACTCGCCTTGTCTGTTTCGATTCGTCGGCTCGGAGGCCTCGTCACCACTGGCAGCAGGACGAAAAGCAGCTCGATCGTCCACGGTCGGAACCACAGGTTCGCCAGCAGCAACCGAGGAAGCTGCCGGCGGGGTGAAGCGATGGCTGGACCGGTGATCTCGCCTCCATGCGCGTGCCGCCGGCACACGCCAAGGATCACCGATACGTCGGTGGGAGTGGTGGTGCTGTCGGTCCCACCCGGCATGATGGCGGCCCGTCCGCCGTCCGGCGGGCAAGCAATCCACCCACCGTAGGGAGAACTTGAATGGCTCTGCCGACGATGACGCCCGAGCAGCGCGAGGCAGCGCTGGCGAAGGCAGCCGAGGCGCGCGCTGCACGGACCGCGATGCTCAATGAGGTTAAGCAGGGCAAGTTGACCCTCGCGGCCGTGCTCGACCGTGATGACGACACCGCGAAGAAGACCCGTGTTGCCCAGCTCCTGAAAGCGCTGCCCGGCGTGGGCAAGGTCGGGGCCGAGAAGGCCATGGCTGAGGCCGGCGTAGATGATGGGCGCAGGGTTGGCGGGTTGGGCGCCCGGCAGCGGGACGCGCTGATCGCCGCGTTCGCCCAGTAAACATGGGTGTGAGCATGGGGCAGCCCTCCGTGGTGTCGCCCCATGCTTACGCCCCGCGCAGGCAGGGCCGGTCGGCGGCGAGGCGGTTGAGGAAGCAGAGAAGGTCCGGCAGCGTGCGCAGGACACCGCGCAGTCTGGCGGCCGTAGGGGTCCTTGACGCCCCACAGGACGCGATCACCCGAACCACATCAAGACGAGCCCGGCTCCGGCCCCGATGATGAGACGGGGCCGGAGTTCCTGGTTGCCTTCACTGGGCGACGTTGGCGCGGCGTAGCCGCAGGCTGTTGCTGACGACGAAGACGCTGGAGAATGCCATGGCTGCGCCGGCGAGCATGGGGTTGAGCAGGCCGGCGGCGGCCAGGGGCAGGGCAGCGATGTTGTAGGCGAAGGCCCAGAACAGGTTGCCCTTGATGGTGGCGAGCGTCCGGCGGGAGAGGCGGATGGCGTCGGCGGCGGCGCGCAGGTCGCCGCGTACGAGGGTGAGGTCGGCGGCTTCGATCGCCGCGTCCGTGCCGGTGCCCATGGCAAGGCCCAGGTCGGCTTGGGCCAGGGCAGCGGCGTCGTTGACGCCGTCTCCGACCATCGCCACGGTCCTGCCCTCGGCCTGCAGTCGTTTGACGACGTCCACCTTGTCGGCGGGCAGCACCTCGGCGATGACCTCGTCGATGCCGGCCTCGGCCGCGACCGCGCGGGCCGCTGCCTCGTTGTCACCGGTCAGCAGCACGGGCGTCAGGCCGAGCCCGCGAAGCCGGGTGACGGCCTCGGCGCTGGTGTCCTTGATCGTGTCCGCGACGACCAGGACCGCGCGTGCCTCACCGTCCCACCCGACCGCGACCGCCGTCTTGCCGTCGGCTTCGGCCGCCGTCTTGGCGCGCTCCAGCTCGACCGGCAGGCGCTGGGACCACTCTTCGAGCAGTCGCGTACGGCCGACCAGGACGGCGTGGCCGTCCACGATGCCTTGCACGCCGAGGCCCTCGATGTTCGCGAAGTCCTCAGGCTGGGGCAGCGTGCCGGTCCGCTGTACGGCGCCCTTGGCGACTGCCTGGGCGATGGGGTGTTCGGAGGAGTCCTCGAGCGCGCCGGCCAGCCGCAGGACCTGATCCGGGTCCTGCCCGTCTGCGGTGATGACGTCGGTGAGGGTCATCTTGCCGGTGGTGACGGTGCCGGTCTTGTCCAGCACGATCGTGTCGATCTTGCGGGTGGACTCCAGCATTTCGGGGCCCTTGATGAGGATGCCGAGTTGGGCGCCGCGCCCGGTGCCGACCAGCAGTGCGGTGGGTGTCGCGAGTCCGAGCGCGCAGGGGCAGGCGATGATGAGGACCGCGACGGTGGCGGTGAAGGCCGCAGCTACGGATCCTCCGGTGCCGAGCCAGAACCCGAGGGTGGCCACCGCGAGGGTGATGACGATCGGCACGAAGATCCCGGAGATGCGGTCGGCGAGGCGCTGCACCTGCGCCTTGCCGTTCTGCGCCTCTTCCACCAGTTTTGCCATCTGGGCGAGCTGGGTGTCGGCGCCGATCTTGGTGGCCTCGACGAGGAGGCGGCCGCCCGCGTTGACGGTGGCGCCGATGACGGTGTCTCCGACGCCGACCTCCACAGGTACGGACTCCCCGGTGAGCATGCCGGCGTCCACCGCTGAGCCGCCCTCGACGATGAGCCCATCGGTGGCGATCTTCTCGCCCGGCCGTACGACGAAGCGGTCGGCGACCTTCAGCCGGTCGACCGGGATGCGTTCCTCACGGCCGTCGCGCAGCACGGCGACGTCCTTGGCGCCCATTTCCAGCAGTGCCCGCAGCGCGGCTCCGGCGCGTCGCTTGGAACGCGCCTCGAAGTATCGGCCGGCGAGGATGAACACCGTCACTCCGGCGGCTACCTCCAGGTAGATGTTGCCCGCGCCGGAGGTGCGTTCGATGGTGAAGGTGAACGGGTGCCGCATGCCGGGCTCGCCGGCGTCGCCGATGAACAGCGCGTACAGCGACCAGCCGAACGCTGCGATGGTGCCCAGGGAGACCAGCGTGTCCATCGTCGCCGCGCCGAGCTTGAGGTTCTTCCACGCCGCGGCGTGGAACGGCCATGCGCCCCAGACGAGCACCGGCGCTGCCAGCGTCAGCGACGCCCACTGCCAGTAGGTGAACTGCAGCGCCGGAACCATCGCCAGCAGGATCACCGGGACGGCCAGCAGAGCACTGATGACCAGCCGATCGCGCAGCGCCCGTACGGGGGCGTCCTCCGCGTTCGCCTCTTCGGTCGGCTCGGGGGGAGCCGGGAGGCTTGCGGTGTAGCCGGTCTTCTCGACCTGGGCGATCAGGTCGTCCGGGGTGATGCCGGGCTCGAAGCTGACACTGGCCTTCTCGGTGGCGTAGTTGACGATCGCGGTCACTCCCTGGAGTTTGTTGAGCCGCTTTTCGATACGGTTCGCGCACGATGCGCAGGTCATGCCGCTGATCGCCAGCTCGACCCGATCGGGGGTCGTGCTCGTGGTGGTGCTCGTCATCGCCCCTCCTAGTGCGGGTTGGCTGGGACCTAGTGCTGGTGATCGTCGGCTGTTCCGGCGGTGCCCGGCTTTTCGGTGCTGCCGGCCCCGTTGGTGAACTCCGCGGTGTGCACCTTGCCGTCGTGCTGGAAGTCCAGGTAGAGGCGGTAGGTCCCGGCGGTGGGCACCTCGGCGTAGAAGGTGATGGCCGGTCCGGCCTTGGTCCGGCCGTCGCCGGCTGCGCCGTCCGGGTGGATGTGAAGGTAGGCCAGGTCGCCCTCGCGCAGTGCCACTAGGTGCCCGTACGCGGCGAGGTAGGGCTGCAGGTCGGTGACCGGCCTGCCGTCACGTGAGATGGTCAGGTCGAGTCTGCTGGTCCGGCCTGCCTCGAGTGTGCCGTTCAACGCGACGGTGTAGCCGTCGACCGACGCGGTCGCGGCCGGTGCGGGCAGCGGCTTCGGCGTAGCGTCGCCTGCGACGATTCTGTCGATCCCGAGGGTGAGTGGTTCGGCGCCGGTGGGCTTGAAGTCGGCGAACGCCCGGTAGGTGCCCGGCTCGTTCATGGGGGAGGCGATCCGCCAGGTGCCGTCGGCGTCCAGTTGGGGGTGCACGTGCCGGAAGCCGGACAGGTCCCGGCGGACGGTGATGAGGTGCATCCGCTTGTCGTGCTCGGTATCGAATGCCGTCACCGCTCGCCCGTCCGGCCCCGTGATCCGGAAGGCGAATTCGCCGTCAGCGGTGGGCACGGTGGTGAGGGTGTAGCCGTGTTCGGAGACCAGCAGCCCTCCCGGCTGGGCGCCGCCCTTCATGTCCTGACCGCTGTGGTCCATGCCGTGCGCGGCCATCGGGCTCTGTTCGGCGTCGGCCCCCATGGGGCCGGTCAGGTGACCGGCCCCGAAGGTCGCGCCGAACACGGCTGCCAGCCCGAGTGCGAAGACGCCGAGTCTGGTCGGTGTGTTCATCGCGGTTTCCCGTCTCTGCTTCGAATGGGGTCAGAATCGATGACTTTCGCTTGGTACCCCCGGGGGGTAAGTTGATTCGGACGATAACATACCCCTGGGGGGTTTGCTATGGTGAAGGCATGACGACAGCGGAAGCCCGGACCGCGCCGACCCGCGGCTATAGCGCGACCAAGGAACAGCTGCAGACCCGGCTGCGCCGTATCGAGGGCCAGGTGCGGGGTGTGCAGGGCATGGTCGAGGAAGATCGCTACTGCATCGACGTCCTCACCCAGATCTCCGCGATCCAGGCCGCACTCGACAAGGTCGCCCTCGGCCTGCTCGACGACCACGCCCGGCATTGCGTCAAGGACGCCGCCATCGAGGGCCGCTCCGAGGAGATGGCCACCGAGATGATGGCGGCCGTCGGGCGACTGATACGCCGCGGCTAGCCGTACTGAACTTGAGGTGGGGAACGCGGTTCGGTGTGGCCGCGACTAGATCTTCGAAGTCGGCGGCGCCATGCTGTACGCGCTCGGATTCATTCTCCTGGGCCGAGAGGGAAGCGACGCGATGCGACGCCGAGGTGAGGTTCGGCGGGCGCCTTCCTGAGCTGACCGGCGGGGCAACGTTCTTGCCGGGAGGCGCCGTGAGGGTGCGAGCTGCAGCAACATCGAGGACGTAGACGATCTGTACGCATAAGACGTACGGAGGTTGCCGCCCCTTAGTCCCATTGAGAGCCGCCACCTACAGACTCCCGCCGCCGACGGCGGTGGGTATGCCGCCGCCGAGTCCCCCGCCCACGTCTGCGGGGATCGCCGGGATGGCCGATCACGTACCAGGCCAGCACTACCAGCCCGGCCAGTCCGGTCAGGAAGAGCGCCGCTCCCAGGATGTGCAGGACGTTCACCTTCAATGCGGCTTGCCGACGCTGCTGACGGTGTCGCCCTTGACGGCGCAGCCGGACGTCAGCGTCTCCACGCCGAGCCGGGTCATCCGGTAGGCGTCCCGTGAGTTCTGTGCGCCGTCACGTATCGCGGCCACCCGTCGTCACCACCTCCAGCCCTCCGCGCGCGATCCTGACCGCCGGGCCCGAACTCCTGGATGCACGCATCCCGTACCGCCAGTTCCATTCCTGATCTGAGGTGTAGTCGTCAGGGATCAGCAACGCCACAGCGTAGATCGGCAAGCTCAGCGTCTCCTGCTTCGAACGATTCCACGTCATCCCGACCTCGTCGCAGCAGAGAACATCCGCGCGCGGAGTCCGGCCGGCCCCGGGCCTCGCGGTCAGCGTGCGCCGCGCAGACCGGTGATCACAACGCTGGCGACGATCACCAAGGCGACAAGTACGCCGCCCCAGTCCAGGCCGATGATGGCGAATGTCGCGGCCGCGACCAAAGGGGGAAATGCGCCGAGCCGGATCCCTGATCGGTGGTCGTGGTTCTTGCCGGCTCGAGCGTGTCTTCCGGGCATGGGAGTTCGCGTCAGGGGCGGCTGGCGCCCACATAGTGCGAGATGTACCAGGGGTTGGACATGCTGTCGAACTTCACGACGCTGCCGGTGTGGGGGGCGTGGATGAACCGGCCGCCGCCGACGTACATGCCTTCGTGGCCCATGTTGTCGAAGTACACCAGGTCGCCGGCCTGCAGATTCGCTTTGGCTACGTGGCGGGTGGCGTTGTACTGGTCGGGGACGACGCGGGGGATGCTGACGCCGGCGGCCCGCCAGGACATCATGGTCAGCCCGGAGCAGTCGTATCCCTTGGGGCCGGTGCCGCCCCAGATGTAGGGTTTGCCGAGCTGGGCGTAGGCGTACTGCAGCGCCGCCCGCGCCGATCCTGAGGCGGGGCCGTTGTAGGTCGCGCCGCTGCCGGTACCGGGGCTGACCAGCTCACCGGCCTTGATCAGCAGGGCTCGTTGCTTGTTGATGGCCTTCTGCACGGTGGCCTTCTGTTTCCTCAGACCCGACGTGATCCGAGCGACGGCCTCGAGCGCGGACTGGACCTGGGCCTGTTCGCGGCGGAGTCGCTGGGTCGAGTCCAGGAACGCCTTCAGCTCCTTGCCGCGGTTGTCGGACAGGTGAGTGAACGCCGACATCTGGTTCAGCGCCGTGTCGGGGTTCTTCGAGGCGAGCAGCGCGGTGGTGGAGTCCAGGGTGCCGTTCTTGTAGGCGGCCGCGGCTATCTGCGCCACCCGGGCGTGCAGTCCCTGGTAGACGCGCTGCTCGGCCGTGACCGCCTTGTTCAGGGCGTTGAGCTGCTTCTTCGTCGCATCCAGCTGGGACTTGGCCTTGTTGTAGCGATCGACGAGTTTGTCGACCTGGCTGTTGAGCTTCTTGAGTTCCTTCTTGGCGGTCGCGACCGAGGGCTTGGGGGCCGCGTCCGCGGGGGCCATTGGCAGCAGCAGGGCGGCCGCGACGGTCAGGGCCGCGACACCCCCGAGCCGGCCAGGCGGGCGGAGGCGCGAATGCGAAGACGCCATGGATGGAACTCCTCTCCTTGCGCCTACCGGGTTAGCTGGCGGGTTCGGGCCGGAGTAGCCCTACCGCGACGGTCATACGCCACGGATTCACCCCAAGGACACGGGTCCCCGGT
>JAOPYG010000387.1 GCA_025964685.1 Actinoallomurus sp. | reverse complement strand
TTGGGTACGACCTGCGAGAACGCGCCGATTTCCATCCCGCGTATATCCCGCGACCAGCGGCCGACAGCCGCTTTCGGTGGCATCTGGCTGCATATGGTGATCAAGAACCAGAACGGCCCCAGACCGCATTGATGCTGGTCGGGGGCCGGTTCTAGGAGGGTGGCGGGTCCAGGATTCGAACCTGGGTAGGCTAAGCCGACGGATTTACAGTCCGCTCCCATTGGCCACTCGGGCAACCCGCCGTCACGTCGTCCGTAACGACGTTCAGAAGGATAGCGGACTCTCAACGCCAGGGTGACATCGGATTCCCCCCCGTGCTGGTGCCGAAGGGGGCGTGTGGGGCGAGGTCTCACTACTCTGTCGTTGAGATCGTCATTCTCTGTGAGGACAGGCAACGTGGCAGCGGAAAGCTCTTTCGACATCGTCTCCAAGCTCGACCGCCAGGAGGTGGACAACGCGCTGAACCAGGCGTCCAAGGAGATCTCCACGCGGTTCGACTTCCGGAACGTGGACGCGGGGATCCGGTGGTCCGGGGAGGCTATCGAGGTTCAGGCCAACAGTGAGGAGCGGGCGAACGCCGTTCTCGACGTGCTCAGGGACAAGCTCGTCAAGCGGAGTGTCTCGCTCAAGGCGATCGACGCCGGGGAGCCGAAGCTGTCCGGGAAGATCTACAAGCTCTCGGTCGGGCTGAAGGAGGGCATCTCCCAGGAGGACGCCAAGAAGATCGGCAAGATCATCCGGGAAGAGGGCCCGAAGGGTGTGCGGGCGCAGATCCAGGGCGATGAGCTCCGGGTCAGCTCGAAGAAGAAGGACGAGCTGCAGACGGTGATCTCGCTGCTCAAGGGCAAGGACTTCGACGTCGCCCTCCAGTTCACGAACTATCGGTGACGCACCGGCACTGAACCGCCACCGTACGGCGATGCCGTCAGGGCACACCCGAAGCACCCCGAAGGCCCAGGTCAACCGGACATCCGGCGGCCTGGGCCTTCGAAACCGTCTCGACCTGGTCTATGCCCTCGGCCGGGTCCCCCGGCGACCAGAGAACGGCCACCATCGAGCTCTTCGGACGCGAACCTCACGTCCGAGCACCGCTCGCCGCATCCGACGACGGCCACGAACTCTGAGCGAGCATCAGCGCGGCAGCGCCTCCAACACGCGCGGCCACACCGGGGACAGCGGGTCGATGAGCGCGAAGTGTCCCGTGCCGGGCAGTTCCCGCAGCGGAGCTCCGGTGCGCTCGGCGTACGAGCGTGAGACCGCGATCGGTACGCGCTCGTCGGCGGTGCCGTGCAGGAGGGTGACGGGTACGGCGGGCGTGGGCAGCCGGGCCGGGTCGGCCAGCGCGTAGCGGTCGGGCACCGTGTCCGGGGTACCGCCGAGGAGCAGGTCGGTCGCGCCGTCGTCCAGGTCGAGGGTGCTGCACATGACCAGGTCCGCGCAGCCCGCCAGGGAGACGACGGCACTCATCCGCGCCTCCGGGCGGGTCGCGGCCCACAGCGCCAGGTGTCCGCCGGCCGAGTGGCCGACCACCAGGGGCGGATCCAGGGCGTACGGCGCCAGCAGACCGGGCACGGCGTCCAGCGCCGCGGCGACGTCGTCGAAGGTGCCCGGCCAGCCGCCGCCCTCCTGACCGGTGCGGCGGAACTCCGGGGTCGCGACCACATATCCGGCCGCGGCCAGCGCGCTCGTCAGCGGTCCCGTGTGCGTGCGGTCGTACGCGGAGCGCCAGAAGCCCCCATGGAGCATCACCACGAGTGGTCCCGAGGCTCCCGCCGGCAGCCGTACGTCGATGACATGGTCGCGGTGCGGGCCGTAGGGCAGCGTCAGGTCCGGCGGAGGTGCGGGCCGGGCCAGGACCTCACGCGAGTCGGGCATGATCACCCGGCCAGGCGGGAGCCGTCCTCGGGGGACAGCCGCCGGGCCAGTTCGGTGAGGTCGAGGCCGAGGGCGCCGGCCAGCGCCGAGACGGTGAAGAAGGCCGGTGCCGCGATGGCGCCGCGTTCGATCTTGCGCAGGGTGTCGAGGGAGATGCCGGCCTCGGCGGCGACGGACGCCGCCGTGCGCGGGCCACGTGCCGCCCGCAGGACCTGGCCCAGGGCCCGGCCGCGGTCGCGTTGGTCCTCGGTCAGTGGGGTGCGCACCATGGACAGAGATTATATGACTGGTATTAAAATCTACCCATGGTGACTCTGAAGAACCAGGCGGAGCTCGACCGGATGCGCGAGGCCGGACGGATCGTCGGCGTTGCCCTGCGACGCGTCGCGGACGCGGTCGAGCCCGGCGTCGCCCTGGCCGAGCTGGACGCGATCGCCGCCACCTGCATCAGGGAGCACGGCGCGCGTTCGTCGTTCCTGGACTACCACCCGCGCTTCACCCCCACCCCGTACCCGGCCACGCTGTGCCTGTCGGTCAACGACGTCGTGGTGCACGGGATCCCCGACGTGCGGACGGTCAAGGACGGCGACGTCCTGTCGATCGACTGCGGCGCCGAGGTCGGCGGCTACCACGGCGACGCCGCGGTGACCGTACCTGTCGGTCAGGTCGACGACGCGGCGCACCGGCTGATGGCGACCACCCGCGAGGCGCTGTCCGCGGCGATCGGCGCGGCCGTCCCGGGCGCACGGCTCGGCGACGTCTCCCACGCGGTCGAGCGGACCGCCCGCCCGTACGGCCTGCTGGAGGGCTGCGGCGGCCACGGCATCGGCACGGCCATGCACGAGGACCCTCACGTGCCCAACACCGGCCGTCCCGGACGCGGCATGCGCCTGCGGGAGGGACTGGTCATCGCGATCGAGCCGATGCTCATCGAGGGCGGCGGCGACGCCGGCCGTACGCTCGCGGACGGCTGGTCGATCGCCACCGCCGACGGCAGTCGCGCCGCCCACTTCGAGCACACCGTCGCGGTCACCGCGGACGGACCGCTGATCCTCACCACACCTTGAACGACGGTTAGCAGGTACGGGTCCAGGAGCACTCGAGGTCCTGCGGGGACCGGCGCGCGGAAGACATCACCGCGGTCGTGTTCGCGCCGCCGGCGAGCCGGATGGCGATCTTGTCCTGCAGGTCCGTCGGGGCGCCGCCCTTGTAGCCGTTGAACACGATCGAGAAGATCAGCCGCTGGCCGCTCGGGTCCTCCACGTACCCCGACAGCGCCGAGACGCCGGTCAGCGTGCCGGTCTTGGCGTGGACGTTCCCGGCGGCCGGGGTGCCGGCCATCCGCGACCGGAGCGTGCCGCCCACGAGCTTGTCAGGCCGGCCCGCGATCGGGATGGCGTCGTAGAAGACCGGGAACCAGCTCTTGCTCTGCGCCGCCTTCAGCACGTTGCTGATCTGCGTGGCCGTCGTGTAATTCGTGTGTCCGAGTCCCGAGCCGTCGGTCTGGTTCACCTGTGAGGTGTCGACGCCGAGCGTCTTGAGGTACTTCGCGATCACGGGCAGGCCAGCGGTCCAGCTTCCGTGCCCGGTGACCTTGTGCCCGATCGCCTTGACGAGGATCTCGGCGATCATGTTGTTGCTCAGCTTCAGGAAGGGCGTCGCGATCTGTGACAGCGGGATCGACCGCCGGGTTGTTACGACCTTGGCCGCCTTCGGTGTCGTGCCGTGCTCCGTCGCGCCTGCGACGGTGACGCCGTGGGCCGTGAGAGCGCGCCGGAACACGTCCGCGGCGTACAGCGCGGGGTCCTGGACCGTGGCCAGGTCATCGAACTTCGCGCCGTCCGCCGGGATGGAGCCGCTGACGACGATCGTGTTGGTGCCCACCGTACGGTCCACCGAGACCGTGGAGGCCGAGCCGGCGGCGCCGGTCGTCGCCCGGTTGTCGATGGTCACGACGCCGGTCTCGGGGCTGAGGCCGATGCTCGGCGACTGCCCGACCGTGGTGGGCGTGACGGAGACGTCCACCGAGCCCACGTCGAAGACGTCATCCGCGGCGACGGTCAGCGCGGAGATCTCGGCCGCGTAGGAGTACGGGAAGTCGGTGGGGTCCCAGTCCGGTCCGACACGCGGGCCCTCGAACCAGGTGTCGTCGGCGACCAGGTCGCCATTGATCTTCGTGACGCCCTTGGCCGCGACCGCGGCGGCGAGCTGATCGAACGCCGCGGCTCCCAGCGTCGGGTCGCCGGTGCCCTTCAGATAGAGGTTGCCGCCACGGGTGGAGACGTCGGTGTGGAACCGGTAGCCGGTGCCGAGGATCCCGAACGCCGCGGCAGACGTCTCGATCTTGTTGTTGGAGGCGGGGACCACCTGCTGGTCCGCGTTACGCGAGTAGAGGACCTCGTCGGTCCCGGCGTTCCGCACGGTCACGCCGACGGTCGCCCCGCTCAGGCGGCTGTCGGCCAGGATCTGGTCGAGGTCGGTCTTCAGATCTCCGGCGGCGGCCGTACGCGCCGGCGGGGAGCTGACAGCGGCCTGGGCCGGCACGGCGACGCCTGAAGCGGCGATCACCCCTCCGGCGAACAGCAGGGCCAGTCCGGTTGATCGTCGCATGCCGGATGATCGTAGTCATCACCCTGTCAACACTGGGGTTAATGGCCGGAAGCGGCAGTAATCAGCGGCGGTAGCCCGCCATCTGCTCCAGGCGGGCGATGCGCTCACCGGTCGGCGGATGGGTCGAGAAGAGGCGCACGACGCCCTCGGCACGGAACGGGTTCGCGATCATCAGGTGGCTGACCGAGGCGAGCCGTCCGTCTTCGGGCAGCGGCAACTGCCGGGTGCCGCTCTCGATCTTGCGCAGGGCCGACGCCAGGGCGAGCGGGTCACCGCTGAGCCGGGCCCCGGAGGCGTCCGCCTGGTATTCGCGCGTGCGGCTGATCGCCAGCTGCACGATCGTCGCCGCGATCGGGCCGAGGATGAGCAGCAGGAGCGCCCCGAGGACACCGCCGTCGTCGTCGTCGGAGTTGCCGAACGGCAGGAACCACGCCAGGGTGGCGGCCCAGGTGACGACCGCGGCCAGCGCGCCGGCCACCGAGGAGATCAGGATGTCGCGGTTGTAGACGTGCGACAGCTCGTGCGCGAGCACCGCGCGCAGCTCACGCTCGTCGAGGATCTCGACGATGCCCGTCGTGCAGCACACCGCGGCGTTGCGCGGATTGCGGCCGGTGGCGAAGGCGTTGGGCGCCGCGGTCGGCGAGACGTAGAGCCGCGGCATGGGGCGGCGGGCGGCCGTGGACAGCTCGCGGACGATCCGGTAGATGACGGGCTGTTCGACCTCGCTGACCTGACGGGCGCGCATGGCCGACAGCGCGATCCGGTCGCTCGCGAAGTACGCGACGCCGTTGGTGACCAGCGCTATCACGACCGCGATGGTGAGGCCGGTGCGGCCGCCGAGCGCGCCGCCGACAAGCACGATCAACGCCGAAAGACCGACGAGCAGAACCGCCGTACGGACGCCATTGAACCGCACCTTGACACCCTCCCCAGACTCCCCTCTAAGGAACGGGGTGACCTGGAGGAATGTTCCCTTATGGAACGGCGAGCGCCGCGGCGTGGAGCACCAGCTCAGGGGCCACGGACACGACCACGGCCCCGGCCAGGGAGAGCGCGATCGCGATGCCGGCCGCCCGGCCGACGCGCACCGATCCCGGCTGCTCGGCCGGCGCGAAGAGCCTTACCGCCCAGGCCAGGTAGTAGTACAGCCCGATCACGGTGTTCACCGCCATGATGACGGCGAGCCACGTGGCCGCGCCGCCTACCGCGGCCCTGAAGACCACGACCTTGGCGAACAACCCCATGACTCCAGGCGGCAGGCCCGCCAGGCAGACCAGGAAGAACGCCAGTGCCAGTGCGATGCCGGGATTGGCACGGGCGAGGCCGCGGTAGTCGGCGAGCTCACGCCGGCCGCGGCGGGCCACGACGGTCACCACCGCGAAGGCACCGATGTTCATGATCGCGTACATGGCGACGTACGCCGCGGTGGCCGTCATCCACTCGTGCGGGCGCACCCGTGAACCGCCGGCCAGCGGCGCCAGCATGTAACCCGACTGTGCCACCGACGACCACGCCAGCAGGCGTACGGCGTCGTGCTGGCGCAGGGCGACCAGGTTGCCGAGTGTCATCGTGGCCGCGGACAGGACGCCCATCAGCGGACCCCATGTGCCGCCGAGCGGCCAGAAGCCCACGGTGAGGACCAGCGTCAGGCCGGCGAAACCGCCCGCCTTCGACACCACCGACAGGAACGCCGCGACCGGCAGCGGCGCGCCCTGGTAGACGTCCGGGGCCCAGAAGTGGAAGGGCACCGCGGCGACTTTGAAGCCGAACCCGGCGATCACCGCGACGACGCCCACCGCCGCCACCGGCTTCAGGTCCGGCGGCACGTGAGCCAGCCCGACGGCGACGCGGTCGAGGTACATCGCGCCGGTCACGCCGTACACCAGGCTGATGCCGAACAGCGTCACCGCGGACGATACGACGGACACCAGGAAGAGCTTGAGCGCCGCCTCACTCGCCACGCCGTCGTGCCTGCGCAGGGCGACCAGCGCGAACACCGGCAGCGACAGCGTCTCGAGCGCGACCACGAGCGTGATCAGGTCGCGGCCGGCGGCCAGCAGGAGCGCGCCGGTGAGGGCGGCGAGCAGCAGGAAGTGGTACTCCCCGGCCGGCAGTGCCGACCGGCGCATCTCACCGTGGGACAGCAGCACGACGACCAGCGCCGTGAGGAGCACGATCGCCTGGAAGAGCGTGGCGTAGTCGTCCGCGACGTAGGAACAGGACGAGCCGGTGCAGAAGGTCGTACGGCCGTGGCCGGGCACGAGCGCGACCGCCGCCGCAGCCAGGGCGACGACGGTGAGCAGTCCTGAGATGCGCTGCGACGCGCCGAACGCGTCGGCCATCAGCACCACGACCGAGGCGACCGCGACGATCAGCGTCGGCAGCATCGCGAGGTAGTCGATCGACTGGATCATCGGCCCCCCAAGAGCAGGCGTACGGCGCCGTCGGTGAGGCTGAGGAGCGTCTTCGGCCAGATCCCGATGAACAGCGTGGCCGTGATCAGTGGTGTCCAGGCGAGCAGCTCATAGGAGCGGACGTCGGCGAAGCGGGTGCGTACCCAGCGCTCCGCGACCGGACCGTGGGTGAGCCGGGAGAGCAGGCGCAGGAAGTACGCGGCGGTGAGGACCGCGCCGAGCCCGCCCAGCGCCATGAACGCCACGAACGTCGCGCGCGGCAGGCCGGTGTGCGGCTGGTAGGCGCCGAGCAGCGCCAGCATCTCGCCCCAGAACCCGGCCAGCCCCGGCAGCCCGAGGCTCGCCACCGCCGCGAAGGTGAGGATCGAGGCGAGATAGGGCGCCTTGGCGAGCATTCCGCCGCCGATCACGTTCAGGTCGCCGCTGCCGTACCGCTCCTTGATCGCGCCGGCGACGAAGAACAGCAGGCCGGTGATGAGACCGTGCGCGACGTTGCCGAACAGCGCGGCGTTGAGGCCGACCGGCGTGAGCGTCGCGATGCCGAGCAGCACGAAGCCCATGTGGCCGATCGAGGAGTAGGCGATCATCCGTTTCAGGTCGCGCTGCGCCAGGCAGGCGAGCGCGCCGTAGATGATCCCGACGACGGCGAGCAGGCCGAGCCAGGGTGCCATGGTGCGCGCGCCCTCCGGAGCCGCCGGCACCGCGACACGGATGAAGCCGTACGTCCCCATCTTCAGCAGCACGCCGGCGAGCAGCACCGAGCCGACGGTGGGCGCCTCGGTGTGCGCGTCGGGCAGCCAGGTGTGCAGCGGCCACATCGGCGTCTTGACCGCGAA
>JAOPYG010000344.1 GCA_025964685.1 Actinoallomurus sp. | reverse complement strand
CGCCGCGGCGAACGCCCTGGCCGGTGCGCCGGCTCCGGCGCCCGCCGCCGTGCCGCGGCATCCCACGCGTGGGGGGCGCGCCGGCGACCAGGCCGCGCTGGCGTTCTACCAGGGTCGGGACCCGGCCCACGCGGCGCACGTCACCGAGGCCGTCTGGACCGGGCCGATGCTGCGTGTCTACACCAACCTGCCGGCCTCTGAGGCCGACTCCAAGACGGCCATCGCGCTGTGCGAGACCGCCGCGGCGTACGCCGAGGGACGGGACCGGATCCCGGTCGTGTTCGTGCACGCCGACCGGAACGCCGGCTACCAGGTGCTGGCCAACAAGATGGACGCGCACGACGACTGCCGTCTCGGCCGGGTGCCCTGAGGCGTGTCCGACAGATCCGCTCTCAGCGTGGATCGTGCCGGTCGAGGTTCCAGTGGCGTACGACGCTGCACACCCACCCGCTGGAGTGGGGCAGCACGGAGAAACGGCTGATCGTGCGCTGGCCGCCCTCGTGGTCGCCGTAGAGCAGGTCGACGGTGAGGGGAGTGCTGTTCTCGATCGCCTTGGCCAGGTCCGCCTGATCGGTCCGCTCTTCGTCGCGGTAGGCGCCGTGCCAGAATCCGAGCCCATCGCCCGGGACGTAGAGGTCGCGGGTCTGCGGGCGGAAGTGCTCCACGGCCGGGGGCGGCTCGGTGGCCGTGAGACGGTCGGCGCAGGAGCGCCAGCCGTGCAGCACGGCGATGCCCGACCCCACGTTGCGTAGCGGGATGGCCAGGTAGATGGCGTCGTCGGTCACGTCGACGTGAGCCCGGCCGCCCTTCGTCTGCCCCCAGTACCCGTCCATCCACATGATCTTCTCGGTCGGATCCTCAAGCCGTGAGGCCATCAGCACCGGGCGAAGGCCGGCCTGCAGCGAGCGCTCGGCCGTACGCGCCGCGCGGTTCGCCGACCGCACCGACGCGAACGTCGCGGCCGCGAGCACGAGCGTGCCGGCGCCGGTCGTCAGGGAGGAAATGGTCACCCAGTCGGTCACGAGCGAACATCCGAGCCGCTGGGCACCGATGCGCGAGCCCTCGGATCACCGGCGATCCGAGGGCCAAGGACGATCAGGCCTCCTGCTTCGGCTCGTGCCGCAGGGACACCGAGTTGATGCAGTAGCGCTGGTCGGTCGGGGTGGGGTAACCCTCGCCCTCGAAGACGTGGCCGAGGTGGGAGCCGCAGTTCGCGCAGCGGACCTCGGTGCGGACCATGCCGAGGCTGTCGTCCTGCAGAAGGGTCACCGCGTCGGACTCCGACGGCTGGTAGAAGCTCGGCCAGCCGCAGTGCGAGTCGAATTTGGTCTCCGACCGGAACACCTCTTCGCCGCACGCGCGGCAGCTGTAGACGCCGACCGTCTTGGTGGAGACGTACTCTCCGGTCCAGGGAGCCTCAGTGCCGGCCTCGCGCAGGACGTGGTACTCCTCGGGCGAGAGCTGGGCCTTCCACTCGTCGTCGCTCTTCCGTATCACTGTCACGCCCTCGTCAACGATCGCCGGGGGGACGTCATTCCGCGGCCCGGCCGCCGCGGGAGATCGGCGGCCCGCTGGAGTAACGTGCGCGTATGGCGTCCCCTTTCGTGGAGATCCAGGTCGGAGACCGCGTCGTCAAGGTCACCAACCCGGACAAGGTGTACTTCCCCGCTCGGCAGGAGACCAAGCTGGACCTGGTCAACTACTACCTGTCGGTGGGCGACGGGATCCTGCGCGCGCTCTTCGAGCGGCCCACGACCCTCGAACGCTGGCCCGGCGGGGTGTTCGAGGGGGCGAAGCTGTCCACGCGCGCGGACAACCGCGGCGACGCGTTCTTCCAGAAGCGGATCCCCAAGAACACCCCCGACTGGATCCAGACCGCGCGGATCGCCTTTCCCAGCGGCCGCCACGCCGACGAGCTGTGCCCGGTGGAGCTCGCCGACATCGCCTGGGCGGCCAACCTCGGCACCGTGACCTTCCACCCGTGGCCCGTCCGCAGGTCCGACGTCGACCACCCCGACGAGCTGCGCATCGACCTGGACCCGCAGCCGGGCACCGACTTCGACGACGCGAAGAAGGTCGCGCTCGGCCCCGTACGCGAGATCCTCGGCGAGCTGGGCTTCACCGGCTTTCCCAAGACCTCCGGCAACCGCGGCGTGCACGTCTACCTGCGCGTCGAGCCGCGCTGGACCTTCACCGAGGTACGCCGCAGCGCGCTGGCCTTCGCGCGCGAGATCGAGCGGCGGATGCCCGACCTGGTCACCACGGCCTGGTGGACGCAGGAGCGCGGCGAGAAGGTCTTAATCGACTTCAACCAGACCGCGCGCGACCGCACCATCGCGTCGGCCTACAGCGTCCGGCCGAAGCCGCACGCTCCCGTCTCCGCGCCGGTGACCTGGGAGGAGCTGCCCGACGTCGAGACCGACGACTTCACGATCGCCACCATGCCGGAGCGCTTCGCCAAGCTCGGCGACCTGCACGCCACCATCGACGACCAGGCGTTCTCCCTCGAACCGCTGCTGGAGTGGGCCGACCGCGACGAGCGCGACCACGGCCTCGGCGACATGCCGTACCCGCCCAACTACCCGAAGATGGAGGGCGAGCCCAAGCGCGTGCAGCCCAGCAAGGCGCGCAAGGACTAACCGCCGAGAATGTCGTCCAGGTCGTACGCCACCGGCACCTCCAGCTGGTCATAGCCGCAGGACTCGGGCGTACGGTCCGGACGCCAGCGGCGGAACCGCGCCGTGTGACGGAAGCGGCGCCCCTCCATCTGGTCGTAGGCGACCTCGCACACCAGCTCCGGCCGCACCGCCACCCACGACAGGTCCTTCTTGGCGTTCCAGCGGGTGACCGCGCCGGGCATCCGGTCGGCGGTGGCGTCGGTCTGCCGGGCCCACTCGGCCCACGGATGCCCGTCCAGCTCGGTCATGCGGTACGGCGCCAGCTCGTCCACCAGCTCGGCGCGGCGGCTCATCGGGAACGACGCCGACACGCCCACGTGCTGCAGTCGCTCGCCGTCGTAGAGGCCCAGCAGCAGCGACCCGACGATCGGCCCGGACTTGTGCCAGCGGAAGCCGGCCACCACGCAGTCCGCGGTGCGCTCCGGCTTGACCTTGAACATGGCGCGCTTGTCGGGTTCGTACGGCCCGTCCAGCGGCTTGGCGATCACCCCGTCCAGCCCGGCGCCCTCGAACTCCTGGAACCACCGCAGGCCCGTGTCGTAGTCGTCGGTGGCCGGTGTCACGTGGACCGGCGTCTTCACGTGCGCGAGCGCCTCGGTGAGCCGGGCCCGGCGTTCGCCGAAGGGCGTCTCCATCAGCGAGTCGCCGCCCAGCGCCAGTATGTCGAAGGCGACGTAGGACGCCGGGGTCTGCTCGGCCAGGAGCTTGATGCGCGAGGCGGCCGGGTGAATGCGCTGCTGCAGCACCTCGAACTCCAGGACGTGCCCCTGCCGCACGATGATCTCGCCGTCGAGCACGCAGCGCTCTGGCAGCTCACGGGCGAACCCCTCGACCAGCTCGGGGAAGTAGCGGCCGAGCGGCTTGCCGTTGCGTCCGCGGATGTCCACCTCGTCGCCGTCGCGGAAGACGACGGCACGGAACCCGTCCCACTTGGGTTCGTACAGCAGGTCGCCGCGCGGCAGTTCCTTGACGGCCTTGGCGAGCATCGGCGCGACCGGCGGGCTCACGGGCAGATCCATGAGCTCACCCCCTTACGTATCGGAGGAAGACGAAGTCGTCGTCCTGCAGGACATGGCCGAGCCGCAGCGGCATCGGCTCCATCGCCGGGCCGTTGAGCACGCGGGCCGCGTCGCCGGCCGTGAGCTGGGGACTCATCGTAAGGCAGAGCTCGTCGAGGCGCCTGGCCGCGACGAACTCGGCGAGCAGCCGCGGCCCGCCTTCGGTGAGCTGCCGGACGAACCCGCGCTCGGCGAGGGCGTCCAGCGCGGCACCGGCGTCCGCCCACTCTCCGCCCGTGACGATCACCTCGGCGCGCTTCTCGCACGCCCGTACGCGCTCGGCCGGAGCGGACGGGCAGGTGACCACGATCGTCGGGGTGAGCGCCTCGGTGAACACGGGCGCGTCGAAGTCGAAGTCGAGGCTGCGCGAGAGGATCGCGAGCGGGGGCACGGGCGGCCGGCCTTTCCGCAGGTCGCCCCACCATTCGCGGGGCCGCACCGGGCCGTACCCCTCGGCGCGGACCGTGGAGGCTCCCACGATCACGACATCGGACAGCGCCCGCAGGAGCGACAGCAGCCGCCGGTCGGCGGGGCCGCCGAGGCCCTCGGTCAGCCCGCCGCGCGTGGCGGCGCCGTCCGCGGAGGCCACCATGTTGGCCCGCAACCAGGGCTCGGTGACGGGATAGGCGTACGCCTCGGCGAGATCCGCGGTGCCGGCCGGTTCGAGTCTGCGCATGACAACCAGGGTGACACATAAGGTTCCGTCACATCTTGCGACGGGATGGCTGCGTTCGGCTTATCAAATCGCGGTTTTCCAGGAAGACTTGTTCTTGGAGCGGAGGAACGGAAAGGGGAGATGCGATGGAGATCGCGGCATTAGTGATGTGGGTGCTCACCGCCGTGGCGGGCACGCGGCTGCTGGTCCGCTGGCTGTCCGAGGGAGGGCTGCGACGGCAGGGCACCAAGGTCACCCGCTATCCGGTCGCGTTGCTCCTCGGCCATCCCGCGCTCGGCGTGCTGGCCCTGGCGACGTGGGTGGCGTTTCTGCTCACCGACAGGTCCGTCTACGCGTGGAGCGCCTTCGGCGCGCTGGTGCTGGTCGCGCTGCTGGGGTTCGCCATGCTCACGCGGTGGCTGAGCGGGGCGGGAGGCAAGCACGCGCGGGGCGGAGAGGAGGGCTTCCCCCTCGTCGCGATCGTGGCCCACGGGGCGGTGGCCACGCTGACGTTCGTGCTCGTGCTGCTCACCGCCATCACGGTGAGCCGCCGCTGAGCCGCCGCAGAACCAGCAGCCCCCGGTCGACCAGCTGGACCTCCTCGTTCGCCTTGACGGGCTCGCGGTCCTCCACCAGCTCGGTGGCCGTGTCGAGGGCGACCTCCCACTGCTCGCCGAACCCCTCGTCCGGCAGGCGGAAGGTGATGCTTTCCGAATGCGCGTTGAGGAGCAGCAGGAACGAGTCGTCACGGACCCGCTGTCCTCGGGTGTCGGGCTCGGTGATGGCGTCGCCGTTGAGGTAGACGGCGACCGCCCGGGCGTAGCCGGTGTGCCAGTCCGACTGCGCCATCTCCTCACCGGAGGGGGTCAGCCAGACGATGTCGCGTTCGCCGTCGAGGGCGCCGCCGTGCGTACGGCCCTCGAAGAACCGGCGGCGCCGGAAGACCGGATGGGCTCCGCGCAGCTCCGAGACCCGGCGGACGAAACCGGAGAGATCGTCGTCGGTCCGCCACGACATCCAGGCGAGCTCGTTGTCCTGGCAGTAGGCGTTGTTGTTGCCCTGCTGCGTACGGCTCAGCTCGTCACCGTGGGAGATCATCGGCACGCCCTGTGACAGGAACAGCGTCGCGATGAAGTTGCGCTTCTGCCGGGTGCGCAGGGCGCGGATCTCCGGGTCGTCGGTCTCGCCCTCGGTGCCGTGGTTCCAGGAGCGGTTGTCGTCGGTGCCGTCGCGGTTGCTCTCGCCGTTGGCCTCGTTGTGCTTGTGGTCGTAGGACACCAGGTCGTGCAGGCTGAGCCCGTCGTGGCAGGTGACGAAGTTGATCGAGGCCAGCGGCCGGCGGCCGTCGTCGGCGTACAGGTCGCTGGAGCCGGTCAGCCGCGAGGCGAACTCCTGCAGCACCGGCTCACCGCGCCAGAAGTCGCGGATCGAGTCGCGGTACTTGCCGTTCCACTCGGTCCACAGCGGCGGGAAGTTGCCGACCTGGTAGCCGCCCTCACCCACGTCCCACGGCTCGGCGATCAGCTTGACCTGGGAGACGACCGGGTCCTGCTGGACCAGGTCGAAGAAGGCGGACAGCCGATCCACGTCGTGGAACTCCCGCGCCAGCGCGGAGGCCAGGTCGAAGCGGAACCCGTCCACGTGCATCTCGATCACCCAGTAGCGCAGCGAGTCCATGATCAGCTGCAGGGAATGCGGATGCCGGACGTTGAGGCTGTTTCCGCAGCCGGTGTAGTCGAGGTTGTAGCGCCGGTCGGTGTCGCTGAGGCGGTAGTAGGCGGCGTTGTCGATGCCGCGGAAGCTGAGCGTCGGCCCGAGATGGTCGCCCTCGGCCGTGTGGTTGTAGACCACGTCGAGGATGACCTCGATGCCCGCCTCGTGCAGCGTCCGCACCATCGCCTTGAACTCCAGCACCTGCTCGCCGAGCTGCCCGGACGAGGAGTAGGCGTTGTGCGGGGCCAAGAACCCGACCGTGTTGTAACCCCAGTAGTTCGACAGCCCGCGGGCGACGAGCGCGTGCTCGTTGACGAACTGGTGCACCGGCATCAGCTCGATCGCGGTCACGCCGAGGTCGATGAGGTGGTCGACCGTCGCCGGATGGGCCAGGCCTGCGTACGTGCCGCGCTGGTTCTTCGGGACCTTCCGATTCAGCCGGGTGAGGCCCTTGACGTGCGCCTCGTAGATCACCGTCTCGTTGTAAGGGGTCCGCGGGGCGCGGTCGTCGCCCCAGTCGAAGAACGGGTTGACCACGACGTTCTTCGGCATGTACGGGGCGCTGTCCTCGGTGTTCAGCTGGGACGGCGCGGCGAAGTGGTAGGAGAAGACCGACTCGTGCCAGGTGAGCTCGCCGTCGACCGCCTTGCCGTACGGATCGAGCAGCAGCTTGGCCGGATTGCACCGGTGACCCGACTTCGCGTCATGCGGGCCGTACACGCGGTAGCCGTACCGCTGGCCCGGCCCGACTGCCAGCACGTAGCCGTGCCAGACGAAGCCGTCCACCTCGGGCAGGTCGAGGCGTGTCTCACGGCCGCGGTCGTCGAACAGGCACAGCTCGACCCGGTCGGCGACCTCGGAGAACAGCGCGAAGTTCGTGCCGGTGCCGTCCCAGCTGGCGCCCAGTGGGTACGGCGTACCGGGCCACACCTCGTGCATCGCTCTCCTCGGCCTTCGTCGGACACCATCGTCGTGAAGGTCGATTGTTGCCGCACCCGATGAAATAAGCGAACGCCGAGGCGGAAGCGGTCACCGTATTGTGACGCGCCATCGCGAATGGTGTCATTGAGGCCATGCGGCAGAAGGCCGGTGTCCGGCGCGCCTTGGCGGCGCAAGGTGCTCGCGCCGGGTGATCACCTTTCCCGGGGTCCACCACACCGCCCGGATCACGTTCCAGAGCCATGGATCGGCGATCCAGGGCATCAAGGTCTGCGGCTGAGGCGTCCTCACGTCTTCTCGGGTACGGCCACCGGATCTCGGCCGAACTCCACGCTGTGCGCTTCGCGGCCGAACGTGCTGAACAGGATCACTGCCACGAGCGTCGGGGCCACCACCACCGCGAAGGCGAACGGGTACCCGTGTGCGCTGGCGAGGCGTTCCTGCAGCGGCAGGTTGACCGCGGCGAGCAGGTTGCCGAGCTGGTAGGTAACGCCGGGGTAGAAGCCGCGGATGGCGTCGGGGGACATCTCCGTGAGGTGTGCGGGGATGACGCCCCAGGCGCCCTGGACGAAGAACTGCATGAGGAACGCGCTGAGCGCCAGCAGGGCCGTCGACTTGGAGTAGGCGAACAGGGGCACGACGAGCAGGGCGAGCAGCGCCGACGAGGCGATGGCCCGCCGGCGGCCGAACCGCTGCGACAGCGCGCCGACCAGCACACCGCCGAGGATTGCGCCGATGTTGTAGACGATCGCGATGTAGACGGCGTAGTGCGGGGAGTGGCCCAGGCCCTTCTTGAGGAACGTCGGGTAGAGGTCCTGCGTGCCGTGGCTCATGAAGTTGAACGCCGTCATGAGCAGCACCAGGTAGAAGAACCGGGTGAGCACCTTGCGGTCGAAGAAGACCTTGCGCAGCGGCGTGCGCGTCACCTGCAGGCGCTGGTTCGTGCGTTCCCACGCCTCCGACTCGCCGACACGGTAGCGGATGTACAGCGCGATGAGGCCGGGCACGGCGCCGAAGAAGAACAGCCCGCGCCACCCGAAGATCGGCGTGATGACGAAGTACGCGACGGCGGCGACCAGATAGCCCATCGAGTAGCCGACCTGGAGCAGACCGGAGTAGAACCCTCGCTTGGCGACCGGGATCTTCTCCATGGCCAGCGAGGCGCCCAGCCCCCACTCGCCGCCCATGCCCAGGCCGTAGAGGAACCGGAGCACCAGGAGCATGGTGAGCGAGGTGGAGAAGCCGGAGACGAACTCCACGGCCGAGTAGAACAGCACGTCGACCATCAGCGGGATGCGCCGGCCGACCTTGTCCGCCCAGATGCCGAACAGGTATGCGCCCAGCGGCCGCGCGATCAACGTGAGCGTCGTGGCGACGGTGACCTTCTCGACGGAGGTCCCGAAGTCCTTCGCGACCTCGGTGATCACGAAGATGAGCAGGAAATAGTCGAAGGCGTCCATCGTCCAGCCCAGCAGGGCGGCGAGGAACGCGTTGCGTTGGTCGCGGTCGAGGCCGGAGGCCTGGTCGCGGATGTCACTGAGCAGGGGGATGCCCATATCGATCCTTTGTTCCGAATCCTTCGCTCCCAGTGATCCACCACCATAAACCGGACGTCAAGATCTTCCTATCCGCCAGTCAGGGAAGTTCATGTTCAACGTCAGGGCGGGTGGTCAGGGCCAGTGTTCAGGGCGGGTGGTCAGGGCCAGTGGTCAGGGCCGGACGAAGACACCGATGCCGTTGGCGACCGCGCGTTCGGCGCCGGCGGAGGGAAGGTTGCGGACCGACACCGCCGATTCGCCGGGGACACGTAGCGCGAAGGTGGACGAGCCGCCTCCGTCCAGGTTCATCGCGTCGTCGGCGCCGGCCCGCCGGAGCAGCACGGCCAGTTCGGCGAGGGTCAGGCCCACGCTGAGACCCGAGCGGCGATCCGCGACGACGAGGTACAGGTGCCGGCCGTCCCGGCTGATGCCCGCGGCCGTACGGGCGGCGAGGACCCTGTTGTCCAGGCCCGGCGGCACCGTCCCTCCGCGCATGATCGCGAAGCCGCCCACCGCGAAGTGGAGGTGTCCAGGCCCGTCCAGGCGGTACGTGACGCGCACCCGGTCGCCCGGCCGCAGCCGCCGCAGAACATCGGCGCCCGCCTCCCTTCCGACCAGCACGGTCGTGCCGGCCGGGATGGTCCCCGCCCCGATGGCACCGCCGACTCGCGTCACGACTCCGCGCCGTACGGTGACCTCGGCGGTGTCGGCACTGCACGGAGCGCGGCGCACCGCGTCGGTGCCGCAGACCGCACGCCGCCGTGAGACCGCGCCCCACCGGCTCGTGAACGCACCGACCCCGCCGATCGGCAACGCGTACTGGTTGAGCCCGCCCAGCGCGATCCGCAGCTGTTCGTCGCGGACGCGAGTCGCGGCGCGCGGTGGCGGCACCGCGGCCATCCGGTCGGCGTCCATGTCTCCGTCGAACTCCGCGTCGGTCTCACCGTCGAGGTCGGCATCGCCGGTAGGGGCCGAGGTCGGTGGCGATGGGGCTCGCGGCGGTGACGGGAGGGCGGCGAGTGGCCCGTGGACACTGATGGTCCCGGTGAGGCGCAGTCGCGTCATCCGGCCGGTCCGGTCGCCGCCGACGCCGATGACCTCCTCGGTCGTGGCGCCCACCGGGGGGAGCGGACCGAACCGCTGCCCGTCGGGCACGGCCGCCTTGAGGGCGTGACCGGCCGCGATCTCGGGACCGACGGCGGCGCCCGTCGGCGGGACGCCGGGATGGTTCTCGCTGATGTTGAAGAAGTCGCCGTTGACGCCGGCCACCGCATGCTGGGCGGCGGCCATGCGCGACACCGGCTGCCGTGCCGCCACCGCGGGCGGGTGCAGCAGGCCGACGGCCACATGGCGGTTGCGCAGGTCGACGTCGAGCACCTCACCGCGCACGTGCCCGCCCAAGCCGCGCGCCTGGAACGTCCGGACGACGATCCCCGGCCAGGTACGTGAGGTTCGCGTGTAGCGGAACGGGGAGGCCGCCTCGCCAGGGACCGCGATGACGACGCCCGCCGTCAGGACGGCCAGCAGTACGGACAGGGTCTCCCTCACCACCTGCGACGTTCTCCTCCACTCGGCTTCGACGATCATCGCCTACCAGGCGTGATCAGAGCGTGACGTGGAGTCCGGGAGTGTCGCGGGGCGGCAGTCGGGCCCGTCGTGCGGGGAGAATGGAAGCGGCTCCGGCCCTGTCCGCGGGACGCGGGTGGCCGGAACCGCTCGGAACGGTCCTACACGTGGGCCACCGCCTTGCTGACGCGGTTCGGCCCGTCATACTCGCCCTCCGGAATGCGGGTCAGCTCATCGATGACGTCTTCCGGTGCCCCCTTTTTCTTCGCGTGCTCCACCAGCTGTTCCTTCGACGCCGGGTAGTCCATCCCCGACAGGTATTTCTGCACGTCGATGAAGTCCTGAGCCATCACTAACCCCCTATCTCTTGGACGGGGTAGGCCCTACCCGGTGGGGTTGGCAGGAATCCAACGGTCCCGGCAGGCCATTGAGCGGTCGCTCAAAAAAGATATTGTTTAAGCGAATGCTCAAACGGCATGGGCCGACATGACCGGCGAACACTTCAGGGCCACGGGGCCCGTGATCCCCCTCCGGACGTCCATCG
The DNA here is from genome assembly GCA_025964685.1 of Actinoallomurus sp. Taxonomy (GTDB): domain Bacteria; phylum Actinomycetota; class Actinomycetes; order Streptosporangiales; family Streptosporangiaceae; genus Actinoallomurus. The sequence continues at coordinate 24,057 of JAOPYG010000344.1, read as the reverse complement.
TGGTGACGGCGGTGCCCGGCATTCTCGCCGCGGGCTGGGGCATCCATCGCTGAGCGCCGGTGAAGCCCTGCGTGTCGATGGCGCGGGGCTCGCCGTGCTCACCGGTTTCACCGTTCTGGGCGTCGTGACCGGTGCCCTCGTGGGACCTCGCATCCTCTACGGAAAGCAGGTCGTCCCGCCGGACGCCGGGGACTCGTGCGCCACGGGCGGCGAAGGGGCAGACTCACCCGGGTGAGCAGTACCAAGGACAAGCTCCTCGACGCCACGGTCGAGACGTTGCGCACCCACGGCATCGCCGGGGTCTCGGCGCGGACGATCGCGGCCACCGCCGGAGTGAACCAGGCGCTGGTGTTCTACCACTTCGGCAGCGTCGACCAGCTGCTGGCCGCCGCCTGCGCCACGGCGACCGCCCAGCGCGTCGAGGTCTTCCACGAACGGTTCGCCGAGGTCGGGTCACTGCGCGAGCTCCTCGCGGTCGGCCGGGAGCTGCACACCGTCGAACGCGGGACCGGCCACGTCGCGGTACTCGCGCAACTGCTGGCCGGAGCGCAGTCCGATCCGCGGCTGGGCGAGGCCACCGCCGCGGCGCTCGACATGTGGGCCCGCGAGCTCGAAACCGTCCTCGACCACGTGCTGCGCCGGACGCCGCTGGCGGGGATCGCCGATGTCGCCGGACTGGCACGGGCGGCCGCGGCGGCGTTCATCGGCATCGAACTCTATGAGGGCGCCGACCCTCAGGGAGCCGGCAGCGCCCTCGACGCCCTGGACCAGCTCGGCGCCATCCTGGAGGCGTTCGACGACCTGGGCCCGGTCGCGAGCCGCGCACTGCGCGCCAAGGTCCGCCAGGTGACGTCGAAATAGCCCGCGGGGACGCGTCCCTGGACCGCGGATCCACCTTAGGCCGCAATAATGGGGCATTGGCCCGCCCCCTCCCGGTCAATGCCCCTTCGTGACGCTATACGGTCGTCTCGCTACGGGGCGTCCGCCGATCGAGCGATCTTTCGCTGCCAGTGACGTACCACCAAGTGGTACAGAGTCGGGGAAACCGCTTGTCCGCCGGGGTTCGGGCCGGGGATCATTCACAGGACCTCAAAAGCCTCCGCTCCCGAGGGTAAGAATGCCCGAATTCGTATTTTCGGCGACAACGGCGGCGATCCTGCGGGACGCCGACAGGAAGATCCGGGCTCGGATCGGAGGCAGCCACCACGCGCTGTATGACTACTGGCGCGCGACGATGGCCAAGATCTGTCCGGTGGACGCCTTCTACGTCGGCTTCTACCAGCAGAACCGCACGGTCGCCTATCCGTACAACTACGACGGCCACGATTATGTGTTCCCCGAGGTGCACACCTACGGGGAGCAGAGTGTCGCCACCTACATGCTCAGCCGGAAACGCCCGTACCGGTTCGCCGACGACGGCGGTGAGCTCCTCTCCCGCGGCGTCTCCTTCGGGGACGAGACACGCGTCTCCGCGGACAGCGTCGCCGTGCCGATCTTCGAGGGCGGAACAGGCGACACGGTGATCGGACTCGCGTCCATCCAGACCTATCAGCCCGGCACTTATCGCGACGAGCATGTGCGCGCGTTCGAGTGGACCGCCAAATCCGTCGCCACCGTCCTGGCCCGAGAGCACGAGGACGACGTCAACCGCGAACGACTCGGGGGAGTGTTCGAGCAGGGGCCGGAGCCACCGACGACGATCGCCGAGATGATCGATGCCATCTCGGTGCGATTAAGGTCGCTGAAGACCGGGATCGACGCCATCCGCGAAGTGCTGCCCGCGCGGAGCGAGGCGGAGATACGGGTCACGCGGCTGGAGCGCGAGTGCGAGAAGATCCAGACCGAGGTCATGGACCTGCTGACGCGGCCGGCCGTCGACGGCAACGACCTGCTGCGCAGGCTCACGCAGCGGGAACGCGAGATCGCCCTGCTGATCGCCGAGGGGATGAGCAACACCGAGATCGCCGAGCAGCTGTACATCACAGAGCTGACGGTGAAGACGCACGTCTCACGCATCCTCGCCAAGTTCGGGGTCCGGCAGCGGTCCGCCGTCGCCGCGAAGCTCCGCCCGCTGCGCTGACCGGCGGGAGTTCTCCCCGGACGGGAGGCTGCTCTTCGACGCCAGCGTGCCGAGCGGATACGACGACTACCGTGCGTACCGGTCCGTGTGGGACGGCCGCCCGAGCACACCGCCGACCGCCACCGCCCAGCGCTCCGGCGGCACGCTCACCGTGCACGCGATCTGGAACGGCGCGACCGGGGTGGCCCGCTGGCGGGTACTCACGGGCTCCGGCGGCCACCTGCGACCGGAGACCACGGCCCCGTGGAACGGCCTGGACACCACGATCGGCGTGTCCACGTCATCGAACGAGGTGCAGGTCCAGGCCCTGGACGCCAAGGGCCGGGTGCTCGGCACCTCCGCGGTACGCCCGATCACCGGCTGACACCACCACCCCCGCCGCCCGCCCCGGAATACCTTCGAGGATCCCCATGGGCGGGCGGCCGGGTTTCCCGGTGGGTGCGCATAAGGAGAAACCGGCAAAAAGGTCCCAGTGCTACGGCTAACCTGCCAACGGCAGGATTTTCTGGAGGTGACGCCCGGTGACCAAGACCCGCGACTCCGCCGGCTTCCATCCCGGGACGCCGAACGAGGCCCGTGTGGTCGACTACCTGCTCGGCGGCAAGGACAACTTCGCCGCCGACCGGGAGGCGGCCGACCGGGCCATCGCCGTCGCTCCCGAGCTGCCGATGATGGCCCACGAGGGTCGTCGGTTCCTCGGCCGCGCCGTACGCTTCCTCGTCGCCGAAGGCGTGCGGCAGTTCATCGACATCGGCTGCGGCCTGCCCACGCAGAGCAACGCCCACGAGGTCGCCCAGGCCGCCGCCCCGGACTCGCGTGTGGTCTACGTCGCCTCGGATCCGGTCGTGGTCACCCACTCGCGCGCCATCCTGGCCGACGAGGTGCGGACCAGCGTGATCCAGGCCGACATGCGCGATCCCGATCGGGTTCTCGCCCATCCCGATCTGCTCCGGCTTATCGACTTGAAGCGGCCCGTCGCGATCCTGCTGATCTCGGCGCTCCATGCCATCCCCGAGGACGAGGCGGCGCTTGACATCGTCGCCCGCCTGCGCCGGGCCATCACCTCGGGCAGCTGGATGGTGATCTCGCATCCGATCTCCGACAGCAGCCCTCACGTGACCGAGCGGCTCGCCACGCTGTTCCAGGACCGTCAGATCGTCAAGGGCTCACGGCGACGCGACAACGTGCGCAGCCTCGCCGAGATCGAGCCCTACTTCGACGGGCTGGAGCTGGCCGAACCCGGCATCGCCCGGCTGCCCGCGTGGCGGCGCGACCGCGGTGAGCCGACCGTCGACCCGGAGTCGTTCTGGGTGGTCGCCGGCGTCGGCCGCAAACCGTAGCCGGCGCGCGCGACCGTTCTTCTCGCCTGAGACCACACACATCGGCCCCTCCATGCCACGATGCCGGATACCGTGTCGGACACGGTGTCCGGGAATGGTCTCGAGGACGCCCGCGAACGGGACGATGTTCGGTCTCGGTGCCTCGGTCTGGAGCGGAGCGGGTCCTTCGTGACCGTCGACACCCTGGACCTGCTGCTCCGCAACTACGCGGTCGTCGGGGTCTACTCCGGCGGCACCACTCCGGAAGAGGACGCGGCGGCCTGGCAGCGGCTCCTGGAGCTGGCGGACAAGGGCTCCATCCGCACCCCCATCGGCACGGTGAGCGGGTTCGATGAGGTGCCCGGCGTGCTGAGCCGCCTCACCTCCGGCGGCCCGGCGGGCAAACAGATCATCGACATCTCCTGGACACACCACGGCCGGCGACGCGTCACCGTCATCGACCAAGGTGGTCCGGTATTCCGGTACACGTTGGACGGTTCGCGTCTCTCGGGTACCGTTGAAGATCAGGTCGAGAGGCGCTGCAACGGGCCGTGAGCCCGCCACGCTCGGCCTGCATCGATCCACAAGGGCGCCTCCCATTACGGGAGGTGGATCAGTGGTCAGCCCTGTCGGAAGCGATGTCACTCAAGCCCTTCGGGAGCTTCTCGACCAGCGGGTCGTGGTGCTCGACGGAGCCTGGGGCACCATGCTGCAGGGCGCCCAGCTCACCCCGGACGACTACCGCGGCGACCGCTTCGTGGACCATCCGCGCGACGTCACCGGCGACCCTGACCTTCTGAACATCACCCGGCCCGACGTCGTTCTCGACGTCCACCGGCAGTACCTGGCGGCGGGCGCGGACATCACGACGACCAACACGTTCACCGCCACGAGCATCGGCCAGGCCGACTACGGCCTGCAGGAGTACGTGCGGGAGATGAACCTGGAGGGCGCCCGCCTCGCCCGCCAGGCCGCGGACGAGGCGGGCGGACGGTTCGTCGCCGGCTCGATCGGGCCGCTGAACGTGACGCTGTCGCTGTCCCCCCGCGTCGAGGACCCGGCCTACCGTGCGGTCTCCTTCGACGACGTCCGCGCCGCGTACGCGGAGCAGATCAAGGCGCTCGCCGACGGCGGTGTCGACCTCCTGCTGATCGAGACGATCTTCGACACGCTCAACGCCAAGGCCGCGATCACCGCCGCCCGCGAGGTCGCCCCGCAGCTGCCGCTGTGGATCTCGGTCACGATCGTCGACCAGAGCGGGCGCACGCTGTCGGGCCAGACCGTCGAGGCGTTCTGGAGCTCGATCGAGCACGCCGAGCCGCTGGTCGTGGGCGTGAACTGCTCGCTGGGCGCCGAGGAGATGCGCCCGTACCTCGCGGAGCTGTCCGAGCTGGCCGGCACCTACACCGCATGCCACCCGAACGCGGGACTGCCCAACGCGTTCGGTGAGTACGAACAGACTCCGGAGGAGACCGCGCGGCTCGTCGGCGAGTTCGCCGCGGCCGGGCAGGTCAACATCGTCGGCGGCTGCTGCGGCACGAGCCCGGACCACATCGGCCGGATCGCGGCCGCCGTGTCCGGCCTGACACCGCGCCAGGTGCCGTCGCCGCCCGCGCACACGCGGTTCAGCGGCCTGGAGCCCTTCCAGATCGGCCCGGACACCGGCTTCGTCATGATCGGCGAGCGCACGAACGTCACAGGCTCGGCCCGGTTCCGGCGGCTGATCGAGGCGGATGATCACCAGGCCGCCGTCGCCGTGGCGCTGGAGCAGGTACGCGGCGGTGCGAACATCCTCGACGTGAACATGGACGCCGACCTGCTCGACAGCGAGCAGGCGATGACCACGTTCCTGAACCTGATCGCGACCGAGCCCGAGGTCGCCCGCATCCCGATCATGATCGACAGCTCGCGGTGGAGCGTGCTGGAGGACGGGCTCAGGTGCGTGCAGGGCAAGGGCGTGGTCAACTCGATCAGCCTTAAAGAGGGCGAGGAGCCGTTCCTCGAGCAGGCCCGCCGCATCCGCGACTACGGCGCCGGCGTGGTCGTCATGGCCTTCGACGAGAGCGGACAGGCCGACACCGCCGACCGCAAGGTCTCGATCTGCGGCCGCGCTTACGACCTTCTCACCCAGCAGGCCGGGTTCGCGGCCGAGGACATCGTCTTCGACCCCAACGTGCTCGCGGTGGCCACCGGGATCAGCGAGCACAACGGGTACGCGAAGGCGTTCATCGACGCGCTGCCGCGGATCAAGGAGCGCTGCCCAGGGGCGCGTACCAGCGGCGGCATCTCGAACCTGTCGTTCTCCTTCCGCGGCAACGACGTCGTACGTGAGGCGATGCACTCGGCGTTCCTGTACTACGCGGTCAGCGCCGGGCTCGACATGGGCATCGTCAACGCCGGGCAGCTCGCGGTGTACCAGGACATCCCCGCCGACCTGATCGAACTCGTAGAAGACGTGATCTTCGACCGGCGCGAGGACGCCACCGACCGGCTGGTCTCCTTCGCCGAGACGGTCAACGGCAAGGGCACGCAGCGTGTCGTCGACCTGTCCTGGCGCGAGGCCCCGGTGGAGGAACGTCTCGGGCACGCGCTCGTGCACGGCATCGTCGACTTCATCGAGGACGACACCGAAGAGGCGCGGCAGCGGGCGGCGCGTCCCCTCGACGTGATCGAGGGCCCGCTCATGGACGGTATGAAGATCGTCGGTGACCTGTTCGGCTCGGGCAAGATGTTCCTGCCGCAGGTGGTCAAGAGCGCGCGCGTGATGAAGCGGTCCGTCGCCTACCTCGAGCCGTACATGGAGGCCGAGAAGGAGAAGGCGCGCCTGGAGGGCCGTCTCGAGACCGAGCGCGGCAACGGCAAGGTCGTGATGGCCACCGTCAAGGGCGACGTGCACGACATCGGCAAGAACATCGTCGGCGTCGTTCTCGGCTGCAACAGCTACGAGGTCATCGACCTGGGCGTCATGGTCCCCGCCGCGAAGATCCTCGACACCGCGGTCGCCGAGGGCGCCGACGCGGTGGGCCTGTCCGGGCTGATCACTCCGTCACTGGACGAGATGGTCACCGTCGCCACCGAGATGCAGCGCCGCGGGCTGAAGCTGCCGCTGATGATCGGCGGCGCCACCACCTCGCGCCAGCACACCGCGGTACGGATCGCCCCCGCGTACGACGCCACCACCGTGCACGTCCTCGACGCCTCCCGCGTCGTCGGCGTGCTGTCGGACCTGCTCGACACCGACCGCGCCGAGGCGCTCGCCGTACGGAACCGTGCCGATCAGGAGAGCCTGCGCGAGCAGCATGCGAACCGGCAGCGGCGCCCCCTGCTCTCCTTCGCCGACGCCCGCGCCAACCGCGAGCAGGTCGCCTTCGGCGAACTGCCCGTGCCCGCCTTCACCGGCGTGCGTACGGTACGGCCGGACCTCAAGGAACTGCGCGAGATGATCGACTGGCAGTTCTTCTTCCTCGCCTGGGAGCTGAAGGGCAAGTACCCGGCGATCCTGGACCAGCCGGTGGCGCGCGAGCTGTACGAGGACGGCACCGCCCTGCTGGACGAGATCATCGCGCACGGCACCCTCCAGGCGCACGGTGTCTACGGCTTCTGGCCCGCGCACGCCGAGGAGGACGACATCGTCCTTGACACCGGCCGTACCGGCGAGCTGCGGCTGCCGATGCTGCGCCAGCAGAGCGCCAAGCCGGAGGGCCGGGCCAACCGGTCCCTCGCGGACTACGTGGCGCCGGCCGGGGACCACCTCGGCGGGTTCGCGGTGGGCATCCAGGGCGCCGACGCGCTCGCGGCCACGTACGAGGCCCAGCAGGACGACTATCGGGCGATCATGGTGAAGGCGCTGGCCGACCGGCTGGCCGAGGCGTTCGCGGAGTACGTCCACCTGCGGGCGCGGCGGGAGTGGTTCGAGCCCGACGCCGATCCGGCGATGGCGGACCTGCACGCCGAACGCTTCCGCGGCATCCGCCCCGCCTTCGGCTACCCGGCGAGCCCGGACCACAGCGAGAAGCGCGAGCTGTTCGACCTGCTCGACGCCGCCCAGGCCGGCCTGGCGCTGACGGAGTCGTACGCGATGACCCCCGCCGCGAGCGTCAGCGGGCTCATCTTCGCGCACCCGTCGTCGCGCTACTTCACGGTGGGCCGGGTCGACCGGGACCAGGTCGAGGACTACGCGCGCCGCCGCGGCATGGACCTGGCGGAGGTCGAGCGGTGGCTGCGCCCCAACCTCAACTACGACCCCGACAAGTCCTGAGCCCGATGGACATGGCCCGTCCCATGGCGGCGACGCGGAGGGCGCCGCCGTGAGATCGGCCACGTCCGGGCAGGGCTCAGTTGCTCTGCGCCTTGGGCGCCGCGTCGAAGAGCGCCGTCGCCGCGGCACGGGCGGTGGTGGACGCCGAGGGGTCACGGTCCATCCGGGCTGACACGCCCGCGCCGTCGTAGAGGAGGTGAAGCTGCCGGGCCAGACTCTCGGGATCGGCCACCCCGGCCTCCTCGGCGAGGTCGGTGAACATGGTGCGCACCCAGGTCCGGTAGTCATCGGCGGCGTGCTCGATGGAGCTGCCGTGCGTCGTCTCGGCGCTGGCACGAACGAAGGCGCACCCGTTGAACGTGGGGTCGGTGAACAGCTCGCCCTGGGCGTCGAAGACGCCGAGCAGCCGCTCGCATGGGGTGCGGAAGCGCGCCATGGCCCTGGTGATGCGCTCGCTGGTGCTGACATGGCGGCACTCGAGGTAGGCGCGGACGAGCTCTTCCTTGCTGCCGAAGGTGTTGTAGAGCGAGGCCTTGGCGACGCCCGCGTGTTCGACGATGCGGTCGATGCCGACCGTCTGCACGCCTTCGCGATAGAACAGCTCGTTGGCGGCGTCCAGGAGGCGCTCACGTACCGACGGCCTCGGGGCGACCTTCTTCGGCATGTCCCACTCTCCATTCAGACAGATCTGTCTAGTCTAGCGCGGTCTCCGCTCCGTTCCGGGTCGCCACCAGGCCGATCAGCGCGGCGCCGGCGAGGACGATGACGGCGATCCCGTACTCGCGGGCCGTGTCGAGCAGGCCGCCGGCGTGCACGACGAGCACTCCGGCGAGTACGGCGGGGACGCCCATGCCGAGGTAGGAGACGACGTAGAGGAGGGAGAGCACACCGGCGCGCTCATGCGGCCGGGCCAGCGGCACGACCAGCCGGATGCCGCCCTGGAAGCCGCTGCCGAAACCGAGACCGGCCACCGCGCTGCCGGCGAAGAAGCCCGCCGCCGAACCCGCGTCGATCGAGATCAGCGTGACGCCCACACCGATGATGAGTGCGAGGACGCCGGTGTACAGCACGGTCCGCGTGGCCGTGCCGCGCAGGGCGAGCACGGAGGCCGCGGCGACCCCGGCGAGGATGGACAGGCTCAGCCCGCCGTAGAGGGCCGAGCGCGAGTGGACGAGAGTGCCGGTGAGCGCGGGGCCGAGTGAGCCGTAGAAACCGGCCAGCGCCCAGACCGCGAACAGCACGGGGGCGGCGATCGCGACCGGACGGCGCACCTGGCGCGGGAGCGCTATCCGCGGCACGAGGCTGCCCAGGGCTCCGGGCTTGCGCCCCACCGTCTCGGGCAGCAGCGCCACACCGGCGGCCTGCAGCGCGAACACCCCGAGCAGCAGGAGGTAGACCAGGCGGGTCGGGGCCGGCAGATACTGGACGATCAGTGCTGAGGCGAGCGCGCCGGTCGCCGTGCCGGTGCCCGGGGCGACGGAGTTGGCGACGGTGCCGCGGGGCCGGTCGATGTCGAGCATGGCCGCCCCGACCGCGCCCATGGCGGCTCCGGTCGACACGCCCTGGACGACGCGGGCCACCAGCAGTGCGGTCACGCCGCCCGCGGTCACGAACACGAGCATCGCCGCGGCCTGGACCGCGAGGGCGGCCAGCAGCACGGGCCGTCGGCCGACGTGGTCGGAGATCCTCCCGACGACCAGGAGCGCGACCAGCACGGCGACGGCGTAGACACCGAACACGACGGTGGTGGTGATCGGTGTGAAGCCCCATTCGGCCTGGTAGACGGCGTAGAGCGGGGTCGGCGCGCTGGAGGCGGCCAGGAAGGACACGATGACGGAGGCCAGGAGTGCCAGGGCCGCCTTCGGCCGGGGCGCGGGACTCCGGGGCCGGGATCCCGTGACGGTGTCGGGCGCAGTGGACGTCGTGGCGGTCATGGTTCGTGGCTCCTTAGACAGCGGTGGGTTTAGAAATTAGACAGATCTGTCTAACTGTCAAGTCGCACCGGAAGTCCGGCTTCACATGGGGTTTCTGCCACGTCCCTTGCTTTCGCCGTCAAAGAAGCGGTCACCGAAATGAACAGGTCGGTGTGAGATATTGACCGCCTGCGCGCGGTCGGCCAGGAAGGCGGGGGACACTGGATGTACTTCCCGGCCGGCGGCGGTGAGCCGGTCGTCTACGGCGCGGACCTGGACGAGGTGCTGACCACCGAGGTCGCCGCCGACCCTCCGGGCACGGCGATCCCTGACCCGCTGGTCGTCTGGTCCACCGCCAGCGCCTGATACCCGCACTACCGCCGAACCACCGCCACCTCCACGCACGCCTTGGCGCCAGGGGGGAGAGGCCGCCCGTCGCGGTCGGTGGCGCTGTAGGTGCTCGAAACGTAGACGGTGCCGTCAGGATCGATGTCGACGGACGGAGCGGGCCTGCCACCGGTGCCCTCACCACCGGTGTCGGGTCGCAGTGGGGCCGGGGTGTCCCGACGCGCCGACCGGGGTTCGTCGAAGTACGCGGGCGGCGTCACGCGCCGGGCGGGTTCGGGCGCCGCCGACGTGGCGGGTCGCTCCTGACCGGCCGCAGGCAGGCCCGCGTCGGGGAGTGGCCGGTAGGGCGTGATGTCATCGACCGGGACGGCCGCCATCCAGTGGTCGTGGGTGTCCGCCGCGAGCCGGGCCGGCCGTACGGCCTGGGCCTCACTCAGCCGGGGGGCGGGCCGGCCGGCGTCCGGCTCGCTCAGCGCGGGGGCGCCGGCCTCCTGTCGTTCGTCAGGCACGAGGTCATCCGGGCTCACCGGGGGGACGTCGGCGTCCGGTCCGTGGTGCGGAACATCCGTTGGGACGACCGTCACCGGTTCGGCCGGGCCGAGCCCGTCCAGCGAGCCGAGCCGGCCCAGCACCACGCTGGGGAGCATGCCGATCAGGCCGTTCGCGATCCCCACGGTGACGGTGTGTGCGTGGGGACCGCTGATGACGAACTCGGCGTCGAAGCGGTAGTAGTCGTAGTCGCCGTCGCGCTGGATGTTGGACTCGACGTAGTCGCCGGTGGAGTTCTTCTTCACCGCGCGGACGGTCTCCCGGCCGTGGTCGCTCGCCGGGCCACCGTCGAGCAGCGGGGTCTCGGCTCCCTCCGCCAGCGGCTTGCCGACCGGGTGGCCGACCTCGGCGTCGAACCCGTAGCCCCAGCCGCGCCGGACCTCCGTTTCGCGCTCCGGCTCCGCGGAGTCCTCGGGGAAGTTGAACCCGGTGTACCCGCCGCGGGTCAGCCAGCGCCCGTTCTTGGGCACCAGCTGGACCATCAGTACGGTCCCGTCGAGGAGCGGTATCCGGTAGGTGCCCTTCAGCAGCGCGGCGATGTTGGCGCGCAGGTTGCGTTCGGTGAGGGCCAGTTCGATGGTGAAGCGGTCCTGGGTGTCGGGGGCGAAGTGCTCGAAGTACGGCGCGATGCCACGCGTGATCGCCCGAGGGTCGATCCGGCGCCAGGGGACGGCCGCGACGGGCGCCCACGGAGGCAGTTGTCCGGATCCGGGTGTCGCGAGCGCGTGCATGTACTGAGCCAGGACCTTGGCCAGCGGCGACGACTCGGGCGCGGGCGTACGGGAGATGGCGACGACGGCCTTGCCGGCCGGTGCCGCGACCGGGGGCGCGGTGGTAGTCAGGTGCTCGGGCACGAGGGCGGACGCACGGACGTCGACCTGCCGGGTGTCCAGCGGGGCCCGGCCCGGAGGAAAGAAGCGCTGCCAGAACCGCAGGCTCTCCCCGCGAGAGAGGATCTCCACCAGCCGCGGCACCGCCGAGACCGCCCGGCCGGCCTGGTAGAACAACTCGTTGGGTGAGACGTGCTGGTAGACCTCGATGCGCCAGCGCGCCTTGGCGGCGAACTCCTGGGAGCCGTCCTTGGCCGTGGCGCGCCGGATGTCGCGGATCGTGGCCGTGCTGCCCTGCTTGGACGAGTGGGCCGACTCGTATTCCACGTGCGCGCCGCCGGCCACCCGCAGGCCCTCGCCCGTGCCGGCCCACCGGCCGTGGCCGTAGGCGGCGACGTGGGAGGCGCCGCTCCGGCTGACGCCGCGGCTCGTTTGCGTGAACGCCTGCCCGCCCGTCGTCACCTTCACGTCCGGTCGCGGGCGCCGGTGACTCTCCGGCTCCTCTTCTTCGACGACGACGCGGATGCCGGTACGTACGGTGCCGCGGAACTCGGCGGGGATCTTTAGGTACTCCCACAGGGTGCGGTCGCGCCAGAATCTGGCGGGGCTGGTGATGATCTGGTGGATGCCGCCGCTGCGGGCGATGGGGTACTCCGCGCGCAGCACCTCTTCGTCGAAGGCGGTCCGGGCGGCGCGCAGCACTTCGGCGTCGACGTCGCCGAGGATCTCCTCGATGGCGGGCAGCACGCCGGCGGCGTCCGCGTCCTCGATGTAGGACACCGCCATCGCCAGTTCGCGGTCGACCAGGTAGCGCTCCTGGTGTTCGGCCGGTGGCTCCTCACCCGGCGGCACGGGCAGCCCGTGGTCGAGCGCGCGGACGTGCGGGGCCAGCAGCGTGAGGCCACGCCTGATCCCCAGCAGCCGCTTGGCGCTGCGCGATTCGTCGTCGCGCCAGCGCCGGTGGACCAGCTCGTAGACGGCGTTGGCGCCGAAGCTGTGGCTGGTGCCGGAGTAGGTGCCCAGGTTCAGGTCCAGGCCGCCGCCCAGGTCGGCCGTGTACCGGCCACGGGACCCGCTCACCCCGCCGGTGGCACCGAACGAGGCCTGACTGCTGGCCTTCGTGCTCGTGGTGTGGTCGCCTTCGGCCGCGGGCTGTGGGCCGACCCGGAACACCGCCCCGGCGCCGCCCGAGGCGTCCGCGGAGTCGGTGACACCGACCTCCTCACCGAACCTCAGGTCGGCTTCGGTGTACTGCTCCTGGGTGATGCCCGTGACGGCCTTCTCGTGGCGCGCGCCGAAGGTGCGCAGCCAGATCGTCATCTCCTGGTTCCAGCCGTCGGCGGTCGGCGGCAACGCGATCCGCAGCCGCCCCTTCCTGATCATCCGGCGGGCCAGCGCCTCCAGGAAGGTGGGCGTACCGGTACGGGTGATCCGCTCGGCCACCCCGTAACCGGCGCCGGTCGGCACGATGTGGGTCAGGACCTGCCGGAACGCGTCGCCCTTCGCCGACAGCCACGGCACGTCATTGTGCGCCGCCACCATCTCGGCCAGATTCCGCGACAGCTCCTCCGTGCCGATCAGCCGAGCCTGGAGACCCGACAGGCCCTCGGCGTTCAGGTCGAACTCGGTGCCCAGGTAGTGCAACGGCAAGCGTGTGATGTCGCTGGCGAGCTCGACCAGGGCGTCCTGTCCGTAGGCCGCCGACCCGTGCCAGGGGCCACCGTCGTCCGGCAGGTCCACGACCGTCACCTGGCCGAGGGCGACGATGTCGTCCGGGGGGATCGGCGTCTCGGGCAGGAGGGCGTTGGAGACGGTGACGGCGGCCCAGTGATCCGGGCCGGACAGCTCCCGCACGTGCGCCGCATGCACCTCCCCGGCCGGCCGTCGGGTGGTGACGACCAGCGTGTAGACGGCCTCGTACTCGAACCGGGTGACGTCGCCGTTGGTCCGTGCCCGCCGGTACTCCTTCACCCCGGTGGTGTCGATGATCTTCCGTGTCCAGCTGCGCTTGGCGCCGGCGTCGATGGTGTGGACGTCCAGGCTGAACAGACCAGGGAACCTGGCGCGGAACCGGCCGCTGACCGCCGCCCCCAGCTCGATGCCGGTCTGCTCCACGGTGCTCAGGCCGGAGACGCCCTTGTGCTGGCTGTCCAGGCTGACGCCGCCTTCGGCGACCGGGTCACGGCGCAGCGCCCGCAGCTGCACGTCCGCTGCGACGCTGAACACGTACCCGCCCACACGCACCTCGTGGCCGACAGCGCCCGCCATCAGCGCGGGGTAGCCGCCGCGCAGCCCCGGCACACCGAACTTCATGGCCAGAACCCGGGCCAGGTGCTGCCGGTCGGTGGCCGACAGCAGGTCCTCCACCCCGGCCACCCGCATCTGGTGGGCCAGCGCGTTCTGTGCCTCACGGAAGAGCCGCTCCAGCCCGGGCGTCTCTCGCAGGATGCCCGGTCCGAGGCCCTTGCGGGCGGCCAGCTCGATCGGTTCGGCGGGGTGAACGACGTGGTCCCACACGGGCAGCGGACCCCGGACACCGCCGTCCTTGTCGATGACGAAACGCGCCTCGGGGGCCCGGCCCGGCCGGTCCCCGGTCGACAGACGGCTGCCGTCGGCGGCCACCACCAGGAGCGCCGGGGCGTCCTTCAGCGCACGCGTGGCCTTGCGCAACGCGTCGTCCTCGGGCGCGGTGGCCACCCGTGCCTGCACCGTGTCGGTGAGCTGGATCTGCGGTACGCCGCCCGCGCGCAGGTAGTCGGCGATGGCGTCCAGGCCCGCGTCCGTGAGCGGCCCCAGCAGGGCCTCGTACCAGGCCACGGGCCGGGGAGCGGGCGGCTCGGCGGCCCGCGGGACCACCGGGTTGGGCACGTAGCCGGTCGGGCGGCGGCCCTCGCCGGGCGTCGTCTCCGGTGCCATGAACAGTGCGCCCACGACTCGGCCGCCGGCGTCCAGGACGTACCGCCACGGCGCCGGCCCGCCGCGCTCGTCGGCGTACGAGACGACCGTGGACTTCTCGGGGTTCGCGTACAGCCAGCTGACGTTGTTGTAGGCGCGAAGCGCGTCCCAGCCCTCCGACGTCAACGGCCCGCGTGGGTCGCCGTCATCGTGGAGTTCCGGTGGGACGGCGATCTCGATGGGTCCCAGATCGGCCAGGCGCAGCAGGTCATCGACGCCATGGAGACCGGGCGCCGGGAACGGCCACGGCATCCGCTCGGGCGCGAACCGGGACCCGAGCCACCGGACCAGGCGCTGCGCTCGTGTGGCCCGTGCCGGCTCGGGCAACTCCGGTTCGATCCTCGGTTCGGCGAGCGGAGCGGGCACGTCCTCGGGCGGCTGGAGTCCGGAACCGGTGGCGCCCTCCAGGGCGAGCCGTTCGAAGTAGGCGGCGTGCGTACGGCCGATGCCCAGCTCGCCCGGCATCGGCGCCGTGTACTCCCGGTCGCCATGGGTGGCCGACCGCAGCTTGACCACCATGGTGAACTCGGTCACGTACCGGACCAGCCGGTCCTTACGCATGATCGCGTTCTTGGCCTGACCCTCGGCGACCACGGTGTGGGACTGGCCGGACGAAGACCGCACCATCGGCAGCTCGACACCCGGCGTGATCAGGTGGTCGCCGACCTCCACGCCCCCGGCCAGCGCCGTCGCGGCCGAGGCCCTGCTGTGGTGCTCACCGCCGTCGCGGAGCAGCGCCGTGTCCGCGATGTCGTTGCGGAGCAGGACCTCCTGCTCGGTCGTGGTGACGTACCGCACGGTGCGCGGTCTGCCGCTGACCTCCAGGTGGCCCGCGAAGTCGGCCCGGGCGAACTTCTTCCCGGTGAACACGGCCGACACCCAGCTGCCGGTCAGCCACCACTGGCTGCGGTCCTTCAACGTCTTCTCGTTGAAGAACTCCTCGGTGACCTCCTGCACCAGCTCATCGACGATGTCGCGGGGCAGGCCGAGCGCCTCCAGCTCGGTGCGCAGACCGGCGACCAGGGCCTGCGGCACCACCGCGTTGACGGCGTGGTCGAGCCCCTGCAGCACCTCGGGGTTGGTCACCCGTACGGTCGGGTGCCCTCCCTCATCGAGGTCCGCCGGCGGGGCGAGCGCCTCGGCCGTGGACGAGTACACCGTCGGGAAGGCCAGCCGTGCCGTACCGGGCAGGAGCAGGTCCGGGCGAGTCCTGCGGTTCACCGTCGCCCGCACGCGGATCCGGCCGGCGTACCCGTGCGTCGCGTTGGCGATGACCCGGTTGCCGGACTGGACCTCCATCGCGATGCTGCGCCCGGAACCGTACTCGTTCTCCGCGCCGATCTTCACCGAGGGCGAAAGATGCGACAACGCGCCCTCGATGATGAACAACAGTGGCTCGAGCCGCCCGGACAGCGCACGCCGCCGGTGCCGGGACGATCCTTCGGAGTAGGAGGTGTCGCCGTACTTGCTGAAGAAGGTCTGCAGCCCTTCCTCGGCCGGTTCGTCGCCGGGCTGTTCGTGGCGCGAGTCCTCCACGCTGAACGTCAGTTTGACCGACACGCCTCTCCGGCGGATCAGCGTGCCGGAGCGCAGCAGCTTCTCCCAGGTCTTGGCGTCCTTCTTGGCCAGCACCGCGAGGATGCGTCGGCGTACGGCCGCAGCCGCCGCCGGCCTCATTCCGGCGGTCAGCTCGTCGATCCAGGCTTTCACCGAGGCGTCGACGACGGTGTCGACCCTGATGACCGTGCCGTCGCCGAGCGCACCCTGCGCGACGTACCAGGGCGGCTGCGGATCATCGGCGCTGGACGCGGGCAGGGCGTCCGGGCGCACCGTCGACCGAGCCGACGCCGTCGATGCCCGCGATCCGGCCGTGGTGACCGTGTCCGGGCGGCGGAGCGCGTCTGCCGACCGGCCGAGGGCGGTGAACCATTCGTCGGCGGTCAGGGCATCGGCCGGGCGGGCGTCGTTCGCCGGGGCGAACACCGCGATCGCCGCCTGCCTCGCGGTTCCGGGCGTCAGCCGTACGTCGAGGGGAACCTCGCTCCGGGCGATCTGGCTCGCTCTCGCGGGCAGCCAGAGCTTCAGCTCTTCTTCCAGAGCGTCGAGGAAGACCTCACGGAGCGCGGCCGCGCGCCTGCGCGGCAGGGGTGCCATCCTCCGTCCGGCCGGACCCGGCCTGCTCGAGAACGCCGTGATCCTGACCGGTGGAGCGGGCCGGCCCGCCCGCGCGTTCGCGATGAGCCGCCCGGCATAGCCCTGGACGAGATGGCCGATCGCTTCGCGCGCGGTCTCGCCGACCACCGAGCTGTTGTCGGCGAAAGACAGCGTTGTCATGACCTCCGGCCGGCCCAGAGACTCCGTTGGTGGGAAGACCGCCGCCGGTGTCCGGTCCGTCCGCGCCGGACGCATGACGACGGTCGCGAGGCCGCGGAACGGACGGCCGCCGACGATCGCCGAATGCAGCGCGTTGGCGAAGGCCAGGCCGCCGTCGTCCGGCCGTGAGGACGGATCGTCGGCCACTTCTCGCATGAGTTCGATGCCCTGGCGGAGCTGGTCGGCCGAGACGCGCCGCCGGACCGACACGGTGCGGTGATCCGAGATGTCGGGGCTGTGGACGACCGATCGGCTCGGCTGTTCCGCCGAGGGTGGGCCCTCCGGCCGGTAACCGATCGAGAACACCCGGCCGTGGTCGGACCGCTGCTGCTCGGGGTCGCCGATCGGAAGTCGTATCTCCATCCAGGTGTGGCCGCCGGGGCCCCTCAGACGCGCCGGCGTGAAGGCGATGTGGACGTCGATGTGGCCGTCGTCGGGAACCGCCGCCAGCGCGCGCTCCAGTTGGGCGATGTCGTAGGCGGACTCCGATTCAAGCCCGACCGGCGATGCGGGGGGCAGGTTCCGCACGGCGCCGGCCAGTGCGGGAACGTCGACGAGGATGTCGCGCCGGTGTGCGGTGAAGTAGACGTCCGCGAGAGCGAGGAGGGACAACGTGTCGTGCTCGATGCCGGACAGCAGGCGCGCGGCCGGATCGTGCTCCCCGCGCTGGACCCTGTCGCGTACGGCGTCGGCCAGTGCGCCCGCGTCGGGGAAGTCGATCCCCAGGTCCAACATGAGACCGGTCCTGCGCCTCCCCTGGGAGAGCGCGATCGACGACAGCGCGGCCGGGCGGTTGCGGACCTGATCGATGATCTCGACGGCCCGTGACGGCATGCCCCGCGCCACCAGGGACTCGACCCGCCGGCCCAGCCACAGTCCGGGCAGTTCCGGCACCACGTCGACCAGGCTGCGCCCGTGGGCGCGCCGGGACACGCTCTCCAGGAGAGAGAGGGCGCGCAAGTCGAAGTCGCCCCTCCAGCCCAGCAGGAAGCCGACGATCTCCTCCCGCGTCCCGCCCAGGTTCAGCTCCGCGAGGCTCTCGTGGACCTCGCCCGCCGATGGCCCCGGGGGCCGCTCGACGAGCCGCTCCACGATCCGGTCGAGCGAGCCGCGTTCGACCGCGTCGGCGAGCAGTTCCGTCGACTCCACGCCCGAGACCGCGGCCGCGGACTCGATGCCCGTACGGGCGCGGGTCGTCCGGCGACCGTCGGAACGCTGATCCGGTCGCCGAGGTACGGAACCGGCGGAGGTGCCCGGTGCGGTGACCGGGCGGGCGATGACGAACGCGTATGGCGTCCGGCCCATCATGGCGCGCACCGCGCGGTCCGAGCGCAGGCCGGTGCGGTGGATGCCGGGAACGTAGGTCAGGTATCGGTGGTCCGGCATCACGACCGCGGAGCCGGTGAACTCGCTGCTGGAGAACCAGATCCAGGTCCCCACCGGAAGTCCGGTCGGCAGGGCGGTCGCCGATTCGACGCCGCGACCGGTGGTCCGCATGAACCGGGTGACCCGTTGGGCGTCGCTGATCGCGTCGCCCGCCATGAACTGGGCGACACCGTCCCGGTCGTCACGCAGGACGTCCTCGACGTTCACGCCGTCGTCCGGCGTGCCACGGCGGAGCCAGTGGATCGGCGCGTACGAGTGGGCGTCGGCGAACGTGGGATCCGCCGTCGGGTGGGCGACGATGAATCTCAGGTCCGTCTCACCGGTCATGTCCGGCGCCGTGCCTGTCAGCCCTGTCAGCGTCGAGTGGGTGCCGGGCTGGTAGTGCCGGTACCGGCCGTCGGCCAGCACGATCGCGGCGCGGATACGCTCCTGGCCCCTGAACCAGAAGATCCAGGTGCCCGCCGGCGGATCCGCCGGAAGCCGGTCCATCTCCTCGACCCTGCGGCCGGTGGTGCTCTCCAGGAAGGCGCGGAGCGCGTGGCCGCGCGGCATCCCCTGCTCGGCTGAGAGGAAGGTCGCCGCGCCGCCTCGGTCGGTGCTCGCGATGTCCGCGAGCGTCACGCCGTTCCGCCGCGCGCCGTGAGTGAGCCAGTGAACGGGCGCGTAGTCCGCCAGCGCGCCGACATGGTGCCAGGTACCACCACTGAGCACCGGCGGCCCGATCCGGTAGCCACTCCCGTCCGTGTACAGGTGGGGATCGTCCGGCAGCGGCGCGTCCACCCCGATCGACATCGGCGATTCGGGCGTCGACGGTCCGCTGCCTGGCGCACCCGCCGGCCGGACGGCGCCCGGGCGGTCCTGCATCGAGGCGTGGATGGAGGCGTGGAGCCCGGGGAAGGAGGTGGCGTCGGCGCCGAGCGCGTGGAGCTCGGGTGGCGGCTGGAGGACGGTGCCGGTCGGGCCCAGGGCGAGGAAGGCTCCGGTCCCGGTGCCCTCGGGCGGGGCCGCGGCAGTGCCGGTCGGGAAGTCCACCCACCGGATCTCGCCGTCCCGGTTGAGCGCGACGAACCGCTGGGACGGCTCGTCGGTGAGGATGAGTGACATGGAGCCGTGGCCCGCGTCACGGAGCAGGTCTTCCAGGTGGTCCAGGGACTCGGCCGTCTTTCCAGCGGCCCAGCGGCGGTAGGCCAGGACGATCCGTTCCCGCTCCGGCGGCACGGCCGACGTGCCGGTCGGTGTCGCCGAAGTGGAGGCGATGGCGGACTCGACGGCGTCCAGCCGGCCGGTGACCGAGTCGACGGCCTGCGCGTTCCATTCGCGCGGACCGCCGTCGGCAGCACCGGCGAGGAGATCCGGTAGGCGGGGGTCCAGAGCGGCGAGGCGGGAGCGGCGCTGGTGGATCTCCGCGGACAGCGCCTGTTCGAAGGTGCGCTGTGAGGTCCATGAGGTCCGGTAGAGGCGTCCCAGGTCGGAGGCGCCGATGTGGAGGTCGTCGACGTCGCGGCGGAGCGTCTCCGGCAGCAGGCCCGCGCTCTGCGCCAGGTCGGCGGGCAGCGTGGTGTCGTCGAAAGTGAGCGGGTCGAGGACGTACACGCGTCCGTCGGAGTCGGCCCACCGCTGCTGGGTCGTGCCGTCCGTTCGCGTGACGTCCAGCCGTACGTGCGCCCCCAGCTCGCCCGCGACCCTGCGCACGAGAGTGACCGGGTCCATCGAGAAGGCCGGTACCTCCCGCGGCAGCGGCCGGGGTCCGTCGTCGGGATGGAGGGCGTTGACCGCGTTGACGAGGGCGGTGATCGCGTTCTCCGGCGCGCGTGGCGGCAGGTCGCGATAGGTCCGGATGAGACGCGCCAGCGTGTTCGACGCGTCCGACGGCTCGCCGGCGACGCGGTGTTCCGACAGGGCGCGTTCCGCCCAGCGCAGCACCGACAGCAGCGTCTCCGCCCCGAACGCGGCCTGGTCGAGGCTGAGTACGAGCGGCCGGTCGCCGCCGGCCTGGCGACGGATCCGCCGGGCCACCTCTTGGTGGATCGGGGAGGCGTCGTGCTCCTGCCGGACCGTGTCGCTCAGGAGCCTGCCGAGGTCGAGTTCGCGCGGACCGTCATCGGCCGTCCAGCGTGTCAGCAGTCGGCGAAGCGCCTGCTGGCGTGCCGCGGTGGGTCGTTCACTCGCCGGCAGGAGGCTCGCGGCTCTCCGGCGCGCCGCGTCGAGACGTGCGGCGTCGACCATCTCGCGCGCGGCGCCCCGCAGGTCGTCCAGGATCCGCAGGGCGTCTCGCTCGTACGCGCGCGACCGCGAGAGTCGCGTCTCCAGGTCCTGGTCCTGGTCGCTCAGGATGGCCAGATCGCGCTCGCGATCGCCCTGCTCGGCCTCCAGGGTCTCGATCCTCGCTCGTACGGCGTCCTCGTCGGGCGGCGCCGCCTGGAAGGACCACGGACCGTCCAGTTCCGTACGCAGCGCGAGGAGCTCGCCGTCGACCTCTTCGAGCCGGCGGCGTGCGGCCGCGATGCGCTGGACGACCTCCCGCTGCCGTTCTTCGAGCGATCGCACGTCGGCGGCCGACCGGCGGGAGGCGCCGGACGCGCGGCCGAGGAGATCCGGTAGGCGGGGGTCGAGAGCGGCGAGGCGGGAGCGGCGCTGGTGGATCTCCGCGGACAGTGCCTGTTCGAAGGTCCGCTGGGAGGTCCACGAGGTCCGGTACAGGCGTCCCAGGTCGAACGCGTTGATGTCCAGGTCGTAGACGTCGCGGCGGAGCGTCTCCGGCAGCAGGCCCGCGGCCTGAGCCAGGTCGGCGGGCAGGGTGGTGTCGTCGAAAGTGAGCGGGTCGAGGACGTACACCCGGCCGTCGGAGTCGGCCCACCGCTGCTGGGTGGTACCGTCCGGCCGGGTGACGTCCAGCCGTACGTGCGCCTGCAGCTCGTGCGCGACGTCGCGCGCGAGAGTGACCGGGTCCGACGCGAAGGCCGCCACCTCGACCGGCAGTGACCGGGGTCCGCCCTCGGGGTGGAGGGCGTTGACCGCGTTGATGAGGGCGGTGATCGCGTCCCCCGGCGCGCGTGGTGGCAGGTCGCGGTAGGTCCGGATGAGACGCGCCAGCGTGTTCGACGCGTCCGACGGCTCGCCGGCGACGCGGTGTTCCGACAGGGCGCCTTCTGCCCAGCGCAACACCGACAGCAGCGTCTCCGCCCCGAAGGCCGCCTGGTCGAGATCGAGCACGAGCGGCCGGTCACCGCCGGCCTGCTGACGGATCTGCCGGGCCACCTCCTGGTACATCCGGCCGGCGTCGAACTTCTTCCGCGCCGCGTCGGTCAGGAGCCGCCCGAGGTCGAAGGTCGGCGCGCCGTCCAGCGCCGGCCAGGCGGCCGCCGCCGCGCGGGCCCGCTCGGTGGACTCGGCCAGGCGGGCCTGCAGCTCGGCGACCTGGGCCTGGTCCAGCAGGGCGTAGACGTCGCCGGTGATCGGGTCGCTGCGGAAGTGGGCGCCCTTGGTCGGCTTGCGGAACAGGTGGTGACGGAACTCCTCGGCCTCGATCCGGAACTGGCCGCGCAACCGCACCATGACGACGGGGCCCTGTTCCTTGACGTGCAGTTCCCGGCGGTGGTTCTCGGTGCCGGCACTGGTCTGAGCGGCGGCGCTGGCACGGGTGGTCGCGTCCTTGTTCTCCCCCGTGTGCGGGGGGTCGTGGGGATGCAGGGTGCCGGTGGTCGTCTCGGAGATGTCGGCCTCTGACCGCCAGCGGCCGGAGGTCGATTTGGCCGTGGTGCCGCTCTCGTGTTTGACGTAGAGGCCGGTGCCGGTGCCCTGCTTGGCCACTCCGATCACCTGCATGTCGTACAGGTCGCCCTTCAGCCCCATCGTGGCTCGGTGGGACGAGTGACCCGGCATGAAGATGCCCTCGGCCAGCGTGTACCCGCCACCGGCCGTCGCCTCCCACAGGTGGTTCCTGACGTGGGTGGGCCGCAGGCGCGTCGCCAGGGAGTTCAGGTGCGTGACCGTGGTGGACCCGTGCTCGCGGCCGAAGATGTCGTCCGCCATCTCGCGTGCGATCTGGTAGGCGTCGCCGAACAGCGTGCCGAGGATGTAGACGTTGTGCGGCAGCTCCGGCAAGGGCGTGAGGTGGCGCAGCGGGGCCGGGCCCCGCAGCACCCCCGCCTCGGCGATGGCCCGTGGCACCTGGAGCTCGAGCCGGCCCGCCACGGTCTCGGTCGCCTGGGCGTTGTGGTGCGTCCACCGCTCGAACCAGTGCAACAGCGCGTTGTTCAGCGGTCGCCCCGACATGTCCAGCCGCTTGGCCTGGGCGGTCAGCTCGATGTCGAACGCCGTGCGGTAGTGCCCGGTCCAGTCGTAGACGGTCTGCTCGCTGACGGCGATTTCGCTGCGGATGGTGTCGCGGTGGTGGCCCTCGGAGGTGCGCAGACCGCCGGCCCCCGAGCCCGAGGGCGGTGGGTCGGTGGGGCTGTCATCCGGGCCGGCGGCACGCCCGACGGCGAACTTGCCGTAGTTGAACGTATGGCCGCCGTCGCGGGACCTGCTTCGCGACGTGCCGACGTAACCGTGCCCGTAGTTCTCCAGGCCGGTGTCCGGCCGGAATTCGCGTACGTCGGGCTGGGAGGTGAGCTGGGCCGAAAGGTTGATCTCGACGACGTCGGACAGCAGCCAGCCGACGGGATTGACCAGATAGAAGGTCATGCCTTCGAGGTCGAGGACGTCCTCCAGCATGGCCTGATCGCGGCCCCGCGCGAGAATCGCCTGCAGGGAGTCGATGCCGCCCTGCATCCGGCCGATCATCCGGCCCTTGCCGTCCCAGACCTCCGGGTCGCTGGTCAGCAGACCGGGCGCGACCTCGTTGATCTTCCTCTCGACCAGCCGGAGAGTCGTCTCGCCCCTGTCGAACGTCATGTCCTGGACACCGTGGTGCCCCAGGATCCGGCCGTCGGGGTCCTCGCGCCTGAGGTACTCCGGCAGTTCGATGTCGTGGAGGGGATCGGCGCGGTCCGGGAGGGAGGTACCGAACTGGCGGTTGAAGGCCTCACGGGTCTCGGCGTCGGTCACGGGCAACGCGCCGTTGGCGTGCAACTCGGACAGGGCCTGGATCAGCTCGTCGCGGTCGACGCCGGCCGAGTCCGGCAGTTCCGGCACCTCGGTCGCCCACCGCATGAGGATCTTGGCCACCACGTCACCGGCCAGCACGAGCGGCGCCGCCGCTCCGGCGGCGGGGTCGGGCCGAAGGTTCAGCTTCCAGCGGTTCAGCGCGTCGGCGAGTCTGGCGTCCGAGATGGGCAGACCCGTGTCGGCGTACTGCGCCAGCGCTTCGGGTTCCGGCAGCAAGAAGATCATCAAACGGCCCAGCAACTGCTGAACCTCGGACTTCTTCGAATGGGGGAGGAGCTTGGCGATCTTCTCCAGCACCGCTCTGACCGTGAAGTCCACCGTGGTCATGTAGGCGTACGCGCGGTTGAAGTCGAGCTGGATCAGCTCAGTGCCGCCGGTGCGCGTGTCCGTCGCCGACCGGTTGCGCGCCCAGCGCCGGTTTACGTCGGCGCCGCCGGTCAGGGCGGTCGTTCCGTCGGCACCGCCGGCGGTCAGGTTGAGCTGCTGCCAGGTGATCCCCGTCGAGCTGTTGTCCGAGGTGGAGGCCTGTGCCAGCCACAGCTTGATGATGCCGGTGACGAAACTGTCGGCCGTGGACCCGAGAAATGTCGTCTTCCCCATGGCGCCGGAGATGTCCACCGCGGCGAGGACGTCACGGAAGAAGCCTGGATCGAACAGCAGGTCCGTGGTGAATTCGCGGTTGAGGATCTCCTTGTCGTGTGCTCGTCCTCCGGTGGTGCCGGCGATCGTGGCCAGTTCCTGGTCGCTCGCTCCCTGCGGGCCGGCCAGTTCGCCGAGCATCGCGGTGAGCACGTCCCGCATCCCGCTGAAGTCCGCGAAGTAGATGACGGCCTGTTTCAGCGCCTCGATGGACGTGGGGAACCTCGAGGTGGGGCCGATCTCGGTGCCGTCGCCCAGCGGAAGCAGGTGCGCCGTCGCCGTCTGCTCCTTCACGGTG
>JAOPYG010000340.1 GCA_025964685.1 Actinoallomurus sp. | reverse complement strand
GCCATCGGCGCACCGGACGAGCAACCATGGCGAGGGCATCCTCAGTGAGTTCGACAACCACGGCACTCCGCCTGCGGGACAGGGATCCGGGTTCGATGTCCATCCAGCGGACCCCTGCTGAGGGCCGGGTAAGCGGCAGGGACTCTCTCCCGGAAGCGATGGGTCGAGAGTCGTTCAGCGCTTGTGATTGTGCTTCCCGTGTTTGCCGTGGCTCGCCCGGTGGTTCGTCACCCGGGTGGTCGGCTTCGGGTGCTTGATCGGTGGTGTTGTCCTGGTCTTGGACGGGGACGCTGCAGGGGGCGGCGGGCTCTGAACGGCCGGCGGGCTTTGAACGGCCGGCGGGCGATGCTGAGCCGCCGGTAGGGCGAACCAGCCGGCGATACCGACGATCAAGGCGATCGCGAGGCCACCGAGCACTAGCGGAACCGCCCGCCGACGCCGTGCCGGCTCGAAGGGCTGGGCCAGGACCTGCGTGACGCCCTCGGGGCGGGCCTTGCGCTCCAGGCCCGGAATGGGCTGATCGAGTGGTGTGATGGCCGAGAGCGGCGTGTCGTCCGGACGTTGGGTGTCCGGTGCCTTCGTCGCGGGATCGGCTCGCAACCGGATCGCCCGGTCGGCGAGGGTCGTGGCGGTGTGCGGCCGCATCGCGGGATCCTTGGCGGTGAGCGCATGAACCAGGTCGGCGAGCCCAGACGGCACCGAGGGAGGGAGCGGCGGGAGGGGCGTGTCACGGTGTGCGAGGAGTACAGCGGTCGGGGGCCCCTCGTACGGGGGACTGCCGACCAGCATCTCGTAGGCGAGGACGCCCAGCGCGTACAGATCGCTCGCGGCCGTCGCACGCCCGCCTGTTGCCTGCTCGGGTGAGAGGTACAGCGGGGTGCCCATCAGCGTCCCGGTTCGGGTCAATGGGCTGGCGTGCATCACCCGGGCGATGCCGAAATCGGTGATCTTGGTCGAACCATCGCGGCCCAGCAGCAGGTTTCCCGGTTTGACATCGCGGTGGACGAGCCCGGCCGCATGCGCCGCGGCCAGCGCGGACGCCGCGGCGATGATGATGTCGAGCACCCGATCGTGGCTCATCGGAGCCTCGCGGGCGATCGCCGCGGACAGGGATTCGCCGTCCACGTACTCCATGACCAGATAGGGCGCGGTGCCGTGGTCTCCCTCGTTGTAGTCGAAGACCTGAGCGATGCCCGGGTGAGACAGCATCGCGGCATGCTGGGCCTCTCGGCGGAACCGCTCACGGAACTCCGCGTCGTCGGCGTACTCCCCGCGCAACACCTTGACCGCGGCGGGGCGGCCGAGCGCGGTGTCCTCCGCGCGCCAGACCTCGCCCTGCCCACCGGCGGCGATGCGTTCCGTCAGTCGATAGCGACCGCCCAGCACCGTGTTGGAGCTCAATGTGGAAGTCATCGTCTGGGCACGATACCGACATCGCCGCTTTATCTGCTTCGACTCCAGCCTGCACGCCCGGACGCAGCAGTACTGGATCGCCGCCCCGCACGCCGGCTCACGCGGCCGGAGACCACGCGCTCGTTCCACCGATCCGTCAGGGTCGGGCTGGATGACGGCTAGCGGGCAGTGTTCGGAGGAGCACGGACCGGCACCTTTCGAAACGCCGGACCGGTGATTCGGACAATCTGAACGATTTACAAAGATTCTCCTGGTCACACGCTCGCACATCATTTGAAACAGTGAGTTCGCGCCCGCTCTCCCACAACGCTGATAACGCTCTGGCCGTTCCGCCTCGGCGGGCGCGCCCTGCAGCCGCCGGACACCAGGAACCCCCACGGGCCGGTGGACGTCGGCGTGAGCAGGCATGGCCGGGGACGCCGGCATCGATCGTTGGAGGTGTTGTGCCGGGAACGCGTGCTGCGGGACGACAGGCGAATCCGTACGCTCCGGTGGCGACGGCGCCCGCGGGCGGGCTGCTTCCGAGGCCCGGGCACGTGTGGGAGCGGATGCTTCTCCTAGTGATGATCGCCGGGGCGGCAGCAGTGCTCGGGGCCTGGTGGCAGGACACGACGGCGGGTTCCCTGCACGGCACCGGTGACTATGTCACCGCCGCTGGGCGTATCGCGGGGATGCTCGGTGCCTACCTGCTGCTCGTGCTGGTGGCGTTGATGGCCCGGATTCCCTTGCTGGACAACCGGGTCGGCTCCGACGTGGCGGCCCGCTATCACCGGGCGCTCGGCGAGTACACGGTGATCCTGCTGGTGGCCCATGCCGTCCTGCTCGTGGTGGGCTACGGGATGCAGTCGGGTACCGGTCCGGTTTCGGAGGCCGTCACGGTGGAGGTCTCCTACCCGGACGTGCTGATGGCCACGGCCGCGCTCGGCCTGCTGGTCATGGTCGGGGTCCTGTCGGCGCGGATGGTTCGCCGCAGACTCTCCTACGAGACCTGGCATTTCGCCCACTTGTACGTCTATCTGGCGATGGCGCTGGCGTTCGCCCACGAGTTCGCGAACGGCGCCGACTTCGCCAACTCCGTACGTAACCGGGTGATCTGGTCGGCTGCTCACATCGTGGTCCTCGCCGCGGTGCTGGTGTTCCGTCTCCTCCTGCCGGTGTGGCGGTCGGTCAGGCACTCGCTGCGCGTCGCGGAAGTGGTGTCCGAGGGGCCCGGCGTCATCTCGATCTACCTGACCGGCCGCCGCCTGGACCGGCTCGGCGCGGAGCCCGGGCAGTTCCTGCGATGGCGGTTTCTGTCTCGCGGGCTGGGGTGGGAGTCCCACCCTTACTCCCTGTCGGCACCGCTGACCGACCGTACGGTGCGCATCACCGTCAAGAATCTAG
>JAOPYG010000313.1 GCA_025964685.1 Actinoallomurus sp. | reverse complement strand
GCAGCACGCTCAGTCCGAAGCCTCCGTCCAGGCCGAGGTCGTCGTTGAAGTCGCTGCCGTGGGAGGAGAACCAGGGCACGGTCCAGCCCATTCGCCGCCGGATCACGTCGATCTCCTCCTGCGGCGCGCGGGCCATGAGGATGAGCGTGGTGTTCCGGGCATTGAGGTGTGACTGGTCGGCGACGTTGTCGGTGAAGGAGGCACAGCCGCCGCAAGGCGAGTCCTGGCCCGGCTCGAGCATGAAGTGGTAGACGACCAGTTGCCGGCGGCCCTGGAACAGCTCCGCGAGCCCGACGGCCGTGCCGTCCGGCGCCGTGAACCGGTAGTCCTTCTTCAGCCGGACCATGGGCAGTCTGCGCCGCTCCGCTGCCAGCGCGTCCAGTGCGTGAGTATGTTCCTTCTCCTTCACCAGCAGCGCGTCCCGCGCGGCCTGCCACTCCTGCGCCGAGACGACCTGAGGACGGTTCATGACGTGCTCCTTCCAGTACGTTCCCTCAAGGAACTAACTAGAAGCACCGTAACAGGGTCAGTTCCCTGAGGGAACCCTTAGGCTGAGCTCATGCAGCGAACAAGGTTCGGCGACATGGCCTGCTCGATCGCCCGCACGCTGGACGTCATCGGCGAGCCCTGGTCGCCGCTCATCCTGCGTGACATCTACGTCGGCATCACCCGCTTCGAGCAGATCCAGCAAGAACTCGGCCTCTCACGGAAGGTGCTCGCCGAGCGGCTCAAAGGGCTGGTCGAGAAGGGCGTCCTGGAGCGACGGGAGTACTCCAGCCGGCCACCGCGCTACGAGTACACGCTCACCCCCAAGGGGCTGGAGCTCTGCGACCTGCTGCTGACGATGGTGCGCTGGGGCGACCGGTGGACGGCGGGCGACGCCGGGCCGCCGGTGCTCTACCGGCACCACGCCTGCGGTGAGATCAGCCACATCGAACCGCACTGCGCGAAGTGCGACCGGCCGATGCACGCCACCGACGTCGACGTGCTGCCCGGGCCCGGAGCGGCTTAGCCGCCACCGCCCCAGCTGAGGCCGCTACAAAGGCGGCCTCTTATCTTTGGCGCCCCCGCCGAGCGCCGTCCCAGCGGGCTGAGCGGGACAATTGTCCGGTTAGCCCCTGAAAGGAAGGTTCCACGTGTCCAACCCCCAGGCTGCAGTGGCCCGTCCGGCGGTACTCGGCGACCTCGTCCCGGGCCGGCTGGTCCGCGACGTCGCGCTCGTCGTCGGCGCGGCCGTCCTCGTCGGCGTGGCCGCGCAGATCAGCGTGCCGGTGCCGGGCACCCCGGTGCCCGTGAGCGGGCAGACGTTCGCCGTGCTGCTCTCCGGCGCCGCGCTCGGGTTCCAGCGGTCGGCCGTCGCCATGGCGCTGTACGCGCTGGCCGGCGTGCTCGGCATGCCGTGGTTCGCCCAGGGCGCCTCCGGCTGGCACCTTGCCTCGTTCGGCTACGTCCTCGGGTTCGTGCTCGCGGGCGCGGTCGTGGGCGCGCTGGCCGCGCGCGGCGGTGACCGTTCTCCGCTGCGTACGGTCGCCACGATGACGTTCGGCACTCTGCTCATCTATGTGGTGGGCGTGCCGTGGCTGATGGCCATGACGCACTCCGGCCTGAGCGCGGCGCTGTCGATGGGCGTCCGGCCGTTCCTCGTCGGCGACGCGCTGAAGGTGCTGCTCGCCGCCGGTCTGCTGCCCAGCGCCTGGCGCCTCGTGCGCCGCTGACGCGACGCGTACGTGACTGAGGCCGGTCCGGGTGAGATCCGCCGGGCCGGCCTGGAGTCAGCCCTCGAAGTGGTGGGCCAGGTAGCCGGTGATCAGCCGCTCAGCCTCGGCGAGCAGGGCCGGCTCCCCGTCGCGTAAGTCGCGGAACGCCAGCTTGAGCACGGCGTCCGCGGCCTCCACCGCGACCGCGAGGGCGCGGGACAGGTCGGGCGTGTCGGGCACCTCGAACGCCTCGACCAGCAGGACCCGCAGCCGGTCGGCGACCACCGCGTTGTTCTCTTCGCCGGCGTCGAGCAGGCGGACGTCGGCGATGTCGCCGAAGCGCAGCACGCGAAAGCCCGGGACGGTGCGGTGCATGTCGACGAAGATGTCGATGACGGTGCCGACGGCGTCGTACCAGTGCGGGAAGTCGCCGTCGGCGAGTGCCCGAGCGACCCTGTCGCCGAACATCTCCAGGTTGCGCAGGGCGAGCTCCTGCGCGATCGCCCGCTTGTCGGGGAAGAACTGGTAGACCGACCCGATCGCGACGTCCGCGCGCTGCGCGACCTTGGTGGTGGAGAGGCCGTCGTAGCCGGCCTCGTCGAGGATGTCCGCACACGCGTCCAGCATCCGCTGAACCCGCTCGGCGCTTCGCCGTTGAGAAGGCCGTCGGCGTAGCGCCGAGGTATCCGTCGTCACGCGTACAATCATGCCTTTTCTTGCGGCACACCGGCCCCGTAGGATCCGAACCTCCTCGCATTTCTGGGAGTTCACGATGGCACCGGTTCCGGGGTCGAAGACCGCTTTCCAGTGGGGTGTCGCCACGGCGGCCTTCCAGATCGAAGGGGCGACGGCGGAGGACGGGCGCGGGGTCTCGATCTGGGACACGTTCTGCCGGGAGCCGGGCCGGATCCGCGACGGGCACAACGCCGACGTCGCCTGTGACCACTACCACCGCTGGCCGGGGGATCTCGACCTGATCGCCGGGCTGGGCGCGCGGGCGTACCGGTTCTCCATCGCCTGGCCCCGGGTGCGGCCGGACGGTGGCGGAGCGGTCAACGCCGCGGGCCTGGACTTCTATGACCGGCTCGTGGACGGCCTGGCCGAACGCGGCGTGTCCGCGGTGCCCACGCTCTACCACTGGGACCTTCCGCAGCCGCTGGAGGACGCCGGCGGCTGGCTGAACCGCGACACCGCCGCCCGTTTCGCCGAGTACGCCGCGATCGTCGCCGACCGGCTGGCGGACCGCGTCGAAATGTGGATCACACTGAACGAGCCGATGGTCGTCATGGCGTACGGCTACGCCTTCGGCGTGCACGCCCCGGGGCGGGCGCTGATGCTCGGCGCGCTGCCCACCGCGCACCACCAGCTCCTCGGGCACGGCCTGGCGGTCGCCGCGCTGCGCGCCGCCGGGGCGCGAAAGATCGCGATCGCCAACAACCACACGCCGGGAAGGGCCTTGAGCGGCGCACCCGGGGACGTCGCCGCCACGGAGGCGTTCGACGACCTGCTGACGTGGCAGTTCATCGACCCGATCCTGGGCGGCGGTTACCCGGACCTCGGCGTGGAGCTGCCGCACGTACGCGACGGCGACCTGGAGACCATCGGCGCGCCCATCGACGTCCTCGGCGTCAACTACTACAACCCCGTCGGCGTCGCCGCGCCCGCCGACGGCGACCCGCTGCCGTTCCGCATGACCGAGCTGTCCGGGGTGCCGGTGACCGGCATGGGCTGGCCGGTCGTCCCGGACGCGCTGCGCGGCCTGCTGCTCGCGCTGCGCGAGAGGTACGGCGACCGGCTGCCGCCGATCCAGATCACCGAGAGCGGCTGTTCCTACGACGAGGCACTGGACGACCGGCACCGCATCGACTACCTGAGCGACCACGTCGGCGCGGTGCGCGCGGCGATGGACGACGGCGTGGACGTGCGCGGCTACTACGTCTGGTCGCTGCTGGACAACTTCGAGTGGGCCGAGGGCTACCACCCGAGGTTCGGCCTCGTGCACGTCGACTACGAGACCCAGCGGCGCACGCCCAGGGCGTCCTACGCCTGGTACCGCGAGCTGATCCGCGACTCAGGGCTTGGCGGTCAGCCCCGTACACCGTCGCAGGGCGTTCCACTTGACGAGGGCCTGCTGCCGTGAGGCGCCGGTGAGCAGCCGCGGCACCCCGCCGGAGATCGTCCCGGGTTTCCACTGCGCCTTGAGGACCTTGCGTCCGCTCAGCGTCAGCTGCAGGATCCCGGTGTCGGCGGTCTTCCCGCTGGCCGCGTAGAACAAGAAGTTGCCCATGCCGTAGTCGATGTACCGGCCGTGGAAGAACCCGCCACCGAGCGGCACGTGCGCGTGCCCGCCGACGATCACGTCGGCGCCCGCGTGGACGAGCTGGTTGGCGAGGTGTTTCTGCCGGGGCAGCGGGCACGGCTGCATCTCCTGGCCCCAGTGCAGGTACACGATGACCGCGTCGGCCTGCTTCCGCGCCTTGCGGACCTCCTCGATGAGGCGCGGGGCGTTCTTGGCCGAGGCGAGGCCGCCATGGGTGTCGGTCGCCGTCCAGCCCGCGATGAGGTTGTCGTCGAGCACCTGCGTCGCGCCGATCACGGCCAGCCGCGTGCCCTTCACCGTCGCGTAGTACGGCTTGTACGCCTGCGCGGCGTTCTTGCCGATGCCGACCACGGGGTAGCCGGTCCGCTTGATCGCCGCCAGGGAGTCGGCGAGCCCGACGCGGCCGAAGTCGACGCCGTGGTTGTTGGCCATCGAGACCACGTCGACGCCGGCCGCCTTCAGCGCGGTGAACGCGCTCGCCGGCGCGCGGAAGTTGAACTCCTTCGGCTCCTTGGTGCCCCGCGTCGTGATCGCCGTCTCCAGGTTGACCATGGTGAAGTCCGCGCTCTTCAGCGCCGGGATGGTCGGGCCCAGAGCGGTGCGCGGGGACGCCAGGCGAGCGCCGAGCTGGGCGTAGAAGTGCGTGTCACCGGCGAACGCGATGGTGATCGGTTCCTTGGCCGCCTCGGTGCTCGGCGCCGGTGTGTGTGGCACGGACGGGCTCACGCTCAGTGGCGGCATCTTGGCTTCGCTCTGATCGCTGCAGGCCGACGCTGCCAACGCGAGTCCGGCCGCCAGCCCGGTCGCCAGGGTCACGGTTACAGGCCGCACGGGTCTTCGCATCGGGATCACCACCTAGGGGTAGATCGCACAGAATGCCATGTCCGTGCCCTTGACGCCGCTTCCCAGGCACGTAGCGTTCGGACAGGCCGACTCACGCGAGGGGACGAGTTGCTGGATATCGCGGTAATCCGCGCGGAAACGCCGGGATGCGCCGAGGTCGTGCACTTCAACAACGCCGGAGCGGCGCTCCCGCCACGGCCGGTACTGGACACGGTGCGCGGGCATCTGGACGCCGAGGCACTGACCGGCGGCTATGAGGCGGCCGACGCGGCGATGGACCGCCTGGCCGGGTGTTACGGCTCCCTGGCCCGGCTCGTCGGCGCCGATCCCGGCGAGATCGCGATCACCGAGAACGCCACCCGCGCCTGGGACATGGCGTTCTACGGCATCGGCTTCCGGGCGGGCGACCGGGTGCTGACCTCGGCCAGTGAGTACGGCAGCAACGCGATCGCCTTCCTGCACGCCGCGCGTGACCGCGGCATCAAGGTCGAGGTCCTCCCGGACGACGAACACGGGCAGGTCTCCCTCGACGCGCTGGAAGCCGCGCTCGACGACGACGTACGCCTCGTCGCGGTCAACCACGTGCCGACCCACGACGGCCTGGTCAACCCGGTCGCCGAGATCGGCCGCCTGGCGCGCGCCGCCGGCGCCCTGTACCTGGTCGACGCCTGCCAGTCGGTCGGCCAGCTCGCCGTCGACGTGGACGAGATCTGCTGTGACCTGCTGTCGGCGACGGGACGCAAGTTCCTGCGCGGACCGCGCGGCATCGGCTTTCTCTACGTGCGGCGTACCGCGCTCGAGCTGATCGCGCCGACGTTCCTGGACGACCGCAGCGCCGAGTGGACCGGTCCGGAGTCCTACGAACTGCGGGATGACGCCCGGCGGTTCGAGAGCTATGAGCGTTCTCCCGCCCTGCAACTCGGCCTCGGGGCGGCGGCGGAGTACGCCATGGCGATCGGCCTGGACGCGATCGAGCGGCGGGTGACCGAGCTCGCCGGGACGCTCCGCGCCGCCCTTGCCGAGGTTCCGGGTGTCACGGTGCGCGACCGGGGAGCCCGTCGCTCGGGGATCGTGACGTTCACCCGGCAGGACCACGCGTCGGCGGACATCGTCGAGGCGCTCGCCCACCAGAAGATCAACGTACGGGTGTCGGAGCAGACCTACCGCTATGACGAGGGGGCGTCCCCGGCTCCGCGCGTCCGCGCGTCGGTGCACTACTACAACACCGAGGAAGAGATCTCCCAGCTCATACGGGCTCTGTGAGGGGTCGCAGCCGGAGCCGGCCCGTAAACTTACATTACTCGTTGACTTGAATCATTCAGGTTAAGGGATATACGCTCGGTGGCGTGAAGGACACGGAGCACCCACAGGATTCCGCCGCCGGGCTGCGCTCGGCCGGGCTCAGGGTGACGGCCGCACGACTCGCCATCCTCGACTCGGTGCGTGCCGGCGACCACCTGGACGTCGACGCGGTCACTTCTCAGGTACGCGACCGGCTCGGCCACGTGTCGTTCCAAGCCGTCTACGAAGCACTGCACGCGTTCACCGCCGCCGGTCTCGTGCGGCGGATCGAGCCTGCGGGGAGCCCGGCTCGCTTCGAGTCCCGGGTCGGAGACAACCACCATCACCTCGTTTGCCGACAGTGCGGCCGCCTGACCGACGTCGACTGCACGATCGGCGAGGCGCCGTGCCTCGAACCCGCCGATGACGCCGGATACCTGGTGGACGAGGCGGACGTCACCTTCTGGGGTATCTGTCCTGACTGCCGTCAGGACTCATGAGGAGGATCTACCGCATGACTGACCAAAGGCCGACCACCACCACCGACGCCGGCATCCCGGCGCCCAGTGACCACGACTCACTGTCGGTGGGGCCGAACGGACCTCTGCTGCTCCAGGATCACTACCTGATCCAGAAGATGGCGCAGTTCAACCGGGAGCGTGTGCCCGAGCGCGTCGTACACGCCAAGGGTGGTGGCGCCTTCGGTTTCATGGAGATCACCGAGGACGTCAGCCAGTTCACCAAGGCGAAGCTGTTCCAGAAGGGCGCCCGCACCGACCTGCTGCTGCGGTTCTCTTCCGTCGCCGGAGAGCTGGGCTTCCCCGACACCGTGCGAGACCCGCGCGGCTTCGCGATGAAGTTCTACACCGAGGACGGCAACTACGACCTCGTCGGCAACAACACGCCGGTCTTCTTCATCCGGGACCCGTCGAAGTTCTCGGACTTCATCCACTCGCAGAAGCGCCGGTCCGACAACCACCTGCACGACCACAACATGCAGTGGGACTTCTGGACGCTGCGCACCGAGTCCGCGCACCAGGTCACCTTCCTGATGTCGGACCGCGGCACGCCGTACTCCTGGCGGCACATGAACGGCTACGGCAGCCACACGTTCATGTGGATCAACGCCGCCGGCGAGAAGTTCTGGGTCAAGTACCACTTCAAGACCGACCAGGGCATCAAGAACTTCACCGACGCCGACGCCGGTGCGCAGACCGCACTCGACCGCGACTTCCACATCCGTGACCTGTCCTACGCGATCGCGTCGGGTGAGCACCCGTCGTGGACCGTGCAGATCCAGGTCATGCCGTTCGAGGACGCCGCGGACTACCGGTTCAACCCGTTCGACCTGACGAAGGTCTGGCCGCACGGCGACTACCCGCCGATCAACATCGGCCGGTTCACGCTCAACCGCAACCCGGCGGACTACTTCACCGACATCGAGCAGGCCGCGTTCGAGCCTGCCAACCTGGTGCCCGGCATCGCGGCGAGCCCGGACAAGATGCTCCAGGGCCGGCTGTTCTCCTACCCGGACACCCACCGGTACCGGATCGGCCCGAACTACCTGCAGCTGCCGGTCAACCGGCCCAAGGTGCCCGTCCACTCCTACAACAAGGACGGCGCCATGCGGTACGAGAACTACGGTGACCCGGTGTACGCACCGAACACCGTCGGCGGTCCGCAGGCCGACCCGTCGCTGTACGAGGGTGAGAGCTACGGCGTCACCGGCGAGATCGTCCGCGCGGCCTACACGCTGCACTCCCAGGACGACGACTACGGCCAGCCTCGTGCGCTGTACGAGAACGTCCTGTCCGACACCGACCGGGCCAACCTCGCGGGCAACATCGTCGGCCACGCGTCCCGGCCGGAGGTCACGAACGAGATGAAGGCGCGCGTCGTGGAGTACTGGCGCAACGTCGCCAAGGAGCTCGGCGACAACGTCGCCAAGGGGCTGGGTGTCAACGGGAGCTGATACTCCCCCACCCCCCGGGAAGGGACGGCCTGAACTCAGGCCGTTCCTTCTCGCCTGTCCGGCGAGAGACCCGTATTAGCGCTCCGGGCACGCGTTAGCAGCGGGAAATCCGATGTTTTTTCACATTTGACTGGCCGCGCGTTGCGATGGCAGTCAGGAGGCCGGTTGGGCCTCGCCCGTCCGCCGCTCGGCCTCGATCTCGGCCCTGATCGCCGAGTAGAGCGCGTCCGCGGTGTCGGCCTGAACGATCAGCCGGCAGCCGGCGCGCATCTGCTCGATGGTGAGTGCGCAGGCCGAGGTGCGGAAGGCCCACCAGCGCCCGGTATCACTGATCCACAGCCGCCAGCCGGGAAACTCGGCCTCGAGCCGCCGCATCGACCACCCCGGGTGCTGTGATTCATCCGTGGACGCCTCAAAGATAAACGAAGGATGGTGGGATGTGCGAGGCCCACGCGGTGACGCAATACGGCCGCATTAACAGGTTTCATTTACTTCATCCGTGGAAGTCCCGGCGTCGGCGAAAATTGTCCACGCCGACGGATGACATACGGTAGAGATTCGTTGTGGGGGTGACCCCGCATGGTGCCCTTCGGGCCCGGCAGGCTAGTGTCCAAAGCAGAGCCATCCGAGGAGGTGCGGTGAACCGGCAGCGGGTGAGCAGGATCTCCCGGTCTCTGACCGTCCCCCGCCCACTCAAGGTCGTCGAGGACCTCGAGCACGCTCACGTCCTCGATCGGCCCGCGCGTAGCCTGGCGGGCACCGTCCTGCGACTGCTGCCACCCGGTCGCCTCAAGGACCTCCTGCACGGCGTTCCGCTAGGCCACCCGGCCCACCCCCCGCTGACCGATGTTCCCGTCGGCTGCTGGCTGGCCGCCACCACTCTCGACCTGTTCCCGGAGACCGAGCGCGCCTCTCAGGTGCTGCTGGCCGTCGGCCTGGCCGGCGCCGTCCCGGTGGCACTCACCGGCGCGGCCGACTGGGCGTCGCTCCACATCGAGCAGCAGCGCGTGGGCATCGTGCACTCGATCGGCACCGCCGCCGCGACCGGCCTGTTCGCCGCCTCACTGCTCGCCCGGCTCCGCGGCCGCAGCCGCCAGGGCAAGGTCCTGAGCCTCGCCGGCCTGACGGCGCTGTTCGGCGGCACCTACCTGGGCGGCCACCTGGCGTTCCGCCTCGGCGCGGGCGCGAGCCACGCCGAGTCGATCGCTCATCTCGGCCCCTTGGGCTGGCATGACCTGTGCCCGCTGGACGAGCTGCCCGAGGGCTGGCCCGTCCACCGCAGCCTCGGCTACATCAGCCTCTTCGTCCTGCGCTACGGCGAGGACGTCTACGTCCTCGCCGACCGCTGCACCCACCTGGACGGACCGCTCCATCAGGGGCGCATGGTCCGGGTGGACGATGCGATCTGCGTGATCTGCCCATGGCACGGCAGCACCTTCCAGGTCAGCGACGGCACCGTGGTGCACGGGCCGGCGACCGGACGCCAGCCGGCCTTCGAGACCCGTGTCCTGGAGAGCGGCATGATCCAGGTCCGTCCCGCCCGCTGACCGGGGCACCGCCGCGTGCGCCGGCGGCGCGTCAGCGCCTGGGCAGCGTGGCGGTGAGTGAGTACAACCGCCGCTGGGGCCTCGCGGTCAGCCGCGGTCCTCTTGCGGAGGGGACGGCGGCTCTCGCCGATCGTTGAACGGGTGCTCGACCAGCGCCAGCACGCGGCTGGCCATGAAGCGCGCGGTGCGTACGGGCGTGCCGGTGCGGGTCACCTCGGTCACCTCGACCACGCCCCGGCGGTTGACGACCTCGACACGCCGGCCGGCGCGCGTGGCCACGACCTCGTACGTGCGCGTCGCCCCGCCGGCATCGATCATGATCTCGACTCTGTCGCCCTTCATGACCGCACCCTTCTCGAACGTCTATTCGATTATTACCCGGTGAAGGGGTTGTTCAATCGGTGCGGCGGCAGGGCTCAGAGCAGCTTGATGATGGCGGCCACACCGACGACCACGATCAGGATCCGCAGCACGATGGGCGGCAGTCTGCGGCCGATCGAGGCGCCCAGGGAGCCTCCGATCGCCGAGCCGACGGCGATGAACAACGCGACCCACCAGTTGACGTGCGCGACCGCGATGAACAGCAGGGCGGCGGCGCCGTTCACGATGCCGGCCAGGACGTTCTTGACCCCGTTCACCCGCTGCAGGTCCTCGTTGAGGAAGATGCCGAG
The DNA here is from genome assembly GCA_025964685.1 of Actinoallomurus sp. Classification (GTDB taxonomy): domain Bacteria; phylum Actinomycetota; class Actinomycetes; order Streptosporangiales; family Streptosporangiaceae; genus Actinoallomurus. The sequence continues at coordinate 4,582 of JAOPYG010000313.1, read as the reverse complement.
CAGCGCCAGCAGCACGACCCCCTGCGCGGCCCCGAAGTAGCCGCCGTACACACCGCTGGCCAGCACGCCCAGCCACAGCCACGGGCCGCCGTGCGGATGCCGCCGCCGGCCGCCGAGCCAGGAGCTCAGCCGCGGCTGGACGAGCACGAGGACGCACGCCACGGCGATCAGCACCGGCACGATCACCTCGAACGCCGCGGCCGGCAGGGTGAGCAGCAGCAGCCCGCCGGTCACGGCACCGATCACCGACGCCGTACCGAGCACGAAGAGCCGGGACCCTTGGCCGTTCAGCTCGCGCCGGTAGCCGTACGCCCCGGAAGCGGCGCCGGGCACCAGGCCGACGGTGTTCGAGACATTCGCCACAACGGGCGGGTAGCCGAGCGCGATCAGCACCGGAAAGGTGATCAGCGATCCGGAGCCGACGATGACATTGATGCAGCCCGCGGCGACTCCGGCCGCGAACGCGGCAAGCGCGTGAAGGGGGGTCACCGGACGACCTTACGGGCGAACGGCCAGGTCACGTGGTGATGGCACGGGCGTGCCAGCGCCCCTCTTGGCGTTCGATCCGCAGCGGGAGCCCGAAGCACTTGGACAGGTGCTCGTCGGTGAACACCTCGTCGACCTTGCCCGTCGCGATCACCGAACCGCGGCGCAGCAGCATCGCGTGGGTGAACCCCTCCGGCACCTCTTCGACGTGATGGGTGACGAGCGCCATGGTCGGGGCCAGGCGGTCGACGGCCAGGCTGGTCAGCCGCGCCACGAGGTCCTCACGACCGCCGAGGTCGAGGCCGGCGGCCGGCTCGTCCAGCAGCAGCAGCTCCGGATCGGGCATGAGGGCGCGGGCGATCGACACGCGCTTGCGCTCGCCTTCGGAGAGCGTGGAGAAACGCCGGCGGATCAGGTGGGCGCAGCCCAGCGCGTCGAGCAGTTCGACGGCGCGCGTCACATCGGTGGAGTCATACTCTTCTTTCCACCGGCCGATGATCGCGTAGGACGCGGTGAGGACCAGGTCGATGACCTTTTCCTCCGCCGGCACCTTGTCGGCGACCGCCACGCTGGACAGCCCGATGCGCGGCCGCAGCTCGAACACATCGGTCTTACCGAGCTGTTCGCCCAGGATCTCGGCACGACCCTCGGTCGGGAACAGCATCGCACCTGCCACCTGCAACAACGTCGTCTTTCCCGCGCCGTTCGGACCGATGATCACCCATCGCTCATCCTCCTGGACGGTCCAGTCCACGTTACGCAGCAGCGTTGCCCCGTCGCGCCGGATCTCGACGCCCTCGAGCCTGACCACCTCGCCCGCCATCGCATCCCTTCGGTATCACGCGAAGCCGCAGGCGGCGGGGCCGCCGGACTCGCACCGGGTCTCCGGCACGAACCTACGGCATTCGGACGCCTTATGGTTGTCGGCATGCGTGTCACTCACCCCTCGGCCGCCCTCGTCGCCTGGGGCAACGCGTGGCTCACCGGCCACGTGGGGCTCGACGAGGCCGTCGATGTCGTGGAACGCCTGGATGGTCCGCACGTCGTCGCCGGCATCCCGGACGAGACCGGCGACATGCCGCTGCGCGGCGGTCTCGCGGCGCTGCGGGTGGCCGGGCTGTCGGCCCTGAGGCTCGCCCTCCCCGCTCCGGGCGACCCGCTCGGGCTCACCGGTCCGCCCGCGTTCAACACGGCGGCGATCGAAGCCGAAGAGGCCGTGCTCGCGGCCATCGGCGAGCGGACCTTCGGACTGATCCCGGCCGAGGACCGGCGCGGCTCGTCCTACGTCGGCACCCACTGGACCCTGCACGAGACGCAGGCCGCGGTCGCCGACACACCGCTGCTTCCCGAGGCCGACCACCTCCTGACCATCGCGGTACGCGAGGCGACCGAGTCGCTCATGTCCGTCGACGGCACCCTCGAATGGCGTCCGGAGATCGCCGAGACGCTGGGCACGCTGCGCGAGTCGCACCACCATGAGCAGGTGGGCGGCCTGGCTCCCGGCTACCCCGCCCGCGCTCACCGGGTGGCCGCGCTGGCCGGCCGCCTCGCGGTCGTCGTGGACCTGGCCCGCGGCACGCGGGACGCCGCTCTGTCCGCCGCACAGGTACGCCGGCGCGCCGACGCCCTGCGCGATCTCGACCACGCCGTACGCCGGGCCCAGGTCGCGGCCTGCAACAGCGTCCTCGACGCGGTGCGCTGACAGAGACGGGGCGCACCCCCGAAGGAATACGCCCCGCATGTGAGTCCAGCGCTCAGGCCGTGACGACGATGGCCTTTGCGATCTTGTCGCCGAAGGTCTGGCTCTTGTCGTCCCACAGCGGCCAGAGGAAACCGAGCAGGCACACCCAGCCGTCGATGGTGGAGTGGCAGAGCTGCCGGCCGAAGGCGGCGCCGCTGCCGAGGGGCTGACCGGTCGCCTCGCTGACGACCTTGATCCCGAGGACGCGCTTGCCGATCGTCTGACCGGTGTTGGCTTCCTGGAAGCTGAGGGCGAGAGCGACTCCGAAGAGCAGGATCAGCTCGAAGAGGTAGGTCACCGCCATGTTCTTGGCGACCGCGGAGATGATGCCCAAGACGATTCCGGCGGGGATGCCGACGATCAGCCCGTCGAGGAAACGCGCGCCGAGACGTGCGCCCCAGCCGGCGTACTGGACCTGCCCATAGCCGGGGCCGTAGCCCTGCTGACCGTAGCCCGGCTGACCGTAGGCCTGCTGCTGGCCGTAGCCCTGCTGGCCGTACCCCTGCTGACCATAGTCCTGCTGGGGGTAGCCGGGCTGCTGACCATAACCCTGCTGCTGGTCATACCCGGGCTGCTGCCCATAGCCAGGCTGCTGCTGCCCGTAGCCGGGCTGCTGCTGCTGGCCGTACCCAGGCTGCTGCTGGCCATATCCCGGCTGCTGCCCATAGCCAGGCTGCTGCTGGCCGTACCCGGGCTGCTGCTGCCCGTAGCCCGGCTGCTCCTGCCCGGGCTGCTGCTGCCCATAACCGGGCTGCTGACCGTAGCCAGGCTGCTGCTGACCCTGACCGTACGGGTCGTAGGGGGTGCTCACGCTCTATCTCCTTTGTTGAAATTACGCCCGTCCGCCAAACCGGGCTCCGCGGGCGCCATCATGAGTTCTGGCTTCACAAGGGCAGAAACCCGAAACGGGTGAGCTGCCAGACCCATGACAGCCCCAGGGTCACCCCGATGATCCAAGCACGGGTACGCGAATCGATCGCCCACCATCGTCGTCCGGATCCCAGGGGTGCGGTGGCCAGTCCGATCGCTCCCAGGAGAACGAACGGGCTCGCGGCAAGCGCCTTGACCGGATGAGCCGCGCCCAACTCGATGAACACGGTGGTGCCGCCGCAGAGCGGACAGGGGACTCCGGTCAGCGCCCGAAGGGGGCACAGCGTGCCGGGATCGTGGATTCGATGCGCGGCGGACACCACGACCGCCGCTGTGGCCATGCCGCCGGCGCGAAGGGCCACGCCGAGCGCACCGTCACTGGAGGCGGCGAACACCCGGCCGATCACATCGGCCGGCCGGCCTCGGACTCGTGACACGACCCCGTGCCCCCGTGCCACGTCCAAAACCCTCACCCTCCCCCGTGGTGCTGATATGCGCTTGTGGACCCGTATATCGCAATAAGCCCGGTTCGGGTCAAGGAAAAACCAGCCAGATTTGAGAACGTAACCGGCTGGAGACCTTAACGCAGACGGGAGGCCGCACGCGCCGGAGAGCCTGCCGCGGTCACGCGGCAGGCACATGGGATTCCGGCTGAGCGAGGGATCAGTCCTCTGCCGCCCCGACGACCATCGGGGCCGCCGCCTCCGTACCCTCCGCCACGACGTCCACCACGATCACCGTGATGTTGTCCGGACCGCCACCTTGGTTCGCCGACTCGATGAGCGCGCCCACGGCGGCAGCGGCGTCGGACTCGGTGGTCAGCACCTGGTGCATCGTCTCGGCGTCGACCGGACCGCTCAGGCCGTCGGAGCACAGGAGATAACGGTCACCGGGAAGGGCCTCGCGCAGCGACAGGTCGGGCTTGCGCTCCGGCCTGCCATCGAGCACGCGCACCAGGCGGTTGGCCAGGTGCGGTGCCGCGCCGTCCTCACCGGTGAGCATCTTCTCCAGCGTGTGGTCCTCGGTGATCTGGTAGAGGATCCCCTCGCGCAGCATGTAGGCCCGTGAGTCGCCGATGTGGGCGAGCGCCGTGTGGGTGCCCGACCAGAGCATCGCCGTACAGGTCGTGCCCATCGACTGCAGCGCGGGTTCGTCCTCGACCTTGCGGGCGATCGCCTGGTTGGCGGCGAGCACGGCGCGTTCGACCACCTCGACCAGCTTGGCCTGCGGGACCTCATGGTCGATGGCGGAAAGGGCCTGGATGGCGAGGGAGCTGGCGATCTCGCCACCCACATGACCGCCCATGCCGTCGGCGACCGCGAGCAGCCATGGGCCGGCATACGCCGAGTCCTCGTTGTTCTCGCGGGCGCGTCCGACATCCGATCCCGCGGCGTAGCGAATGGCAACTCTCATATGTGTTCCGATGTCGTCCTCGGCGGTGCGGTTCACTCAGCCGACTGCTGAGCTTCATCAACATATTCGACC
>JAOPYG010000304.1 GCA_025964685.1 Actinoallomurus sp. | reverse complement strand
CGGCGGCGAGGCGGCGCCCGCGGACGCCGGCGTGGTCGCCCGCGCCCGCGCGCTCGTCACGGCCGCCGACCTGCGCCGGACGGCCCTGCCGTGGGCGGGCGTGGACGACGTCCCGGACCCGTACGGCGGCCCGAGCGAGGGCTATCACGCCTGCGCCGCCCTCATCCTCGCTGAGGTCGGAACGCTGCTGCGGCCGCTCCTCAGCGCGCCTGGTTCCTGACGGCCGTCCTCTCGCCGCCATGCCACGACCGCCACAGCGCGGCGTAGGAACCGTCCTCGGCGATGAGCTCGTCGTGGCCGCCCAGCTCGGTGATCCGGCCGCCCTCGACCACCGCCACCCGGTCGGCGTCGTGCGCCGTGTGCAGCCGGTGCGCGATGGCGACGACGGTACGGCCGTCGAGCACGGCCGACAGGGTGCGTTCGAGGTGCCGCGCCGCCCGCGGGTCCAGCAGCGAGGTCGCCTCGTCCAGCACCAGCGTGTGCGGGTCGGCCAGGACGAGCCGCGCCAGCGCGAGCTGCTGTGCCTGCGCCGGCGACAGCGTCAGGGCGCCCGTGCCGACCTGGGTGTCCAGGCCGTCCGGCAGCTCGGCCACCCAGTCGGCCTGGACGGCCGCGAGAGCCGTCTCCACCTCGGCCGGCGTGGCCTGCTGCCGGGCCATCACCAGATTGTCGCGGACCGTGCCCTTGAACACGTGGTGTTCCTGCGTGACGAGCGCGACCTCCCCGCGCAGTTCCTCCAGCGGCAGGTCCGCCAGCGGGACGCCGCCGACCGTGAGCGTCCCGGTGCGCGGCCGCAGGATGCCGGCGATGAGACGGCCCAGCGTGGACTTGCCGGCGCCGCTCGGGCCGACCATGGCGATCCGCTCCCCCGGCCGCAGGCGCAGGTCCACACCGTGCAGCACGTCGTGGCCCTCGCGGTAGGCGTACCGGACGTCCTCCACGGTGATCCGCTCGTCGGCCGGGCGCGCGACCGCACGCGGACGCTCCGCCCGCGCCTCCGAGACGCCGAGCAACCGCGCCAGTGACGCCCCGCCGACCTGGAGCTCGTCGATCCACGACAGCAGCCGGTCGAGCGGGTCGATGAGCTGCTGGACGTACAGCGTCGCGGCGGTGACCTGCGCCAGCGACGCGAGGCCCCATGTGTAGAGCAGCCCGCCCATCAGCAGCGTCGCCACCACCGGCAGGACGTAACCGACCTCGACCATCGGGAACCACACGGTCCGCAGGCCCAGCGTGTAGCGCTCGGCCGCCCAGGCGCCGGCGATATCGGCGTCCGTACGGGCGACGCGGCGGCGCTCCAGCCGCAGGGCCTCGATCGTGCGCGCCCCCTCGACCGTCTCGGTCAGCCCGGCCGTGACCGAGCCCCACGCGGCGTTCTCCCAGAGGTAGCCCTTGCGGGCACGCGCCAGGTACCACTTGGTGCCGCCCCACAGCAGCGGAACGCCGACCAGGCACGGCAGCGCGGTCAGCGGCCCGACGAGCACCAGCGCGCCGATCGCGAACACGCCGGTCACGATGGCGATCAGCGTCTCCGGCACCGCGTGGCGGACACTGCGCGACAGGACGTCGACGTCGCGGGAGGTGCGGGTGATCAGGTCACCGGTCCCGGCGCGCTCGACGGTGGAAAGGGGCAGCTCGAGGACGCGGTCGACGAACTCCTCGCGCAGGCGGGCCAGGACCTTCTCGCCCAGCCGCGCCGAGGCGTACACCGCGAACCGCAGCAGCACGCCCTGGACGATGACGAACACCGCGAGGGCGATCGCGATCCGGTCGACGGTCCAGTGGGACGTGCCGTGGCGCACGTCCTCGACCAGGTCGCCGAGCAGCCGGGGCGCGGCCAGCCCGGCCATCGCGGCCAGGCCGTGCAGGCCCAGCGCGAGGCCGAGCTGTCGCGGGTAGGCGAGCGTCAGCCGCCGGGCGTACGCGCGCACCTGGGCGGGGGTCGCGACGGGCAGGATCCGGTCGTACGCCGCCGCAGCCGGTTGATCGCCGGGCTGTTCACCTGCCTCGTGAAGGTCGCTCATCACTCTTCCTCTCGTGTCACGGTCGCGGCGTAGCGCGGGGCGGCGGCGAGCAGGTCGCGATGCGTGCCCGCCGCGGTCACTCGCCCCGACTCCACGAACGCGACCTGGTCGGCCCAGTCGAGAACGAGTGGGCTGGTGGTGCAGACCACCGTGGTCCGGCCGCGACGGAAACCGGCGAGCCTGCCCGCGATGCGGGCCTCGGTGTGGGCGTCCACCGCCGAGGTCGGCTCCACCAGGATCAGCACCTCCGGGTCGGCGACCAGGGCACGGGCGAGCTTGAGGCGCTGCTGCTGGCCCCCGGAGAACTCCCGGCCGCCCTCGGCGACCTCGGCGTCCAGCCCGTCCGGCAGCTCCTCGACGATGTCCGTGGCGCAGGCCGCCTGCAGCGCGTCGCGCAACACGCGGTCGGAGTCGTCGCCGGTGACCACGAGCTCGTCCCGCAGCCGTCCGGAGAACAACCGCGCGCCGGTGTCGGCGACCAGCACGCCCTCGCGGACGGCGGGCAGGGTCAGCTCGCGGAGCGGCACGCCGCCCCAGGTCACCGCGCCGTCGCTGAAGCGGCCGAGACGGTCGGCGATGGCCTGGGCGTCCTCCGGCGACGCGGCGGCCACCGCGGTGAGGCGCCCCGGGCGCACGGTCAGGCCGGAGGCCTCATCGACCAGGTCGCCGGTGGCTTCGGTGGCCGTGCCCTCATCCGGCAGCTCCGGCTCGGTCGCCAGGATGCGGATCACTCGGCGCGCCGCGACGTGCGCCTTGATGAGCCGGTCGGCGGCCTCGGTGAGCGTCCGCATCGGCTCGACCAGGAAGACCGAGTAGCCGTAGAAGGACACGAGCTGGCCGACCGTGATGTGACCGGCCAGGGCGAACCGGGCCCCGATCCAGGTGACCAGGGCGACGAGCAGGCCGGGCAGCAGCACCTGGGCGCCCTCGAGGAAGGACTCGCTGCGGGCGACCCGCACTCCGGCGGTGCGCACCGCCTGCGACTCCTCGCGGTAGCGGTCGGAGAAGACCTTCTCGCCACCGATCCCGCGCAGCACGCGCAGCCCGGACACGATGTCGCCGGACCGGGTGGCCAGCTCGCCCTGCAGGTCACGCTGGTGCCGCTGGGCATGGTGGAGGGGCCGGAGCATCGGAGCCACGAGCGCGGCCATGACCGGCACACCGATCAGCACGATCAGGCCGAGCGGCAGCGAGGTGAAGAGCAGGATCGCGCCGACCAGGACGATCGCGACGACCGCTCCGCTGCCCCGCGCGGTGATCTCCATCGCACCGCCGATGTGGGAGACGTCCGCGATACCCACGCTGATGACCTCCCCGGTGGCGAGCCGCTTCGGCAGCGTCGCGCCGAGATGGGCCGCGTGGCGGCTCGTCACCTGCACGGTGCGGAAGGCCGCGCCGAGCCAGTTGCTGACCGCGAACCGGTGCCGCATCACGCCGGCCACCGCCTGCACCGCACCGAGCGCCAGCAGCACGCCGGACCACAGGAGCAGAGCGTCGGTGTTCTTGGCCGTGACGCCCTCGTCGATGGCGCGGCCGATCGTGGCCGGCATCAGGGCCTGGGTGACCATCCACAGCACACCCCACGCGGCGCCGCCCAACATCGTGGCGAGCTGGGCACGCGCCGCCCACAGCAGGTATCGCGCCGGGGAGCGGCGATCGGGCACGCCAGGGTCGGACACAGGAAAGGAGCGCATACGGAGTCCAAGGACCGGGAAGAAGTGGACTTCCCGACGTTACCCATGCACTTTGATCAGCCGCGAACCCTTTTCTCAGGAGCGACCCGACTCGGCGGCGAAGTGGCACGCGCTCGGGTGCGCGGAACGGCCCGTACGGACCTTTAGCGCCGGCTCCTCGGCCGCGCAGATCTCCTCGGCCTTCCAGCAGCGCGTACGGAACCGGCAGCCGGACGGAGGGTCCGTCGGGCTCGGCACGTCGCCTTCGAGCACGATCTGCCCGGTCCGCTTCGTCGGGTCCGGCACCGGGACCGCGGCCAGCAGCGCCTGCGTGTACGGGTGCGTGGGGTGGTCGTAGATCTGCTCTTCGTCCCCGATCTCGACGATCTTCCCCAGGTACATCACCGCGACGCGGTCGGAGATGTGCCGGACCACGGCGAGGTCGTGGGCGATGAAGACGTAGGACAGCCCGAACTCCCGCTGCAGGTCGGCGAGGAGGTTCATGACCTGCGCCTGGACCGACACGTCGAGGGCGGAGACCGGCTCGTCACAGATGATCACGTCGGGGCGCAGCGCGAGGGCGCGCGCGATGCCGATCCGCTGACGCTGGCCCCCGGAGAACTGGTGCGGGTAACGGTTCACGTGGTCGGGCTCCAGCCCGACGATCTCCAGCAGCTCCCGTACGCGCGTGCGGCGGCCACCCTCGGGGTCACCGTGGATCGCGAACGGCTCGCCGACGATGTCGCCCACGGTCATCCGCGGGTTCAGCGAGGTGTACGGATCCTGCATGACCAGTTGCATACGGCGGCGCAGCCGGCGCAGTTCGGCCTTGGACAGCGAGGAGACGTCACGGTCCTCGAAGTGGACGCTCCCGGACGTCGGCCGCTCCACGCCCATGAGGAGCCTGGCGAGCGTGCTCTTGCCGCAGCCCGACTCGCCGACGAGGCCGAGCGTCTCACCCTTGCGGAGCTCGAAGGAGACGCCGTCGACCGCCTTGACCTGCCCGATCTCGTGCTGGAACACCACACCGCGGGTCAGCGGGAAGTGCTTGGTCACGTCGCGGACGCAGAGGATCTCATCGGCCACCGGAGACCTCCTCGGCGTAGTGGCACGCGCTCCGGTGCGACTCCGGTGAGAGTGCCCCCGACCGGGCTCCGGACCGGTCGGGGGAACCCTCACCGGCCCGCAGGAGGCGGAGTCCGGGGACCTCCCGCGAACACCGGTCCCTCGCACGGGGGCAACGGGGATGGAACGGGCAGCCCGACGGTATCGCGGCGAGGTTCGGCGGGGCGCCCTTGATCGGCGTCAGCTCCCGGCCCCGCACGTCGATGCGCGGCACCGACGCGAGCAGCCCCTCCGCGTACGGATGGGCGGGCCGCGCGTACAGGTCCTCCACGTCGGCCTCCTCCACGACCCGGCCCGCGTACATCAACGCGATCCGGTCGGCCACGTCGGCCACCACACCGAGGTCGTGGGTGATGAGGATGAGCCCCATGGCCATCTCGTCCTGCAGGTCCGACAGGAGCTTCATGATCTGCGCCTGCACGGTGACGTCGAGCGCCGTGGTCGGCTCGTCGGCGATCAGCACGTCGGGTTCGAGCGCCAGCGCCATGGCGATCATCACGCGCTGCCGCATGCCGCCGGAGAACTGGTGCGGGAAGTCGTTGATCCGTGAGGCCGCCGACGGGATCCGCACCCGGTCCATCAGCTCGACCGCTCTCGCGCGGGCGTCGCGACGCGACATCTTCCGGTGCACGATGAGCATCTCGGCGATCTGGTCGCCGACCCGGTGCACCGGGTTCAGCGCCGACAGCGCGTCCTGGAAGATCATCGCGATGTTCGCACCGCGGTAGGCGCGCCGCCGCCTCTCCGGCAGGCCCAGCAGCTCGGTGCCGCGATAGCGCACGGAGCCCTTCGTGACGTAGGCGGGCGGTGTGTCGAGGATGCCCATCACGGCCTGCGCGCTGACGCTCTTGCCGGACCCGGACTCCCCCAGGATGGCGAGCGTCTCGCCCTCGTGGAGGGTGTACGACAGGCCGTTCACGGCATTGACCGCCGAGCCCCGAGAGCGGAACTCCACGTGCAGATCCTCGACCTCCAGCAGAGGGCTCATGTCACCGCTCACCTCAGCTTGGGGTCCAGCGCGTCCCGTACGGCGTCGCCGAGCAGCAGGAAGCTCAGCACCGTCGCGGTCAGGAACACGGCCGGGTAGATCAGCAGGTACGGATAGTCGGTGAAGATCTCCTGCGCCTGGCTGAGCTGCAGACCCCACGACACCGTCGGGTACTGCAGGCCGACGCCGAGGTAGTCCAGCGTCGCCTCGTACCCGATCACGACGCCGACGTTGAGCATCGCGTAGACGAACACGGGCGCGACGGCGTTGGGCAGGATGTGCCGGACCATGATGCGCGTGTCGCGGGCGCCGAGCATGCGCGCCGCCTGCACGTAGTCCGCGTCCCGTATCGACAGCACCTGGCCGCGCATCAGCCGCGTCATGGTCGGCCACCACAGCAGGCCGAGCACGAACGACTCGGTGAGCACCCCGTGCGAGGGGAACGCGGTCAGGATGACCACGGCGCCGAGCAGCAGGGGCAGGCCGAAGAAGATGTCGGTGATCCTGGACAGCACGGTGTCGAGCAGCCGCCCGTAGTAGCCGGACAGCGAGCCGAGCCCGATCGCGAGGGCGAGCGCGATGCCGGTCACCAGGAAACCGACGATGATCGGCGCGCGAGTGCCGTGCACCATCTGCGCCCAGTAGTCACAGCCGTGAGTGTCGGTGCCGAACGGGTGCGGGCCGCCCCCGAACGGGTTCCACGACGCGGGCCGCAGCTTGGCCTGGCGGACGTCGCACCGCCCGTTCGGGCCGAGGCTCGTGAACAGCGACGGGACGGTCGCGAGCAGGCCCATGAACAGCAGGATCACCACCGCGACCCAGAACGTGACGCGCCGGTACAGCTCGCGCCACGCGTCGCTCCACAGTGACGCGGACGCGCCGCTGACCACCGCTCCGGTCTGGGCGGTGGCGGCGACCTCCGTCGACTCACTCATGGGCCCTTCTCCGTCGGAGGAGGGCCCATGACACGCTGTGCTCTTCGACTCGCTCGCTTCGCTCACTCATAGCGGATCCTGGGGTCGAGGACGCCGTAGAGGATGTCCACCACGAGGTTGGCGAAAAGGTAGACCAGCACGAGAAGGGTGGCGATGCCCACCACAGTGGGTCCGTCCTTGATCTGGATGGCGGTGAAGATCTGCCCGCCGATACCGGGCAGGTTGAAGATCCCTTCGATGACGATCGTCCCGGCCATCAGCGAGCCCAGGTCGACGCCGAGATAGGTGATCACCGGGACGAGCGAGTTGCGCAGCGTGTGCCGGACCAGCACACGCCGCCGGCTCAGGCCCTTGGCGACCGCGGTGCGCACGTAGTCGGCGCGGAAGTTCTCCACCAGGCTCGTCCGGGTCAGCCTCGCGATGTACGCCAGGCTCGCCGAGCCGAGGACGATGCCGGGCAGCAGATAGCTGTACGGCCAGCCGTCGTCGGTCCCGGCGGTCGGGAACCAGCCGAGCTTCAGGCCGAACAGCAGCTGCGCGGAGTAGGCGAGGACGAACACCGGGATGGCGATGACCAGCGTCGTGCCGCTCAGCACCAGGGTGTCCACGACACCGCCCTTGCGTCGTCCCGCCCACACGCCGAGCCCGATGCCGACGACCAGCTCGAAGATCCACGCGGTGACGGCGAGCCGGGCGGTGACCGCCCAGTCCGTCTTCATCACGTCGGAGACGGGCTGGCCGTTCAGCGTCTCGCCGAAGTCGCCGTGCAGCAGGCCCCACAGGTACTGCCCATACTGGACGATCAGCGGCTCGTCCAGGTGGTAGTGGTGGCGCAGGGCCTGGTACACGGCGGGCGGCATCGGCTTGTCGCCGCCCAGCGTCCGGATGGGGTCGCCGGGCAGCGCGAACACCGCGAGATAGATCAGGAGTGTGGTCCCGATCAGGACCGGCACCATCTGCAGAAGGCGCCGTACGACATAACGCCACACGCTATTTGACCGTCACCTGATCGAGGTGGACGAGCGTGGAGACGTACGGGTCGACCTGCACGCCGCCGATGTGGCTGGAGTAGCCGGCCTGGTCCTGCCAGTTCCACAGCGGGGTGATGGGCAGGTCCTTGAGGATCAGGTCCTCGGCCTGCTGGTAGAGCTGCTGACCCTCCGCGGGTGTCTTTGCGGCGTTGGCCTTCATGATGAGAGCTTCGCACGGGTCGCCGTCGTAGCCGCTCCGGGTGGGGTTGGAGCACCGCGGCGTCAGATAGTCCTCCGGGCTCGGGTAGTCCATCGTCCAGTTGCTGCGGTACGGCCCGGTGGCCTTGTGGTCGGTCAGCTTCGTGATGTAGTCCGACGCCTGCACCTTGTCGAAGGTGATGTTCGCGATGCCCAGGTTCTGCTTGAGCTGGTTGGCGACGTCGGTCATCCACTGCTCGTACGTCGGGTCGGCGTTGGAGAACATCAGGTGCAGCGTGCCCTTGAAGCCGCCCGCCTTGTCGTACAGCTGCTTCGCCGCCTGCGGGTTGTAGGTGCACGACTCGCCGCACGCGTTGGCGCGGTATCCGGGCACGATCGGGGCCAGCAGCGAGCCGGTCGGCTTGAACACCCCGTTGTAGACGGCGTTCACGATCGCCTGCCGGTCGATCGCCATGGAGATCGCCTTGCGCAGGTCGGGGTTCTTGAACGCGGGGTCGTAGAGCGGGAACTCCAGGAAGTCCATCGTCCCGCTGGGCACGCTCAGGTACCGCTTGCCGAGGAGGCGCTTGGCCTCGGGCACCTTGGCGGCCGGGATCTGCGTGTCGATGTCGACGTTGCCGGCCCGCAGGTCGGTGTACGCCGCGTCACGGCTCGCGTAGGTCTTGAAGGTCACGCCGTCGGACTTGGCGGGACGGGGGCCCTTGTAGCCGGCGAACTTCTTCGTATTGATCTGCCGGTTGTGCTCCCATGAGCCGTCCATCATGAACGGGCCGTTGCCGAACGGCTTCTGCTCGTACGCCTTGAGGTCGGTGAAGGCGGCCTTCGGCATCGGGCCGGTGCCGATGTACGACAGCACGTACGGGAACTGGCTGAACGGCTGCGACAGCGTCACCTGCAGGGTCTGCGGGTCGACGACCTTGAGCCCCTTGAGTGTGTGCGTCTTGGGCTTGCCGCTGTCGGGGTTGAGATCGCCGTAACCGTCGATCGTGCTGAGGTAGTAGTTGTTGCCCCAGGCGTTCGTCGCGTCGGCCGTGGCGTTCCAGGCGTCGGCGTAGCTCTGCGCGGTCACCGGTTCGCCGTTGTGGAAGGTCAGGCCGGGCTTGATCTTGATCGTCCAGACCTTCTGGTCCGAGGAGTCGATCGACACGGCGTCCTGCGGCACCGGCTTGCCCTGCGGGTCCAGCGTCATCAACGTGTCGAACAGCGCGGTCTCGACGCTCAGACCGTAGGCGTCGTTCGTGTTGCCCGGTATCAAGTGCTCCGGCTCGATGTTCGCGACCGTGAAGACCTTCGACTTGCTGCTCGATCCGCCGCCGCCACCACAGGCCGCCGCCGCCATCGCGAGCGCGACGACGCCGACGAATATCCCCTTGACCTTCATCAAGCCTCCATAAGCCGCACAGATGGGAGCTACCTTTGCCAAGGGTGGTCAGTCGACGGTAGTTCTTTGCCGAAAACGTGTCGAGATCGAAATATTCCTACCGCCCCTCGCCCTCGCGAAAAGGCGGAGGGAGTTTGTCCTCCTCGGCCGTTCCCCTTCGTCGTACGGGTGCCGACACAAGGAGGAAACCATGCGGTACATGCTGCTGATCTGCGGCGACGAGTCCGTGGTACCGACCAACGAGCAGAGCGCCGAGATGCAGAGCTCGGCGATGTCGTGGGTGAAGGAGATGGAGGGCCGCGGCGTCCGCCTGCACGGCTCCCGCCTGCGCCCGGTCAGCGAGGCCACGACCGTCCGCGTACGCGACGAAAGGCTCACGGTCTCCGACGGGCCGTTCGCCGAGACCATGGAACAGATGGGCGGCTATGACATGATCGAGGCCAAGGACCTCGTCGTGGACCGCTCGGCGTTCGACCGGATCATCCAGGCCGGCGGCTACGTCAGCGCGCCGACGGGTTCGGCGCCCGACGCGGCGTCGATCCTGGTGCCGCAGGCCGACGCGCACGACGCCTTCGACGCGGCCACCTGCATCGGCTGCGGCGCCTGCGTCGCGGCCTGCCCGAACGGCTCCGGCATGTTGTTC
>JAOPYG010000290.1 GCA_025964685.1 Actinoallomurus sp. | reverse complement strand
GCGCCGATCTTCAACGAGACGGCGTACTGCATGGCCGTGGAGAAGCTGCTCGGCATCACCGATGAGATCCCCGAGCGTGCGCAGGTCATCCGGGTCATGATGATGGAGGTCAACCGGATCTCCTCGCACCTGGTCGCGATCGCGACGTTCGGCCTGGAGCTGGGCGCGACCACGGTCATGCTCAACGGCTTCCTGGAGCGCGAGTACGCCCTCGACATCTTCGAGATGATCGCCGGGCTGCGCATGAACATGGCCTACATCCGGCCGGGCGGCGTCGCGCAGGACCTGCCCCCGGGCGCCATCGACAAGATCGGTGACTTCGTCAAGCGCGAGCGCTACCGGTTCGGGCAGCTGCGCAAGCTGCTCGACGCCAACCCGGTCTACCTGGCCCGTACCAAGAACGTCGCCTACCTCGACCTGAGCGCCTGCATGGCGCTGGGCGTGACGGGACCGGTGCTGCGCAGCACCGGACTGCCCTGGGACCTTCGCAAATCCCAGCCGTACTCCGGTTATGAGACCTACGACTTCGACGTGCCGACCCAGGACACCTGCGATGTCTACGGCCGCTATCTCGTGCGGATGCAGGAGATGGAAGAATCACTGAAAATCATCGAGCAGTGCCTCGACCGCCTGAGCTCCGGATCGGCGAAGTCGGGCCCGGTGATGATCCTGGACAAGAAGATCGGCTGGCCTGCGCAGCTCGCGCTGGGCCCGGACGGCATAGGCAACTCGCCCAACCACATCGCGCACATCATGGGCCAGTCCATGGAGGCCCTCATTCACCACTTCAAGTTGGTCACCGAGGGATTCCGCGTGCCGGCCGGCCAGGTGTACGCCCCGGTCGAGTCGCCGCGCGGTGAGCTCGGCTGCCACCTGGTGAGCGACGGCGGCACCCGCCCGTACCGCGCGCACTTCCGTGACCCGTCCTTCACGAACCTGCAGGCGATCCCGGCGGCCACGGAGGGCTCCATGATCGCCGACGTCATCGCCGCGGTGGCCAGCATTGACCCGGTGATGGGGGGTGTTGACCGGTGAACATCCGGCGAGCCGACGAGAGTGTGGAGGGGAGTGCGACGGTGAGCACGAGTTTCGAGCCCGAGGTTCTGGAACGTCTCGAGAGGGACGCGAAGGAGATCATCGCGCGGTACCCCAAGCCGCGCTCGGCGCTCCTGCCGCTGCTGCACCTGGTGCAGTCCGAGGAGGGCTACGTCTCCGAGGCCGGCGTCCGGTTCTGCGCGGACGCGGTGGGCATCACACCGGCGCAGGTGACCGGCGTGGTGACCTTCTACACCCAGTACAAACAGCACCCGGTCGGCGACTTCCACGTGGGCGTCTGCATCAACAGCCTGTGCGCGATCATGGGCGGCGACCAGATCTGGCGTGAGCTGAGCGAGTACGTCGGCGTCGGCCACGACGAGTCGACCGAGGATGGCAAGGTCAGCCTCGAGCGCATCGAGTGCAACGCGGCCTGCGACTACGCCCCGGTGATGATGGTCAACTGGGAGTTCTTCGACGACATGACTCCCGACAAGGCCAAGCAGCTCGTCGATGACCTGCGCGCCGGCAAGCAGGTCGCCCCGACCCGGGGCGCGGAGTCGGTGTGCAGCTGGAAGCAGGCCTCCCGGGTGCTCGCGGGCTTCAACGACGGCCGCGCCGGCGAAGGCGCGCAGGCCGGCTACGCGTCGCTGCGCGGCCTCCAGCTCGCCAAGGACTCCGGCTGGGCGGCCCCTGAGCCTGAAAGAGGTGCCGAGTGACCACCCTCACGCCGATCCTGACCAAGCACTGGGACCGGCCCGACTCCTTCACCCGCGAGGCGTACGAGGACGACGGCGGCTACGAGGCGCTGCGCACCGCGCTGGGCATGCCGCAGGATGACATCATCCAGGCGGTCAAGGACTCCGGCCTGCGGGGCCGCGGCGGAGCCGGCTTCCCGACGGGCATGAAGTGGGGCTTCATCCCCCAGGCCGACGGCAAGCCGCACTACCTGGTCGTCAACGCGGACGAGTCCGAGCCGGGCACGTGCAAGGACATCCCGCTGATGATGGCCAACCCGCACGCGCTGGTCGAAGGCGTGATCATCAGCGCCTACGCCATCCGCGCGAACATCGCCTTCATCTACGTGCGCGGCGAGGTGCTGCACGTCATCCGCCGCCTCCAGCAGGCGGTCGCCGAGGCGTACGAGGCCGGCTACATCGGCACCGACATCCTCGGCACCGGGTTCGACCTCGAGCTGGTCGTGCACAGCGGCGCGGGCGCCTACATCTGCGGCGAGGAGACCGCGCTGCTGGACTCCCTCGAGGGTTTCCGCGGCCAGCCCCGGCTCAAGCCGCCGTTCCCGGCCGTCGCCGGCCTGTACGGCGGGCCGACGGTCATCAACAACGTCGAGTCCATCGCGAGCGTCCCGGCGATCGTCGCCAACGGCGCCGACTGGTTCGCCTCGATGGGCACCGAGAAGTCCAAGGGCTTCGGTATCTTCAGCCTGTCCGGCCATGTCACCCGGCCCGGCCAGTACGAAGCGCCGCTCGGCATCACGCTACGCGAGCTGCTCGACATGGCCGGCGGTGTACGCGCCGGTCACCAGCTGAAGTTCTGGACCCCGGGCGGCTCCTCCACCCCGCTCTTCACCGACGAGCACCTCGACGTGCCGCTGGACTTCGAGTCGGTCGGCGCGGCCGGCTCGATGCTCGGCACCCGGGCGCTGCAGATCTTCGATGAGACGACCTGCGTCGTCCGCGCGGTTCTGCGCTGGAGCGAGTTCTACGCACACGAGTCCTGCGGCAAGTGCACTCCCTGCCGCGAAGGCACGTACTGGTACAAGCAGATGCTGAAGCGCCTGGAGCAGGGGCAGGGCAGCGAAGAGGACCTCGACACGCTCCTCGACCTGTCCGACAACATCCTCGGCCGGTCCTTCTGCGCACTGGGCGACGGGGCCACCAGCCCGGTCACCTCGAGCATCCAGTACTTCCGCGACGAGTACATCCGGCACTTCGAGATGGGCGCCTGCCCGTTCGACCATGCCGCGTCAACTGTCTGGGCAGGTGAGAAGTGACCATCACCGACAGCACCGAGGTCGAGAAGCGCGAGGACCTCGTCTCCGTCACGATCGACGGATTCGAGATCAGCGTCCCCAAGGGCACGCTGATCATCCGGGCCGCCGAGCTGCTCGGCATCCAGATCCCGCGGTTCTGTGACCACCCGCTGCTCGACCCGGTGGCCGCCTGCCGGCAGTGCCTGGTGGAGATCCCCGACGCCGGCAACGGCCGGGGCATGCCCAAGCCGCAGCCGTCGTGCGCCGTCACCGTGATGCCGGGCATGGTCATCAAGACCCAGCTCACCTCCGAGGTGGCCGACAAGGCCCAGCACGGTGTGATGGAGCTGCTGCTCATCAACCACCCGCTGGACTGCCCGGTCTGTGACAAGGGCGGCGAGTGCCCCCTGCAGAACCAGGCGATGTCCAACGGCCGCGGCGAGTCGCGGTTCGTGGAGAAGAAGCGGACCTTCCCCAAGCCGATCGCGCTGTCGACGCAGGTGCTGCTGGACCGCGAGCGGTGCGTGCAGTGCGCGCGCTGCACGCGCTTCTCCGACGAGATCGCCGGTGACGCGTTCATCGAGCTGCTCGACCGCGGCGCCAAGGAGCAGGTCGGCACGGCGGACGGCCAGCCGTTCCAGTCCTACTTCTCCGGCAACACCGTGCAGATCTGCCCGGTCGGCGCGCTGACCGGCTCGGCGTACCGCTTCCGCTCCCGTCCGTTCGACCTCGTCTCGTCGCCGAGCGTCTGCGAGCACTGTGCCTCCGGCTGCGCCCAGCGCACCGACCACCGGCGCGGCAAGGTCACCCGCCGTCTCGCGGGCGACGACCCGCAGGTCAACGAAGAGTGGAACTGCGACAAGGGCCGGTGGGCGTTCACCTACACCACCGCGGCGGACCGGCTCACCCATCCGCTGGTCCGTAACGAGGACGGCGTGCTGGAACCCGCGTCCTGGAGTGAGGCGCTGAGCATCGCCGCCGAGGGCCTGGCGAAGGCGCGCGGCAAGGCCGGCGTGCTGACCGGCGGCCGGGTCACGCTCGAGGACGCCTACGCGTACGCCAAGTTCGCCCGGGTCGCCCTTCGCACGAACGACGTCGACTTCCGCGCCCGCGCGCACTCCCGTGAGGAGGCCGACTTCATCGCGGCGTCCGTCGCGGGCACGCCGATCACGGTCTCCTACGAGGAGCTGGAGAAGGCCCCCACGGTGCTGCTGGCCGGTTTCGAGCCGGAGGAGGAGTCGCCGATCGTCTTCCTGCGGCTCCGTAAGGCGGCGCGCAAGCACGGCCTCAAGGTCTACTCGGTGGCGCCCTTCGTGAGCCGCGGTCTGGCCAAGGTCGGCGGCACGCTGGTGGCGACCGCTCCCGGCGGTGAGGCCGAGGCGCTCGGCAACCTCATCACCGGTGTCGCTCTGGACACCGCGGGCAAGGCCGCCGCCGAGCTGCTCAAGGCCGAAGGGGCGATCATCCTCGTCGGCGAGCGGCTGGCTTCGGTCCCGGGTGCGCTGTCGGCCGTCGGCCGCCTCGTGGCGGCCACCGGTGCGCGCATCGCCTGGGTGCCACGCCGCGCCGGTGAGCGCGGAGCCGTCGAGGCGGGCGCACTGCCCGGCCTGCTGCCGATCGGCCGCCCGGTCGTCGACGCGGCCGCACGCGCCGAGGTCGCACGGACCTGGGGCGTCGCCGCCCTGCCCGCGACGCCCGGCCGCGACACGGCGGGCATCCTCGCGGCCGCCCGCGACGAGCGGCTCGACGCTCTGCTCGTCGGCGGCGTCGACCCGTACGATCTGCCGGACCCGGCCGAAATGCTGGCCGCCCTGGACGCCACGCCGTTCATCGTGAGTCTCGAACAGCGCGCCAGCGCGGTCACCGACCGCGCGGACGTCGTGCTGCCCGTGGCGGTGGTCACCGAGAAGGCCGGCACGTTCGTGAACTGGGAGGGGCGGGGCCGCCCCTTCGAGGCCGTGCTCAAGGTGCCGCAGGTGATGTCGGACCTGAAGGTGCTCGGCACGATCGCGGACCTGATGGACGTCCACCTCGCCCTGCCCGACTCCGCCTCGGCCCGCCGTGAGCTGGCCGTACTGGGCGGCTTCAAGGGCACCCGGCCGGGCGCGCCGAGCGTCACCGCCGCGGTGCCGGGTGAGCCCGGTGTCGGCGAAGCGGTGCTCGCCACCTGGCGGATGCTGCTCGACGCGGGCCGGCTGCAGGACGACGAGCGCTACCTCGCCGGCACGGCCAAGACGCCGGTCGCCCGGCTGAGCGCCGCCACCGCCCAGGAGATCGGAGCGGATGGGAAGGTCACCGTGGCCACGGCGCACGGCGAGATCACCCTGCTGCTGGAGATCACCGACATGCCGGACCGCGTGGTCTGGGTGCCCGCCAACTCACCGGGGTCGGCGGTCTACCGCGATCTCGGCGTCCAGGCCGGAGACGTCGTGAAGATCCAGAACGGGAGCGTCGCATGAGCGAGCGCAGCGAGCGAACCGATGAACACAGCGCGCTGGTGTCCACTCTTCCGACGCAGGAGGACTCATGATGGGCACACACGTCCTCGCCAGTGCGCTGGCCGCCACGCCGCGGACCGAGCAGTGCACCGGAAAGCCGTACGGCCTGGGGTCGTTCGGCTGTGACCCGTGGTGGCTGGTCGGCGCCAAGGCGCTGGTCATCTTCGTGTTCCTGCTGCTGACGGTGCTGATTGCCGTCTGGTTCGAACGCCGGGTGATCGGCCGCATGCAGCTGCGCCCCGGTCCCAACCGGGCCGGGCCGTTCGGCCTGCTGCAGTCCCTGCTCGACGGCATCAAGGGCGCGACCAAGGAGGACATCGTCCCCCGCGGCGTAGACAAGATCGTCTTCTTCCTCGCCCCGGTGATGGCCGCCGCGCCCGCGCTGGTCTCATTCTCGATCATCCCGTTCGGCGGCATCGTCTCGATCGGCGGGCACAAGACGCCCCTGCAGCTCACCGACCTGCCGGTCGCGGTGTTGCTGGTCCTCGCGATGTCCTCGATGGGCGTGTACGGCTTCGTGCTGGCCGGCTGGTCGTCGATGTCGCCGTACTCCCTGCTCGGCGGCATGCGCTCCAGCGCCCAGGTGATCTCGTACGAGATCGCGATGGGCCTGTCGTTCGTCGCGGTGTTCCTGTTCGCCGGGTCGCTGTCGACGTCGGAGATCGTGAACGCCCAGGCGCACGGGGGGACGTTCCACTTCCTCGGGATGACCGGGCACTTCCCGTCCTGGTACGTCGTGCTGCTGTTCCCGTCGTTCGTGATCTACCTGTTCACCATGATGGGGGAGTCCGGCCGCATCCCGTTCGACCTGCCCGAGGGTGAGGGCGAGCTGGTCGCCGGCTACCACACCGAGTACTCCTCGCTGAAGTTCCTGATGTTCTACCTCGCCGAGTACATCAACATGGCGACGCTGTCGGCGCTGGCCACCACGCTGTTCCTCGGCGGCTACCGGGCGCCCTGGCCGATCACGGGAGTCTGGGCCGGCGCGAACTCCGGCTGGTGGCCGATCCTGTGGTTCCTGGTGAAGATGTGGATGTTCATCTTCTTCTTCGTCTGGGTCCGGGCCTCGCTGCCGCGCGTCCGTTACGACCAGCTGATGAAGCTGGGCTGGAAGGTCCTCATCCCGGTGTCGCTCGGGTGGATCCTCTTCGTGTCGACCGTGCGCGCGCTGCGCAACGAGCGGCACGACATGCGCCCGGTGATGCTGGGTGCGGCGGTGCTGATCCTGGTCCTGCTCGTGATCTCGGTGATCTGGGAGCGGACCTCCGGGGCCGGCCGGACGGAGGCGGCGAACGAAGCCGCCCAGCCGGAGCCGGACCCGATGGCGGGCGGGTTCCCGGTACCCCCGCTCGACGCGCCGCACTACCACGGTGCCGGAGATGTCCGCGCCGACGACTCCGCGGAGGTCACCCGTGCTTGATTTCCTGAACCCGGTCAAGGGGTTCGGTGTCACCTTCCACCAGATGCTCATGAAGACCGAGACGGTCGAGTATCCGGAGGTCAAGAAGCCGACCGCGCCGCGTTTCCACGGCCGTCACCAGCTCAACCGCTGGCCCGACGGCCTGGAGAAGTGCA
>JAOPYG010000256.1 GCA_025964685.1 Actinoallomurus sp. | reverse complement strand
GCCCGCAGGGTGCCGCCCTGCGGGCCCTCGTACGCCGCTACCGCCGGATCGCCGGGATCCCAGAGGATTGAGGCCTGAGATGAACCACCGTCTGCACGGGCCGCTCACCGATGTCGCCGAGGACGCGGGCTACGCCGATCCGCCGGAGCGGGCGGGGTTCTTCACCGACACCTCCGTCTGCATCGGCTGCAAGGCGTGCGAGGTGGCGTGCAAGGAGTGGAACGCCATCCCCGACGACGGGTTCGCCCTCACCGGGATGTCCTATGACAACACCGGCGCGCTCGGCGCGAGCACCTGGCGGCACGTGGCGTTCGTCGAGCAGTCCAAGCCGCGTGAGGTCGACGACGGCGCCGGGAGCAGCCGCTGGCTGATGGCCTCCGACGTGTGCAAGCACTGCACGCACGCGGCCTGCCTCGACGTCTGCCCCACCGGTGCGCTGTTCCGTACGGAGTTCGCCACCGTGGTCGTCCAGCAGGACATCTGCAACGGATGCGCCTACTGCGTCTCGGCCTGCCCGTACGGCGTGATCGACCGGCGCGAGGGCGACGGCCGGGCCTGGAAGTGCACGATGTGCTACGACCGGCTCGGCGACGGCATGGAGCCTGCGTGCGCCAAGGCGTGCCCGACCGACTCCATCCAGTACGGTCCGCTCGACGAGCTGCGCGAGCGCGCCAAGGAGCGCCTCGGCGACCTGCACGACCAGGGCGTCACCGAAGCACGCCTGTACGGCGAGGACGAGAACGACGGCGTCGGCGGTGACGGCGCGTTCTTCCTGCTGCTGGACGAGCCGGAGGTGTACGGCCTGCCGCCGGACCCGGTCGTCACCACACGGGACCTGACCGCCATGTGGAAGTGGGCCGGGGGAGCGGCCGCGGCCCTGGTGGGCTGTGCCGCCGTGTCGTTCCTCGGGAGGCGCTGATGCCCCGCCCGGGCGGCGAGGAGCGGATGGTCCCGCGCGCGGAGTTCCAGTCCTACTACGGACGGCCCATACTCAAGCGCCCGCGCTGGAAGGCGCCCCACATGCCCGGGTACCTCTACCTGGGCGGGCTGTCGGGCGCGGCCGCGACGATGGCGGCGCTGGCCGACGCGACCGGGCGCGAACGGCTCTCGCTCACCGGCAGGCTCACCGCCGCGACGGCCGCCGTGGCCGGCTCCGCGCTGCTCATCGCCGAGCTCGGCCGTCCCGAGCGTTTCCTGCACATGCTGCGGGTCTTCAAGCCGACCTCGCCGATGAGCGTCGGGTCGTGGGTGCTGGCCGCCCACGGCGGTCTCACCGGCGCGGCGGCCGCCTCCGCGGTCACCGGCATCGCGCCGCCGCTCGGCCGGGCGGCCGGCGTGGGGGCCGCACTGACCGGCCCCGTGCTCGCCACGTACACCGGGGTGCTGATCGCGGACACGGCCGTGCCGGCCTGGCACGAGGGGTACCGCCACCTCCCGCTGCTGTTCGCCGGAAGCGCGCTGGCCAGCGCGGGCGCCGCCGCGATGGCGTTCGCACCACCCGAGGAGGCCGGCCCGGCCCGGCGGATGGCCGTGCTCGGCGCCGGGCTGGAGCTCGCGGCGGCCGGCACCCTCGAACACGGCACGGGCATGCGCGAGCATCCCGAGCTCATCTCCGAGCCGTACCGGACCGGACGCGCCGGCACGCTGCTGCGCGCCGCGCGGTGGCTCACGGCGGCGGGGGCGGCCGGCACACTCGTCGCCGGCCGGAGCCGTACCACCGCCGTGCTGTCCGGCCTGGCCCTCACCGGAGGGGCACTGTGCACGCGCTTCGGTGTCTTCCATGCCGGGCTCGTCTCGGCGGAGGACCCCCGCTACACCGTCGTGCCCCAGCGGGCGCGCCGTTCTACTGGTGCTTGAGGCAGAGAACGTAGCTGAGGACGCTGTACTTCTTGTTCTTGGCCCAGAACGCGGTGGTGTAGCCGGAGACGCTGCGGCACTTGGTGCGGTCCGCCGTGCCGGAGAACCGCTTGAGCACCTTGTACGGCGCGTTGTCGCAGTCGGCCCGGAACATCTCCAGGTGCGGTGACTTGCCGCTGATCCGCACACAGTCCCCGGCCTGGACGAACATCGACTCGTCCAGCGTCGGCGACCCCGACGGCGTGGGGATGCTCGGCGCGCTCGGCGTCGGGAGGGTGCTCGGGAAGTCTGGCGGGAAGGTCGGCGCGGTCGTCGGCGGTGTGCTCACCGCGACCGGGTGGACCGGCTTGCCGCCGTCATCGCCGCTCAGCGCCCAGACGATCGCGCCGCCACCGCCCAGGAGCACCAGCGCCGCGGCGGCCGCGACCGCGATGATCGGCCCGGAGTTGCTCTTGCCGGGCGGCCCGGGCGGCGGACCCCAGCCGCCGGGACCCATGGGGTCGTTCGGGCCGTATCCGCCGCCCATGCCGGGCTGCCCCCAGGGACCGCCGGGGGGAGGCTGCTGGCCGTACGGAGGCTGCTGGCCGTACGCGGGCTGCTGGCCGTAGGGAGGCTGCTGCCCTTGCGTGGGCTGGCCGTAGGGCGGTTGCTGCCCGTAGGGCGGTTGCTGGCCGTACGGGGGTTGCTGCTGGCCCTGCCATGCCTGGGTGGGCTGCTCGCCGACGGACGGCGGGCGTTGCCCGGGATCGCCTCCGGGACCCTGACCTGGCGGCTGGTTCGGATAGGGCCCGTGGCCGTAGCCCTCCGGTTGCTCATGCACGAACGGCCGCCCCCTCATATCCCGCAAAACGTGTCCTCACACCCAACTAGGACTCGCCCTGCTGTGCAAATTGTCCTTTCTATGACGGTAGGTTTCGCCGTTCGGATCCCGGTGAATGCTCGTTGTCCAAGTTCGGTCATTATGTGCGGGAAGAATGTGCCGCGTACGGGCGTTCGCCGGCGGCGTCAGGCGCGGTGTTCGGCCATCATCACGCGCAGCGGCCTGATGGCGGCCGCGAGCGCTGCGCCGGTGGCGATCGCGATGACCCCCAGCACCAGGAAATAGACCGGCTCGGAGATGACGGTGCCGGCGAGCCGGGTCATCTGCCCGCCGATGGCGTCGCCGACGGCGATGGCCAGGTACCACAGGCCGATCATCTGGCTGGCGAACGCCTTCGGTGCCAGTTTGGTCGTCACCGACAGCCCGACCGGGCTCAGGCACAGCTCGCCGGCGGTCTGGATGAGGTAGGTGACCACCAGCCACAGCAGGGAGACCTTGACGCCGTGGGACGCCTTCGCCGCCGCGAACATCATGATCACGAAGGAGAGCCCGACCAGCACCATGGCGACCGAGAACTTCAGGGGAGTGCTCAGCCTGGTGCCCGCCCGCACCCACAGGGCCGCGAACACCGGTGCGAGCACGATGACCATGATCGGGTTGATCGCCTGCAGCCAGCTCGACGGCATCTCCCAGCCGCCGACCGACAGGTCGGTCTTGTGCTGCGCGAAGGTGGACAGTTCGGTGGCGGCCTGGTCATAGACCATCCAGAAGACCGATGCCGCGATGAACAGCCAGACATACGCGCGGAGCCGTGCGCGCTCCTCGGGGATGATCTCGTGGCTGCCGAAGAACATGAACGCGAAGTAGGCCACCGCGACGGCGAGCGGGACGACGGCGAGCGCCCAGGTGACGTTGTCCAGCGTGAGCGTGCCGGTGGTCGCGCCGAGGACGACGACGGCGGCGACGACGGCGCAGCCGGCGACGACGGCCGCCCGCAGATGGCGCCACTCCCGTTCGGACAGCCGGCGGGGCGGCCGGCCGTCGGGCAGGTTCCGCCGGCCGAGCACGTACTGCACCAGGCCGAGCGCCATCCCCACGGCGGCCACGCCGAAGCCGAGGTGCCAGGACACCTTCTGGCCGAGCGTGCCCACCACGAGCGGAGCGAGGAACGCGCCGAGGTTGATGCCCATGTAGAAGATGGAGAAGCCGGCGTCCCTGCGGGCGTCCTCGTCCCGCCTGTACAGGTGTCCGACGAGCGTGGCGATGTTCGGCTTGAGCAGCCCGGTGCCGACGATGATGAGGGCGAGCCCGAGGTAGACGAAGGGCGCGCCGGCCGGCACGGCCAGCGCGACGTGGCCCAGCATGATGATGATGCCGCCGTACAGGACCGCGAGGCGCGGCCCGAGCACCCGGTCGCTGATCCATCCGCCGGGCAGCGTGACCAGGTACACCATGGCCGAGTAGACGCCGACCAGCGCCTTCGCCGTGCCCTCCCGCAGGCCGAGGCCGCCGCCGGCCGCGGACGCGGCGAGGAACAGCACCAGGATGCTGCGCATGCCGTAGAAGCTGAAGCGCTCCCACATCTCGGTCAGGAACAGCGTCGCCAGCCCGCGCGGGTGGCCGAGGAAGCGGCGTTCCGGCCGCTTTTCCGTCGTCGATGTGGCCATGCGGTTTCCCCCGTATCTCCGCAGCGGCCATGCGAGTGTGACTCTCTCCGTACCCCCTTTCCGTCCCCCGTGATCTCTCAGCGAACGATCAGGATGTCGGTCTCCCGCCCGATGAGCTCACCGACGACCGGCGCGCCGGGGATCTCGCCGGCGACGAGGAGGCCCCCGGAGGTCTGGGCGTCGGCCAGCAGCAGGCGGTCCTCCTCGGCGACGCCGCCGAAGTCGGTGTGCGGGCTCACCCACGCGAGGTTCCGCTGGGTGCCGCCGGAGACGTAGCCGTCGCGCACGGCATCGCGCGCACCCTCGAGGTAGTCGATGGCCGAGGCGTCGATCACCGCGGTGACCCCGCTCGCGCGCGCCATCTTGTAGAGGTGGCCGAGCAGCCCGAAGCCGGTGACATCGGTGGCGCACCCGTGCCCGCGCTCCAGCGCGACGCGCGACGCCGCCGCGTTGAGGGTGGTCATCGCCTCCACCGCCTGGGGGAAGACCTCACCGGTCGCCTTGTGCCGGGTGTTGAGGACGCCGATGCCGAGCGGCTTGGTCAGCGACAGTGGCGTCCCGGGGCGCCCGGCGTCCAGGCGCAGCAGGCGCGCCGGGTCGGCCAGCCCGGTCACGGCCATGCCGTACTTCGGCTCCGGATCGTCCACGCTGTGCCCGCCGGCGACGTGACAGCGCGCCTCGCGGGCGACGTCGAGCCCGCCGCGCAGCACCTCGCGTGCGAGCTCCATCGGCAGCGTGTCCCGCGGCCAGCCCAGGAGGTTCACCGCGACCAGGGGCGTGCCGCCGACCGCGTACACGTCGGACAGCGCGTTGGCCGCGGCGATGCGGCCCCAGTCGTACGGGTCGTCGACCACCGGGGTGAAGAAGTCGGCCGTGGCCACCACCGCACGACCCTCTTCGATCCGCACCACGGCGGCGTCGTCGCCGTCGTCGAGGCCGATGACCAGGTCGTCCGGACGGGGAGTGTCGATGAGCCCGGCCACCACCATCTCCAGCTCACCTGGTGGGATCTTGCAGGCGCATCCGCCGCCGTGGGCGTACTGCGTGAGCCGGTACTTCATGAAGGCCCCTCCGCGTAGGTGTTCCACGAGGGAACTTATCGCTGAGTCTTGTCCGAATCACGTTCTACTGGTGCGATGCTGCACTGTAAGCGATCACTGACGGGGTACTGAACTTGGAGGCGCGGATGGGCGTGCTGGAGGACCGAGCCGGGATCGAGAAGGCGATCGAGGGCCGGACGGTCGCCGACCTCCTGCTCGAGACGGCGGAGCGTCACCCGGACGCCCCCGCCTTCACCCACGGCGAGCAGACCCTGACCTGGGCCGAGACCCGCCGGCAGGTGCTGCGGATCGCCGCCGCGTTCACCGCCCTCGGGCTGGAGCCCGGAGACACCGTCGCCCTGATGATGCCGAACCGTACCGAGCACGTCCTCGCCGACCTCGGCGTCGTGCACGCCGGCGGCGTCCCGACGACCCTGTACGCCACGCTGGCCCCCGAGCAGGTCGCCTACGTGGCCGGTGACTGCGCCGCCCGGTACGCCGTCCTGGAGGGCCGGGACCAGCTCGACCGCTGGCGGCCGGTGCTGTCGAGACTGCCGGCGCTGCGCGGGATCATCGTGCTCGACGACTGTCCCACCGGTGAGCCGTTCCTGGCGTGGGAGGACTTCCTGCGCCTGGGCGAGGGAGAGTGCGACCGCTGGCGCGACCTCACACCGGACTCCACGCTGACCGTGCTCTACACGTCGGGCACCACCGGCAACCCCAAGGGCGTTGTGATCACCCAGCGCATGGCCCTGTACGAGTGCCAGGTGTCGGCGTCGACCTCAGGGGCGCCGGACGGGAACGTCGGCGTCTCGTACCTGCCGTTCGCGCACATCGCGGACCGGGTGCTGAGCATCTACCTGCCGCTGATCCGCGGCTCGCACGTGTTCTTCTGCCCCGACCCCGCCCAACTGCCCGCCGTACTCGCCAGGGCCCGGCCCCACGGCTTCTTCGGCGTCCCCCGGGTGTGGGAGAAGATGATGGCCGCCATCCAGGCCGTGCTCGGCGCGGAACAGGACGAGTCCCGACGCGACGCCATCGCCTCGGCCATGGCCGCCGGCCGCGCCTACGTCGAGTCGCGTGAGTACGGGCGGGAGACGAGCCCCGCCGTGCTCGCGGCCTTCGAACGCGCCGACGCGACCGTACTCGCGCCGATGCGCGCCCTCATCGGCCTGGACCGCGTACGCCACACCCTGAGCGCAGCGGCGCCACTCCCGATCGAGGTCGCCCGGTTCTTCGCCGGCCTGGGACTGTGCATCCTCGACGTGTACGGGATGACCGAGACCACCGGCGCGGTCACCGCGAACCAGCCGGACGCCTTCAAGCTCGGCACCGTCGGCCAGGCGTTGCCCGGCATCGAGATCCGGCTGGCCGAGGACGGGGAGATCCTCGTACGGGGCGGCACGTGCACGCCCGGCTACCTGAACCTGCCGTCGGAGACCACCACGCTGCTGGACGACGCCGGCTGGGTGCACACCGGAGACCTGGGGGAGATGGACGCCGACGGGTTCCTCTCGGTCGTGGACCGCAAGAAAGAGGTCATCATCACCGCGGGCGGAGAGAACATCGCCCCGTCGCTGATCGAGAACCTCCTGAAGGAGCATCCGCTGATCGGCCAGGCACTGGCGTACGGCGACGGGCGGCGCTATGTCGTCGCGCTGCTGACCCTGGACGCCGAGGTGGCGCCGGTCTGGGCGGCGGCGCGCGGCATCGAGGGAGACCTCGCCGTCCTGGCCGCCCATCCGGTCGTACGGGAGGAGATCACCCGGGGAGTGGAGACGGCCAACGGACGGCTCGCCCGGGTGCAGCAGGTCAAGCGATGGCGCCTGCTCCCGGACGAATGGACCGCGGAGACCGAGGAGCTCACCCCGACGCTCAAGCTCAAACGCCGCATCATCCACGCCCGGTACACCGACGCCATCGACGAGCTGTACGCCTGATCGTGCCCAGGGCGGCTCACGCTGTGGCGGCGGGGACGCCCCCCCCGTACGTGCGAGCCCGTCTCGCGCCGTCAGCACCGCGACGACCACGGTC
>JAOPYG010000236.1 GCA_025964685.1 Actinoallomurus sp. | reverse complement strand
CCACGCTCCCTCACCGTCTGCTGAAGTGGGTACGCCGGCGCTATTTATTCGTCTTGAGCGCTCGATATACTCGATTTGTTGAGGTTCGGCTTTTGCTTTGCGTTACTTCCGTTGCGTTCTTTGGTTTTGAGGACTCGGCCGCACGTGCCCAAAAGAATCCTCATGCCAGCATCGATGAGGTCGGGCGGAGCCGCATTACCAGCCAGTTCTTGTCACGTGCTGGATGGCTGGCGCAGGCGGTCGTAGGTTTCTCGGGCGGTGAAGACGTCATCGAGGTTGTTCTCCACCCATTTGGTCAGCGCCCAGACCTGTTCGGCGACCTTTTTGCCCATGGGGGTCAGTGAGTAGTCGACGCGTGGGGGGATGACCGGCTTCGCGTCGCGGTGGACGAAGCCGTCGCGTTCCAGCGTCTGCAGCGTCTGGGCCAGCATTTTCTCGCTGACGCCTCCGATGTGGCGGCGTAGTTCGCTGAAGCGGTACGAACGTTCGAGTAGTGCGGCCAGGACCAGGACGCCCCAGCGGCTGGTGACGTGTTCCAGCACCAGCCTCGACGGGCACTCGACACGGTTGACGCTCGGGGCGGGAACCTTCTGACTCACGCTCACGCCGGTACCTTACCTAAAGGTGGGTACTTTCCCTCAGTTAGTGTGCGCCCCTAACCTGACGACCCGGACAGGACAACCCAAGGGGAGAAGCACGGATGAGCATCGTCATCACCGGAGCGACCGGGCAGCTCGGTCAAAAGGTCATCGCGGACCTGCTCGCCGCCGGAGTACCGGCAGGCGAGATCACCGCCATCGCGCGCAGCGAAGAGAAGGCCGCCGGCCTCGTCGTCATGGGCGTACGGCTGCACGTCGCCGACTACGACCAGCCGGAGACGTTCGCGAAAGCCTTCAGTGCCGAGGACCGCGTGCTGCTGGTCTCCGGCACCGACGTGGGTAGGCGCACCGCGCAGCACGCCGCGGTGATCGACGCGGCCAAGGCGGCGGGGGTCGCACAGCTGGCGTACGTCGGTGTGTTCGGCGGGCCCAAGGCCGAGTTCCTGCTGGCCGGCGACCACCACGCCACCGAAAAGCTCATCCTCGACTCCGGTCTGCCCTACACCTTCCTGCGCAACAACTGGTACTCCGAGATGTACCTGACAGACCTCCCCGGCATCGTCGAGCGCGGCGTCATCGCCAACAGCGTCGCGCCCGGCGCCCGCATCGCCACCGCCACTCGCGACGACTACGCCGCGGCCGCGGCGGTCGTCATGCGAGAGGACGGGCACCTCAATACGGCGTACGAGCTCAGCGGCGACATCGCGTGGTCGCAGGAGGAGTTCGCCGAGGAGCTGTCGCGGCAGGTCGGCAAGGAGATCACGTACACCTCCGTGACCGGCGCCGAGCACAAGGCGATCCTGACCGGAGTGGGAGTGCCGGACGCGTTCGCCGACGTTCTCGTCGACGTCGACGATGCGATCAGCCGTGGTCTCCTGGCCGGTACGCCGGGCGATCTGTCGCGGCTCATCGGACGTCCGACGACGCCGATCGCCGACACGATCGCCGCGGCGACCACTTCATAGCGCGCGGAACAGCCCGGCCAGCACGCCCGCCGGGGGCTGTGTCACCGACTGCGCCACACGGGGGTCACCTGGACCCGGGAGAAGCGCCAGCCGTCGGCCGTACGGACCGCGTCGAAGTGGTAGCGCTCGCCGATGGCGAGATCGGGTACGGGTTCCGCGGCGTCGCGGACGAACGTCGCGATGAGGTTCGCCCGTACCGTCGCCCGGTCGCCGGCCACGTCGATGAGGACGTTGGAGGTGACGTGCTGGGTACGGGCGAAGCGGGCGTGGTTGCGGTGAGCCTGTTCGGCGAGGGCCTGGCGACCCTCGGCCCGGCCTCCCCGCGTATCGACGGTCGCGTCCTCGGTGAAGATGGAGGCGGTCTCGTCGAAGCGCCTCTCGTCCAGCCAGAGCCCCTGCCGGGCGAGCAGGTCGGTGAGCTCGGCGCGGTCCGCCGGCAGTTGATCCATGACGCATCTCCCTAAATGTTAGTCGCACTAACGAATTCATAGCGTTAGGACGACTAACACAACGGCGTAGGATCGGGCGGCATGGACACCGGCGAGGAGACGCCCGCCCGGCTGCGGGGGATGCCGAGCCGGCTGCTCTCCATGCTCGCGACCCACGCGCAGCGGCTGGTGGGCGATGCGCTGGCCGACGCCGACGCCCGTACCTACCACTACGCCCTGCTCGCGGCGCTGGAGGAGTTCGGGTCGGCCAGTCAGGCGGCGCTGAGCCGCCGTACCGGCATCTATCGCAGCGACCTGGTCGCCACGATCAACGAGCTCGCCGACCGGAAGCTCCTGGAACGTACCCCGGATCCGGGCGACCGGCGCCGGAACGTCATCACCTTGACCCGTGAGGGGCGTCGGCACCTCGGCCGGCTCGACGCGTTGCTGGCCGACGTGCAGAACGACCTGCTCGCGCCGCTGTCCGCTGTCGAACGCGACGCGCTGACCGGGTTGCTGGGCCGCCTCCTCGACCACCACACGCGCTGAGACCCGAAGGATTTGCCATTTCGGCAAGAAAGTTTGTCGATCTGACGGCGACGACGGACCATCTCCGCATGACGGAGAAGACAGGGGACGACCCCCGGTACGAGGTCGTAGTGATCGGAGGCGGCGCCGCCGGGCTGAGCGGGGCGCTGACCCTGGCCCGTGCGCGCCGCGATGTCCTGGTGATCGACGCGGGAAGGCCACGCAACGCCCCGGCGGGGCACGTCCACATGTACCTGGCGCGCGAAGGCATGCCGCCCGACCAACTGCTGGCCCGGGGGCGTGCGGAGGTGACCGGGTACGGCGGCCAGATCATCACCGGGACCGTCGTGTCGGCCGAACAGCCGGACGACGGCGACTTCCGCATCTCGCTCGCGGACGGGTCCGCCGTACGTGCGGGCCGGCTGCTGGTGACCACCGGCCTGATCGACGAGCTGCCCGAGATACCCGGCCTGGCCGAGCGCTGGGGACGCGACGTGCTGCACTGTCCCTACTGCCATGGCTGGGAGGTACGCGACCGGGCGATCGGCGTCGTCGGCACCGGGCCGCTGTCGGTCCACCAGGCCCTGCTCTGGCGGCAGTGGAGCCCGGACGTGACCCTGTTCACACACACCACGGCCGCGCCGGAAGGCGAGGAGGGCGAGCGGCTGGCCGCCCGTGACATCACGGTGGTCGAAGGGCCGGTGGCCGGGCTTCAGGTGACGGACGACCGGCTGACCGGCGTACGGCTGGCGAGCGGGCAGCTGATCCCGCGCGACGCCATCACCGTCGCGCCGCGGTTGACCGCGCGGGCCGACGTGGCGGCGAGTCTCGGGCTGAAGACGAGTGAGCAGGAGATGGGCGGCCACGTGATCGGCACCTACCTGGCCGCAGACCCCACGGGAGCGACCTCGGTCCCCGGCGTGTGGGTGGCCGGCAACGTGGCGAACCTGATGGAGCAGGTCATCGGCGCCGCGGCCGCGGGCGTACGCGTCGCCGCGGCGATCAACGCCGATCTGATCGAGGAGGAGACGCGCCGGGCCGTCGAAGCTCGCCGGCAGGGAGGACAGGAGTTCTGGGACGCCCGCTACCGCGAGAGCGAGCGGATCTGGAGCGGGAACCCCAACACCGTACTGGTCCGTGAGGTTTCCGGCCTTGAGCCGGGCAGGGCCCTGGATCTGGGGTCCGGCGAGGGTGGCGACGCGATCTGGCTCGCGCGGCAGGGGTGGCGCGTCACCGCCGTGGACATCTCCGGCGTCGCCCTCGAACGCGCGGCCCGGCACGCGGAAGAGGCGGGTGTCGCCGATCGCATCGACTGGCAGCGGCACGACCTCGCGACGTCATTCCCGCAAGGGGAGTTCGAGCTCGTCTCTGCCCAGTTCCTGCATACATTGGGGGACATGCCGCGCGAGGAGATCTTGCGGACCGCCGCCTCCGCCGTCGCCCGCGGTGGCGTACTCCTCATCGCCGGGCACGCGGGCTTTCCGCCGTGGGATCACGACCATGCCGACGTGCTGCTTCCCACGCCGCAGGAGGTCCTCGCAGAGCTGCACCTCCCGCGAGACGAATGGGAGGTGCAGCTCTGTGCCGAACACGAGCGGACGCAGACCGGACCCGACGGGCGGTCGGTCACTCGTACCGACAACGCCCTCAAGGTCCGGCGGCTGGACTGAAGGTCAGCCGGTCACCGGAAGGTCGCTGGGGACAGGCGTGGGAACGGGCGCCTGACCGGGCGGGGTGCTGGTCGAGGGTGTCGGGCCGGGCGTCTTCGGCGGGGTCGCCTCGCCGGCGGCGCAGGTCGCGGAGGAGATGGCGATCGTCTGGCCCTTGCCCGCCAGCCCGACGTTCACCTCGATCGCGGTCACCGTCAGGCTGCCGTCCGCGTTATGGACCTGCTTGTTGAGCACCACCGAGACCGCTCCGAGCCCCTGGACCGGAATGGCGACGGTGCTGTTGGGAGCCGCGTCGGCCGCCAGCCGGTGACCGGCGATGGAGGCCTTCACCAGGTGAGAGGAGCCCGTGCCGCCGACGCATTTGCTCGTGATCAGGTGGGCGGACAGCGCGGGCTTGGCCACCTTCAGGTCCACGATGCTCGCCCGCGACTGGCCGGGCGTGGCGGAGGTGTGCAGGACCTTCAACGACACCAGCGGGTTGGGCGGCAGCTCGATGAGGCTCTTGTGACTGGGCCCGGTCAGGGAGGAGACCGCAGGAGTCTGCGGGATGTTGACCAGGCCCGTGGCGGAGACGCCGAAGGCGGAGGCGGCGCCGCCGGCCGGGCTCGCGGACGCGGACGCCGCGATGGCGGCGGGGACGGCGACCGCGCCGGCGATCGCAACAAACGTGGTCAGGTGCTTCAGGCGCACGGTACTGACTCCTCGGGGGATCGGTACGGGGGTAACAAAGTCTGGGTATTGCCGCAGTTTTTCTGCGCCTGTCGAATACGCACCAGCGGGCACTTTGGTTGCATGGTCGCGGGATTTTCTTTTTTGAGACCCGCGCCGTCCGCGTCAGAGTTCCCTGATGATCTCGCGGAGGGTGGCCGGAGTGACGGCGGGCGGGTCGGCCTGGGTCGCCAGGCGGTTCAGGATGTCCCGGTAGTAATCGATGTCGTCCCGCCGGTCCGGGTAGACGGCGCTGGTGAGCTGCTCAAGGTAGACCACGTCCGGGAGCTGGGGCTCGGGCAGGCGCAGCAGCGTGACCGGTCCCCCGGCGGCGGCATGGCCGGCGGAGCGGAACGGCATCAGCTGGATCGTGATGTGCGGCAGCTCGCAGAGATCGATGAGGTGCTGCAACTGGGCGTACATGACGGCCGCGCCGCCGATCGGCCGGCGCAGGCCGGCCTCGTCGATCACCACCCAGACGTACGGCGGATTCGGGCGCCGCAGGATCTCCTGCCGGCGCATCCGGAGCTCGAGCCGCCGCTCCACCTCCGCCGCGGGAGCATGGCCGTGCCCGAGCCGGATCACGGCGCGGGCGTAGTCCGGCGTCTGCAGCAGGCCGGGGACGAACTGCACCTCGTACGTGCGGATGAGCCCGGCGGCCTGTTCGAGACCGAGGTACGGGTCGAACCACGCGGGCACGACGTCGCCGTAGTCATGCCACCAGGCAGGGGCGTTCGCCTGCCTGGCCAGGCCGAGGAGCATTCCGCGCTCGGCCTCGTCGGTGACGCCGTACAGCGTGGAGAGGTCGACCACGTCGCGCAGCTTGAAGCCGGTACGGCCCAGCTCCAGGCGGCTGATCTTCGACTGGGAGGCGCGGATCACCTGGCCCGCGCGTTCACGGGTGATCCCTCGCGACTCGCGCAACCGCCGGAGCAGGGCGCCCAGGACCATGCGGGTCGCCGTCGGGCTGATCGGCCCGTCCTCCGGCATGCCCGCGGAGGATGGTGCGGTGGGGCTGTCGGTCATCTCCGCCCCCGGGTTACGTCCGGCGTCGAACCTCATGGCTTTCGGCCGACGGCTACGTACAGATCCATCTCATCGGGTACGCCGTTAAGCGTGGGTTCGGGTCGCCACCGGGTGCAGGAGACCACGCCGGGTTCGACCAGTTCGAGACCGTCGAAGAGGGCGGCGATCTGCTGCGGCGTGCGGTGAATCCCCGGCGGTGTGCCGAACTCGTTCCAGTGCCGGATGGCCTCGGCCATCCGCTCACCGGTGATCTCGATCGTGGGCTGGGCGATCGCGAAGTAGCTACCGGAGGGGACGGCGCCGAGGTAGCGGTCGATGATCGCCTTCGCCTCGCCGTCGTCCACGATGTGCCACAGCACACCGAGCATCGTGATGGCGATGGGCTGCTTGAAATCGAGCCTCCGTGCCGCCGCCTCGACGATCGCATCCTTGCCGCCGAGCCAGTAGTCCCAGACCCGCGCCGAGTGGGACACCGTGGTGTCGATCTCGGGGGAGGCCTGCAGACCAGAGGAAGAGCCTTCGGTCACGGACGAACATCTCCCGTAATGAGTCTTCGTACGTCACGCACAACCTATATGCGGCCGTCCGGATCGATGATCGAGTCCGGTGACCTGTAGTGGCTAATTTCTGTGCGCTCGTTTCCCGAGCTCAGCCGCTCGAACCGCCCAGCGTCTCCGTACGTGCTGTCCAGGGAATCCTCGACGGAGAAGGAGCTGGAAGATGCGTGGTTCGAAGATGGCAGGAAGCGTTCTGGCGCTGGGACTCTTCGCCGCGGCGTGCGGCAGTGGGGGCGGAGGCGGGGGCGGCGGCTCGTCCGAGACGCCGGCGCCGGTCGGAGGCGGGTACGGATCAGCACCGGCCCAGTCGTCAGCCCCGTCGTCGGCCCAGCCGCCGGCCGCGTCACCCGCGGCGGTCGACGCCAAGAAGCTCGGCCTCGGCACGATCCTCGTGGACGGCAAGGGCATGACGCTGTACCTGTTCCAGAAGGACAAGGGCGGTAAGTCCTCCTGCGACGGCGCCTGCGCGACCGCCTGGCCGCCGCTGCTCACCACCGGGAAGGCGATGCCGGGCTCGGGCGTCAAGGCGTCGCTGCTGGGCACGACCCAGCGGTCGGATGGCAGCACGCAGGTCACCTACAACAACTGGCCGCTGTACTACTTCGTGAAGGACAAGGCGCCCGGCGACACCGCGGGACAGAACGTCGACGCCTTCGGAGCCGAGTGGTACGTCCTCAGCGCCACGAAGGGCACAAAGCTGGAGAAGTAAGCCCGACCTCACGCGCGGTGGAAACGGCACACCGGCGCGGGCTGGGGTGGAAACCCGGGGGCGGACCGGGCGGCCCGCGCGATAGGCCGGACGGATCGGCGGGGAGGAACCTGGCCGGTCGTTCAGTGGGGAGGAACACGGCGGCTCGGACGGACCGGTGGGAGAAACGCGGCCGGTCGCCCGCTAGTGGGCCCGCTCCGACGAGGCCGAGCTGACTCGATGGCGGCGATCCGGGCGGCCGTCGCCGAGCTGTTCGAGCCCGGTGAGGACCCGCTCCGGCTGGAGACAGAGGAGGCGGCGGCCGTCTTCCTGGCCCTCCTGTTCACCCGTTCTTCCGCGGTGCCATCGGCAATCCGAGGCGATGTCGCCCCGGTGAGAGGTGCTCAGACGAACAGCGGTTCCGCGGCCGATCGCTCGGCCAGGGCGCTCATCGCGGCATCGTCCGGGCCCGCGGTGTAGCGGGCGGCAGCGTCGAGGACCCGGGGCAGCAGGCCGACGTCGCCGACGCTGTTGACGAAGACGCCCGGCCGGCTGAGTGCCCACCAGACCGCGAGGTCGATGTCGTCCTGCTGCTGGAGCGGTTCGTACCACGTCGACCGGGTGTGCGGCCGGTCCTGCCAGTGCCGCAGCGCGATCGACTTGATGGTCTGCACCGCCACCCGGCGTTCGCGGCAGGTGGCGTAGAGCGCCTCGAAGTTCTCCGCGTAGTACGCGTTCTGCATCGTCACGTAGTTGTACGGCAGCAGCACCGAGTCGAAGTCGAACCGCTCGAGGCTGCGCCGGTGGGTCGCGGCGATCTGCGTGCCGTGTCCGGTCACGCCGATCGCGCGTACGAGGCCCTGCTCCCGTGCCTCGATCGCCGCCTCCAGGGCGCCGCCGGGGCTGAGGGCGATGTCCCATTCGATCGGGTCGGCCAGGTTGTGCAGCTGCAGCAGGTCGACGTGGTCGACGCCCAGCCGCTCCAGCGACCGGTGCAGCTCTTCGCGGGCCGGGCCCGCCTCGCGTTCGCCGGTCTTGGTGGCCAGGAAGAACCGGTCCGGCTCGCGTGCCAGCAGCGGCTTCAGCCGTACCTCGGCCTCGCCGTACGACGCCGCCACGTCGATGTGGTTCACGCCGTATTCGAGCAGGACGTCGAGGGTCTCGTCGGCGACCCGCTGGGTCTCCTCGGCGAGGGCCGCCGCCCCGAAGATCACCCGTGTGCTCGCGTGGCCGGTACGCCCGAATTCCGCCGTCTCGATCGTCATGCACCCTCCTGTCGATCTTGCGCGTTCCGCCGGCCGTACCGGCCGCCGGAACCACCCGCCTTGTCTACAACCTACGCCTTCAGGTTGATTCATATCGGTCTGCCGTTTTGATTGACCCGGCTGCTGGGCCCTCTCTAGCCTGTGCCCCAGAAATTCGTCAGAGGAATGCCTGGCGAACTCCTTTTCGCAGCATCCCGCTTTGTTTTGACCGGTCCACTGCGATCGGATCCGTCCTGACCTGGGAGTGTAGATGGGATCCGTCCGGCGCGGCCGGGTCGGGCAGGACCCTGAGCCGGGCCGCCGAAACCCTAATTCGGACAAACGCGGCAGTCATCAGGCTGTGCTGCCCGGCCGGGCGCGGACCCGTTTCCGTACGCTGCGCCTTGAAGGCGTGAGTCGCCATTTCGGTACGACGGTCGCGGTCAGCGACTTCAACCTCACCATTCAGGGAGGTGAGTTCATCGCGTTGCTCGGGCCGTCCGGCTGCGGCAAGTCCACCGCGCTGAACTGCCTGGCGGGCCTGCTGCCGCTGACCGCCGGCGGCATCTGGCTGGACGACGAGCGCCTCGACGCCGTCCCCCCGGAGGAACGCGGCTTCGGATTCGTCTTTCAGAATTACGCCTTATTTCCGCACATGACCGTCCGCGGCAACGTCGCGTTCGGCCTCACCATCCGGCGTCTGCCAAAGGATGAGCTGCGACGCCGCGTCGACGAGGCGCTCCACATGGTCGAGCTGGCCGACCACGCGGACAAGCTGCCGGGGCAGCTCTCCGGCGGTGAGCAGCAACGAGTCGCGATCGCGCGCGCCATCGTCATCCGGCCGAGGCTCTTCCTGATGGACGAGCCGCTGTCCAACCTGGACGCCAAGCTCCGCCTGCAGATGCGCCGCGAGATCCGCCGCCTCCACCAGACCCTTCACCTCACGACCGTTTACGTCACGCACGACCAGGAGGAGGCACTGGCGCTCGCCGACCGCGTCGTCCTGCTGAACCGCGGCCGGATCCAGCAGGTCGGTACGCCGGAGGACCTCTACACCCGTCCCGCCAGCGCGTACGTCGCCGACTTCATGGGCTACCGCAACCTGCTCGAGCTGCCGGTCGTCTCACAGGAGGGGCGTCGGATCATCGTCGGCCGGGCCGGTCTCCGCCTCGTCGGCGTGGCTCAGGACGACAGCGTCGGAGGTCAGGCCGTGGTCGCGATCCGCCCGGAGGACTTCCGGGTCGCCGGAGCGGGCAGCGGAGGCGCCGGCGCCAACACCGTGCCCGTGCGGGTGGAGGTCGCCGAGTACTACGGCGGCGAGATCGCGGCCGAGGGCCGGACCGAGGACGGAGGCGTCATCTGCTTCCGCTCGCTGGAGCGGGTGGTGCCGGGGGAGCTCGTACGCCTGACGGTGCCGGTCGAGCGCGTGCTCGTCTTCCGCGCCGCCGGTCAGACCGATCGCTGGACGCAGCCGCGTTCGTGAGGTCCGGCGCCGTCCAGCCAGGCCGCGATCTCCCGGTGCAGGCGCTCCTTGGTCGTTGCGGGGGCGAAGGAGGCGTCCACCGTCGCGCGTGCCAGCTCGGCGAGGACCTCGTCGCCGTACCCGAAGCCCGCGCGGGCCCGGGCGTACTCCTCCGTCAGGGATGTACCGGTGATCAGCGGAATGTCGGTGTTGAGGGTGACCAGCAGGCCGGCGTCGCGCAACCGCGGCAGGGGATGCGCGGGCAGGGAGGGGGCAAGGCCGAGGGCCACGTTCGATGAGGGGCAGACCTCCAGCGGGATCGCACGCTCGCGTACCTCGGCGACCAGCTCGGGGTCGTCCAGCACACGGATGCCGTGTCCGATCCGCTCCGCGTGCCCGATCTCGATCGCCTCGCGGATGCTGTCCGGCCCGCATGTCTCCCCGGCATGGTGAACGAGACGCAGGCCCTCCTCGTGTGCCGCGTCCAGCACCTCGGCGAAGGGCCGGAGCGGATAGGACTCCTCCCCGGCCAGGCCGATGCCCACGACGCCGTTCCCGGCGTAGCGCCTGGCCAGCTCGAACGTGTGCCAGGCGCGCTCGACGGAACGCCGGCGGGAGTGGTCGAGCAGGACCCGGCATTCGACGCCGTACGCGGCCTGTCCCTCGGCCAGCCCCTCCAGCACCGCCTCGAGCGGCATCGCCAGATCGCCCAGCCGCTCACCGTGTGAGGCGGCGGTGAACGTCACCTCGGCATAGCGGGTGCCCTGCGCCGCCTCATCGGCGCAGAACTCGACGGCCACCCGCCGGAAGTCCTCGGGACGGCGCAGGCAGCCACGGATCAGGGAGTTGTAGTCGGCGAAGTGGCGGAACCCCTCGAAGGCCAGCGCCCCGTTCTCCGCGGGCACCGGTACGTCACCCGCCGCACCGATCTCCCGCAGCGTCGCCCA
Source organism: Actinoallomurus sp. (assembly GCA_025964685.1). GTDB lineage: Bacteria > Actinomycetota > Actinomycetes > Streptosporangiales > Streptosporangiaceae > Actinoallomurus. Next base: position 6,365 of record JAOPYG010000236.1, on the reverse strand, counting down.
CCGGATGGTGCTCTCCAGATGGACGTGCAGGTGCGCCTTGGGCAGAAGCGACAAGTCACGCATGAGAACAAGCATCGCGTATGGCGGCGTATGCCGGTGCCGAGAGCCGGTGGTACGCCGACCGCCTTTACGTCCTTGGTGGCATTAGAGAAATACGGCTGCCGCTTCCGCTGAATCGGCTGAATAATCCGATACTGCCCGGCATGCTACGGCGCTTTCATGTCAGGCGGGCAAGTAAAAAATAGCAACCCAGTATCGGATGGGTCATTGCCTGCCGTTTGCTGACGGTGGTCGGCACATGGATCGCACAGTGCATGATCTTTTTAAATCCCGCCGCAGGTCGCAGGCTATTTTACGTACCTCGCTCGGGCCACACGGACGTCGTGGAACCCGGTGTTAATGTTGCGTTCGATCAGCATCGAGGTGCGACGTTTCTGAGATCACCGGCCACGTGGAGGGTGTGTGAAGCGGCAAGAGCTGAAGATGTGGACGACGGCACTTGTCATGAGTGGGAATCGCCGCCAAAGCCTCACCGCCATCCCCTGGCCATCCTTCCTCGATTCCATCGATTCCACTGCGCCGTCGCAGGGTGTACGCCGGTCGTATCCGGGCCGAGAACTCCCTTTCCACGAGAACTCCGAGCGGTGATCCACATCGCCGGTTAACGCCTGGGCGGCACGGACATAGCGCCGCTGAGCGTCTGGGCGAGAACCTCCCGACCACCAGTGAAGAAAACAACACCCTTGGGGGAGACATGCACAAATGGACCGTTCGCGCCGCTCGTGTGGCGCTCGTGGCAGCCGCCATTACCGCGGCCGGCACCGGCGTTGCCAACGCGGACAACACGACGGGCGACCACAGCATCCTCGGTGGCGAGCAGATCCACATCCCGATCATCGCCCCGATCGGCCTGTTCGGTAACCACGTCAACCTGCTGAGCACGGTCGTCCCGGCGAGCACGGCCAGGTACGCCCACGTCCAGATGGACGACTCGGACCCGGCCCCGCAGGTCGACATCTGCGGCAACGCCATCTCGAGCGCGCACGGCATCGGTACGGCCGCGTGCAAGGGCCAGGCCCAGATCGGCGGCAACAGTGACGCCGCTCCGGCTCCGGCTCCGGCCGCCTGGCCGGCGGCGGAGACGCCCGGCAATCCGTCGATCGGCGCTCCGAACACCTCGATCGGCGCCCCGGGCAGGCCTGTCGCAGTTCCGGCGGAGGCCCAGTCCGCAGCTCCGGCAGCTCCGGCAGCTCCGGAGGCTCCGGCAGCGCCGGCAGCCCCGGCGGCTCCGGTCGCCGCCCCGGCAGAGGCTCCGGCCGCGCCTCCGGCGGAGGCTCAGCCTCCGGCAGCGCCTCCCGTCGCGGCTCCGATCGCCGCTCCCGAGGCCCCGCCGGCCGAGATGAGCACCTCCGGAAACAACGGCGTGCTCAGCGGCAACCAGGTCAAGGCGCCGGTGCGCGCTCCGATCAGGATCTGCGGCAACGCCGGTGCGCTCGGCGGCATGGCCACGGCGGCATGCGAGGGCACGGCGTCGAGCGGGCGGTTCGGCCACCGCGCGATCCGTACGTTCGGTGTCGCCGGCCTGCTCGGCTGAGAAACTGACGACCGGGCAGTTCGTCGGCGTCAGCTGAACCACCTGTCCGTCCGCCCGGGGTGCCGGGCGGACGGACACTCATTTTCCGCACCGTCATTACCGGTCCACGGCGCCCGAAGGGCGCCGTTCTCGTTGCCATGGGCGACCGCCACGGTCGCCCTTTCGCGTTTCCACCGCCGGGCGTTCACCGCCGAGGCCGCGCCAATACGTGCGAAATCCCGATCTCTCCCATTCCCGTGCTATGAATCCGGGCGGAGGCGTCTATCTCCGCCTGTTCTGCGGATTCTCGCGGCGGGGACGATGAAATTACATCGTTTCCCTTGCACTTATCGTGCGGTGGTCTTGGGGTCGATTAGGTGATTGAATTACCGCCACTTTACGTTGTCGAATTGGCGGCATATTTAAATCCCGATGGTGAACCTTGCGGCGATAAGAGGCGATGATACGCGGCCTGAGGTAGGGGGTATCTGCTGATGCGAAGAAAGGCTCGCACGTACCCTTTGGAGGTCGGCGGATGGATTCGGTAGACCGGGCTGAGTCGCAAGCCTGGAGTCTCTGGGCCAAATTGGCTGCTCCAGCTTTACTGCGGTTCCCTGTCCTAGGTATCAGTGCCGCACTGGTCATCTCGACGCCACTCACCGCAGTGGCCCGCACACTTCCGCGTTCCCAAGAAATCGCCTCGGCCGAGCCGACGCAGCGGCAGATGCGTGTCCTGCGTTCCTACGAGCGCTATCTGGCCCGGATGAAGGCCCAGAGCTCCAAGGCGAGCCGGGCGGTGAAGTTCGCCTACCGGCAGGTCGGCAAGCCCTACCAGTGGGGCGGCGCCGGTCCACGCACCTACGACTGTTCCGGGCTGGTCATGGCCGCCTGGCGCAAGGGCGGACTCCGCCTGCCGCACCGCGCCGACCTCCAGCATCGGACCATCCGCAGAAAGGTGGGCCTCAAGCACCTCCGCCCGGGTGACCTCGTGTTCTTCTCGGGCGACCACCACGTCGGCATCTACGTCGGCCGCCGTCACTTCCTGCACGCGCCGCACACCGGCTCGCGGGTGCAGCGCGGGACGCTGTCCGGCTGGAGCCTCCGAGTCTTCTCCGGAGCGGCCAGGCCGGCAGCGCCCGAGTACCATCAGTGGCCGCACTGGGTACGGACGCTCGCCCATCACGCCGACGATCACGGGAACGTCCGCCCGCACCGTCCGCACGGCCACGGACCCGCTGAGGTGCCCACCGGACCGGACACCATGGGCCCGGACGCTGATCCTCCGGGCGAGGCACCGGTCGCGCCGGAGTTCGACGACGACGGCCAGGCACCCGAAGCGGACGCGCCACAGCCGTCCGGCCCGGCCGCTGCCCAGCCGACCGCGCCTCCGGTGACCGCGCCGGCGGCAACGGCGCCGGAACCGATCGGCGAGCCTGCGCCGGCGGCGCACGCGCCGCCGCCAGGAGTGGTCGGCCTGCACGTGCCGCTGCTGAGCATGTCGGCCCCGGTCAGAGGACGGCATCACGCCGTACGCCGGGATGACCCACCGGTACCCGCAGCCGGGGAGCAGAGCAGGCCGGGGCCACAGCCGCACTGGCCGCGTTCGTCGGTCCAGCACCGCAACGACGAACAGCGCTTCGACCGCGACTTCCACGGCACCGGCGACGACGACGATGATGCCGACTCCGGTAACGACGGCATCGACCTGCGTTCGCTGCTGGGAGACGCGCCCTGATGACCATGTCCCCGCCCCGCTGACCGGTCGCGGCCGACACCGGACATCCCCGGAGTGAATGGATTGATTCAGTTTCGGAGGGGAAGATCCGGGTCAAGTCGAGGTCAGCGGGGCGAGGAAATGGGCAGACGCGGAGGTTGTCCGGGGGTGCCGGGGAGGGCACCCCGGACAACGACCTGCCTTGAGGCCCCTCCGCCCGCCGTACCCGACTTATCCGCGATCGGCGTCACCGGCCGAGCCGGCCCCCGCACGCGGCGAGGGACGTCCGCGGCGCTCTGCGGCCGCACCGTCCGCACCGTCCGCCTCCTGCTGACCGGTGTCGGGCTGGCCATCGCCTTCTGGGCCTTCGGTGTCCTCTCCCAGGCCCACGCGGACGTGCTTCCGCATCGGGACTCCGGCCGGCTCTCGCAGGTCACCCGGCCGATCCGGGCCGCGTTGCCGGCCCCCACGCGTACCGTCCGGGTCTCGCCGGTCCGAACCCGCGCCCGTCCCGTGGTCGGCGGCCTCACGAAGACACCACGCGTGGCGGGCGCTTCTGGAAAGACGGCCGTCGTGCACGCGGCCCCGCTCATCGGTACGAGGAAACACCCGCTCCTGACCACGCTGCGGGACAGGACCGGCCTGCCGCGACTCCCTGACGTGCGCCGTGTCACCGGCCTGCCCGGCACCACGGTGCAGCGGGCCGCCCGCCTCCCGTCGCTCACGGAGGTGCACGGCGCTGTGAGGGGCGCGGGGGCGCTCACCCGGACGCGGAACCCGTACTCTCCCCGGCCGCCGTCCGAGCCGGGCGCCGGCGCCGGTTGCGCCCGGCGCTGGACACCGGCCGCGCCCGCTCGGCGCCCTGGCCCCGTGACGCGGGCCGCACCGGTGGACCCGCCGCGCCTGGATCCGGTCACCACCGGCCCGGCAAGCCGGGCGGCCGCACCGTCGCGGATGAAGCGAACCGGCGCCATCACGCACACCCCGCAGCGGCCGGTACGGGTCAGTCCGCCGACGCCGGTACCCGCGCCGGTCTCCGGATCCGGCGGCAGCGACTCCGGCGGGGGCAAGACCTCGAGCGGCGCGGGCGACGTGCCCCGCCTCAGCCTGCCGGCCTGCGGCCTCTGGAGCATGGCGCACCAGACGTCCACGATGCCCAGCCGCAACATCGCCGACAAGCCGTCCTTCTCCCCTGACTAGCACGCGCCCGGGTCGCCGACAGCGGCACGCGTAGCCCGCGTCCCGTCGCCGACCCCGCGTCTCCAGGTCAGTGCGCGCCACCCGCTCCGGCGGGCGGCCGAACCTGAACAACAGTCCCGAGGGGGAACGACTCGTGATTCGTACGCTCGTGGCCGAGCATGTGCATCTGCTTCGCATGGGCCTCGTCGCCTATCTCACCCGCGAACCAGGGATCGACGTCGTCGCCGAGCTCGCACAAGGCGACCGGCTCATCTCGACCGCGTCCGAGGTGACGGCGGAGGTGGCGGTCATCGACGTCGACCTGCCGCCCGTGGGCGGCTCCGCCGCCGCGACTCTCCTGAAGGAGAGCCTGCCCGGGTGCGCCACGGTGATGCTGGTCGGCCGGGGGGACTCCGGCGGCCTCAGCCGCGCCATGGCCGTCGAGCCGCCGGGCCTGATCACCAGGGAGGCGCCGGTCGAGCGCCTCACCTGGTGTGTACGCCGGGTCGCGGCCGGCCGGCAGGTGGTCGATCCGGACCTGGTGCGTACCGCCCGCGCCATCCACGACAACCCGCTGACCCGCCGCGAGCAGCAGATCCTGCGCATCGCGGCGGACGGCGCCTCGACGGCCGAGATCGCCGGCCAGTTATCGGTCAGCTGCAAGACCGTCCGCAACCACCTGTCCCGTGTCTTCGGACGGATCGGTGCCCGCAACCGGATGGACGCCATCCGCATCGCCTCCGAGCACGAGTGGCTCTGAGTCCGGCCTACCGGTACGGCCCGCGCACCCCGCGCGTGCGCGGGCTCATCCGGACGAGCGGGGCGGATCCGCCGACATCGGAGAGGCCCCGAGCGTCTGCAGGAGGTCCGCCACCGGCTGCAGCTTCTCGTACAGCAGCAGGAGGGGTTCGCCGGGCGTGGTGAGGCCGAGGGCGATGCCGACGGCGTCCTTGAGGTCGCCCGCGGTGTGGATCCGCACGTCGGGACGGGCTTCGGTGAGCCCGGTGACGATCAGCCGGGTCATCTCCCCTGACCGCCTGCCCCGCAGGTCCTCGTCCTCGTACACGACCACGCGGTCGAACGACCGCGCGACCTCGCGCGCGGTCTGCATCACCAGGTCGTCGCACCGGTCACCGGGAAGCGTCACGGCCGCGACGCCGCCGCGTCCCCACACGCGCTGCGTCAGCTCGCCGACCGCGGCGATCGCCGCGGGGTTGTGGGCGTAGTCGACGATGACCGGGGTGTTCTCGATGCGGAAGGAGCAGCCGCGGCCGGGGTTGTACCGGTGCGGCTCGAAGGTGCGCAGCCCACCCGCCACCATGCTCGCCGGCATGCCGAGAGCGCGGGCGGCCGCGGCGGCGGCCAGCGCGTTGGCGATCATGTAGTCGGCCTTGCCGCCGAAGGACCCGGCGACGGCGGTGACCGGCAGCAGCGCGTTCGTCCGGCCGCCCTGCGCCTCGACCAGCCAGCCGTCATCGGTGAAGTAGGCGACACCGTCCGCGCGAAGGTGCCGCTCGATGATGGGATTGGCCGCCGACTGGGCGAAGTAACGCACGATCGGCTTGCGCGCCCGTACGCCCCGTCGTTCGGCGAACTCCGCGACGAGCGGATCGTCGGCGTTGAGCACGATGTGCCCGCCCATCTTGATCTCCTCGGCGACCAGCGCCTTGATCTCCACCAGGTCCTCGACGGTGACGATGTCGTCCATGCCGAGATGGTCGTCGGTGACGTTGGTGATGACGGCGACGTCCGCGCGGTCGTAGCCGAGCCCGCGCCGTACGATGCCGCCGCGTGCGGTCTCCAGCACGGCCGCCTCGACCGTCTGGTTGCCCAGCACCATCTCGGCGGACCGGGGGCCGGACGCGTCGGCCTTGTAGATGAGCTCCGTGCCGATGTAGA
>JAOPYG010000234.1 GCA_025964685.1 Actinoallomurus sp. | reverse complement strand
CTCAAGAGCGTCAGCCTCGCGGCCGCGATGACAACCGCTCTGGTCGCCCGCGGCGTACCCGATCCGACCGCGGCTCTCGCGGGCGAGCTGGGCGTCCTCGCCTTCAAACGGGGGTTCGCCGAATGGTCCGAGGGCGGCCGTGACGGCAAGGGCGAGCTCGCCGCGTACACCCTGGCGGCCCTGGACGAGCTGCGTGCGGCGAGCGCATCGCTGGGCTGACCGGACAACCTCACCCGCTCATCGGCTGCTTGCGCATCGACCTATCGCTCGTCAGGCTCGCCTATGGACGCTCACGGGCTCGAACCGCTTGCTACCGTCCGCCCGGATCTCCTTGCGATGACGCTTGATCCTGTCCCGCTCGAAACCCGGTTTCGTGCTGTGAGCTGGGGTTTTGTTGTGGGACCGGGTTCGGTCGGGAGCGTGCCGGGGTGTTGCTGTCGCTGGTGCACCGGTTGATCCGATCTCTGCTCGGCTTCCTTGCTGTGATCGCCGGTTCTGATGTGTCCAAAGACGTGGAACTGTTGGTGCTGCGTCAGGAGAATCAGGTGCTGATGATCAGCGAATACCGCCACGCCGCATATGCACTCCAGCTCCCCTCAGCCGTTCTTGTTGGACGGGTCGGCTATGCCAGCGTCTCGGCGAAGCGGTCGATCTGCGCGGCGTCTGGGGACCAGCAGTAGAAGATGATCTCGTCGGCTCCGATGTCGGTCAGCCGGTTGACGGCGTCGCGGACCTGGTCCGAGGTGGTGAGCATCCTCCGTACGACCATGTCGGTGTAATCCGCCGGCAGTTCGGTGTACTCGGGTCCGCTGTAGTAGCGGCGAATGTGGCCGCGCGCCTCTTCGATGGTTGAATCTGGGCCGAGCGCGGCGTTGAGCTGTGCGACCAGTTTGGGGCGGCCAGTGCGGCCACCTGATCGCCATGCCTGCTCAGTGGCGCGGAAGAGCCCGTCCATGTCGGCCAAAGGCGACGCGCACAGCAAGCCGTCCCCGAAGCGGACGATGCGCTGGATGGCGGCCGGCTTGAAGCCGCCGAACAGGATCTCCGGGCCGCCGGGGCGTGCGGGCGCCGGCCCGATCGGCCCAATGCCCTCGGCGTACGGCTCACCGCGCCAGATGCGACGCATGTCCTCCATGATCTGGTCGAGGCGCGCGCCGCGGCCGTGCAGGTCGATTCCGGCGGCCTTGTAGTCGTCGCGCCGGGCACCCAGCCCGATGCCGAGCGTGAGACGACCGCCGGACAGGCGGTCGAGAGTCGCGGCCTGTTTGGCCATCAGCGCGGGCTGGCGAAGCGGAGCGAGCAACACTTCCGTCTGAACGCGAACCCGGCCCACGGCACCCGCAATCGCGGCGAGCGTAACCAGGGGTTCGGGGTTGTCGTACACCAAGCGATCCAACAGGGCCAGGGTGCTGAACGGACCGGCATCCGCCTTGCGGGCCCATTCGAACAGGACCGGTGGATCGCTGATGGGCAGGCCGAGGCCGACGTTCACCTATAACACCCCCGTATTCCGTACCGCTCTACCTACCCAGGACCTCGGGTGAGCGACCGCGGTACGACGGCCCCGCAGCTCTGGGAACCGGCCATCGTGGTGATTCTCCCCCGTACTGCTCAATTGTCTGCGTGGCCCGTGCCGCCCAAACGCAGGGCTCTTCCCGCGGTGACGAGGTCGGCGAACGCTGGGAAGTTCACTCACAACTCCCCACTGACATGGAACCCCCGTCGACGGGCAGGGTGACTCCGGTGATGTAGCTGGACCGCGGGGAAGCGAGAAAGAGGATCGCCTCGGCGACCTCGTCCGGACGGCCGAGACGGCCAAGCGGGTTGCTCCTTCTTCCCACTTCCTCGAATTCCTTCTCGCCACGGGTCTTCAGCGCATTGTCGGTTCTGATGGTGCCAGGTGCGACGGAGTTGACCCGTACACCGCTGCCGCCGAACTCGGCGGCCCAGGCGCGGGTGAGGGAGTCGAGGGCCGCCTTCGTCGCGCCGTAGGCAGCGGCGCCCGGGAAACCCCGAAGACTTGCGGTCGAGCTCACGTTGATGACGGTGCCTGAGCCTTTGGCCACCATCCTCACCGCCAGTGCGGCAGTGAGGAAAAACGGTCCCCGTACGTTCGTACCGAACATCTGGTCGAACTCTTCCACTCCCTGCTGCAGGGTCGGACCGAAGGGGTAGACGCCCGCATTATTCACGAGAATGTCGACCTCACCGGCCTCCTCCACGAGCCGCTGCAGCGAGTCAAGGTCGCCCATGTCGGCGGAGATGCCGCGGGCCTCGCCGCCCGCCGCCTTGATCTCCGCGACCACCTTGGCGAGCCGGTCGGCGTTGCGGCCGGCGACGATGACGAACGCACCCGCGCCGGCAAGCACCAGCGCAGCCGCACGGCCGATCCCGGAGCCGCCGCCAGTGACCAACGCGGTCTGATTCTGAAGTTCCATGACGGAGTCCTTGATCAAGACAGCACCGAGGTCCGGGCACTCCGGTCAAAGGGGGCGCCCCAGCGGCCACCGGGGTCCAGTGACGCACTGCTGGGAGTACGCCCACCCTGTACCGCAGCACAACCGTGCGAGAGTCCGATGTCTGACGGCATGACGGCCGCCAGGCTGATGGCCGCTACAGCAAGTATTCGACCCCACATGCGCCCTGATGGCGGCCGGTCACCAACGCCCTGGGATATCCATGCCCGCGCCCGCTGGACAGGACACATGAGGACCGATGTACCCGCGCACCCCGACCCGTGTACCGCTTCAAAATGCGTCGTGACGGTGCTGACCTACGGCTTGGGCGTGCGGTCGGGTTGGGGCAAGGTCGCGGGCTGTGTCTATGCGTCTGCTGTATCTGATCACGGTTCGGGCGTTCGGCTGGCTGGTGCTGCCGGGCGGTACCTGCCGCTTTGGCCCGGCTGTTGCGGGCCTTGCCGCACCAGGGCATCGCATGGCGCCCGGCCACTGCATCCACTGCCCCCGCCGATCACCGACCCGGACCAGATCGCCCACCTGAACATACGAAGACACCAACGCCTCGGCGGAATCCTCAACGAGTACCAACATGCTGCTTGAACTGTGCGGATGACATTTTCGGCAAGGGCAGGGCTGGATCGAATGCCTCACTGGCCGGGGTAAATCCTCGTTGTGCGTCGGCGTGGTGCTCTAGCGCGAGGGTATGGCGAAGACCGATACGCGATACGCGACGGGGATTCGGGCGCAATCTGATGCCTGCCCACGCGCCCTCAGCCGGGGCGGCGCTGGCGCAACTGAGTTCCATCGACCCATTCGCCATCCAGGCCGGGTGCTGCGCGATGCACAAGTGGTCTGCGTCGCGCCAGAGCGAATGAACCATGTCTTCGAGAAGCGCAGGGGGAAGGGAATGAGCGATCAACCACCGAACACGACCACGGATTCCGGTATCCCCGTGGCCAGCGATGAGTACTCACTCACGGTCGGCCCCGGCGGGCCTGTGCTGCTGCAGGATGCCTATCTGATC
>JAOPYG010000226.1 GCA_025964685.1 Actinoallomurus sp. | reverse complement strand
AGCTGGTCAACGGCGAGCTGTCCAAGAACCCGGACCTGGCCGGCATCTTCGGCTCCAACCTGGTCACCGGCGAGGGCGCGGCGGCGTCGCTGAAGCAGGCCAAGAAGGTCGGCTCGGTGAAGCTGGTCGAGTTCGACGCCAGCCCCAAGCAGGTCGAGGATCTCAAGGCGGGCACCATCCAGGCGCTCATCAGCCAGGAGCCGCTGGAGATCGGCCGTCAGGGAGTCGACCAGGCGATGAACGCCCTCCAGGGCAAGGCCGTGACCAAGCACATCCAGACCCAGCTCGTGGCCGTGACCAAGGACAACGTGGACAACCCCGCCATCGCCAAGTACCTGTACAAGCAGACCTGCTGATCCCGTGCGTGGGGGGCGGCCGACCCCCGAGCCGCCCCCCACGCGGTCAGCGGACCTTGCGGCTGGTGATGATCTCGTCGATGAGGCCGTACTCCCTGGCCTCCGTGGCGGTGAGGAAGCGGTCGCGCTCGATGTCGGCACGGACCTGCTCGACGGCGCGGCCGGAGTGCCGGGCCAGGATCTCCTCCAGCTCCTCGCGCTGCCGGATGATCTCCTTCGCCTGGATCTCCATGTCGCTGGTCTGGCCGTACCCGCCCTCGGTGCTCGGCTGGTGGATGACGATGCGCGAGTGCGGCAGCGCGGCGCGCTTGCCCGGCGAGCCCGCGGCCAGCAGGACGGCCGCCGCCGATGCGGCCTGCCCGATGCACGTGGTCTCGATCTCCGGCTTGACGAACTGCATCGCGTCGTAGATCGCCGTCATAGCGGTCAGTGAGCCGCCGGGGGAGTTGATGTACAGGCTGATGGTCCGGTCGGTGTCCATCCCCTCCAGCGCGATCAGCTGGGCGATCACGTCGTTGGCGAGGGTGTCGTCGACCGGCGCCCCGACGAAGACGATGCGTTCCTCGAAGAGCTTGTTGTACGGGTTCATCTCCTTGACCCCGTACGACGTGCGCTCGACGTAGGACGGCAGGATGTACCGGGCGGTCACCTCGGGGGTTCTCACGGCGTGACACCTCCCGCTTCCAGGGCGCTCGTCACGACGTGGTCGATCAGGCCGTACTCACATGCCTCCGCCGCGGTGAAGTAGCGGTCGCGGTCCGCGTCGTGCTCGATCTGCTCGAACGGCCGTCCGGTGTGCTCGGCGATCAGCTCCAGGAACCGGTGCTTCATGTGCAGGGACTGCTCGGCCTGGATGCGGATGTCGGAGGCGGTGCCGCCGATACCGCCGGACGGCTGGTGCATCATGATCCGCGTGTTGCGCAGCGCGTAGCGCTTGCCCGCGGTGCCGGCGGTGAGCAGGAACTGCCCCGCCGAGGCGGCCATGCCGAGCCCGACCGTCGACACGTCGTTCGGCAGGTACTTCATCACGTCGTACATGGCGAACATCGCGTCCATCGAGCCGCCCGGCGAGTTGATGAAGATCTTGATGTCGCGCTGCCCGTCCTGTGCCGCGAGGAGCAGCAGCTGGGAACACACGCGGTTGGCCAGGTCATCATCGATCTCGGCTCCGATGAAGACGATGCGCTGGGCCAGCAGCCGCTGGAACAACTGGTCGGTCGAATGCGCCTCGGGCAGCTCGGTGACCCGGGCGCGTGGCTCGTACGTCGGAATGTCCATCCGCCACCTCCTAGAGTTCTGTACAGAATAGCAAGAACGTACAGAATGCTACAATCGAGCCATGACACGAGAGGTACCGGTGACGCAGGCCCGCGCCGACCTGGCGGAACTCGTCAGCCGCGTCGGTTACAGCGGTGAGAGGATCCTGCTGACCCGACACGGCAAGGCCCTCGCCGCTCTTGTCCCGGTGAGCGACCTCGAGGCGCTCGAACGCCCGCCCGCGGAGATCGGCTTCAGCATCGCCCCGCCGGCGCAACCGGAGCCCGAGCAGGACGACCGGCCCGAGCGGGCCGGCCCGATGCGCATCGCCGCCGAGCATCGCGAGCCCCGTCGGCCCGGCTGGCGGCGCTGACACCCCGCCGGCACCGCGACCTGGGCTGATCCACGGGCGGCTGCGACCCTCGCGTGAGGGTCGTATGGTCTACCCGTGAGCGCCCCACGCCTACCCGATCACCTCGCGCTGCTGCTGACCGACGAGCCTCTGCTCGACGTCTACTCCCACGGCCCCTGGCGGGTCCCGGACGGGCTGTACGACGAGGTACGGGAGCGCGCTCTGGAGTTCGACCGTGACGAGCGTGCCAAGGAGCTGACCAGTGGGCTCAGCGACTTCTACGACGCGGGCACCTCGGCGGCGGGAGCGGAGCTGTGGTCGCTGCTGACCTTGCTGCTGGGGGCGGCGGCGATCCGCGCCGGCTCGCGCGGTGACGTCGACTACGAGCTGTTCGCGACCTTCCTGGCCAAGCCCGAGCCGCCCGTACGCGACCCGCACGCGTGGTTCAGCCAGGGCGGCCGGCTGCGCCCGCCCGGCCTCTGGCTCGTGGAGAACGTCGGTGACGACGAGGACCGGCGTGCGACGATGCTGACCCTGGCCCGTGAGGCGCTCGACGTGCTGGCCGGGATCGAGCCGGTCGAGACGCGGCGCCAGGCGATGATCACGCTGTACGACCGTCGCGCGGCGGATCCGGGGCTGCGGGCCGCCGACCTGAGCGCGCCGCAGGGCGACCTCGAACGCCTGTGGGCCGCGGATCTGCCCGAGGACACCCTGGCCGCCCTTCCCGAGCTGGCCGGTCCGGTCGGCTATCTCGGCTGGGCGTGCTCGGGATGGGTCGCGGCGCACGAACGCCTGCTGTCCGCGGTGCCCGGCCATGACCCGCTCGACGCCGCGCTCGCCCGGCTGCTGCTCCAGGCCGAGGTGACCGCGGTCCCGGCCGAGCTGGCCTTCGCGGTGGGCGTCGAGCGCTACGAGAACGTCCAGGAGCAGTTCCAGCGCCTGCGCGAGGGGTTCCGGGTCGAGTCCTGGCAGGCCGACGTCCGTTCGTGGCTGGCCCGTGGCCTGGTCGCCGGTGAGGCCGACGTCTGCCGTGCCTGGCTCGACATGGCCCTGCGCGTCACCGGCTGCGTGCAGGGGCTGCCCGACAGCGCGGTGAGCCCCAAGTGCCGTGTGCCGGTGCGCGGCTTCCAGATGGACCTGCGGCGGCTGTTCCAGGCGCCGACCGTCGTCAATCCCCTCGCCGCCGCGTTCGCCGGCCCGGGGCCCGCCGAGGAGTCGCGCAAGGCGACGGTGGCCGAGGAGGTGGAGGACGACATCGTCGGCCAGCCCGACCTGGTGGTGGCGGTCACCGACGTGCTCCGCGCGGACTCCACGCGGCCCGTGCGCCTCCTCATCAGCGGCCCGGAGGCCACCGGCAAGGGCACCGCCGTACGCGCGCTGGAAAGCGCCCTGATGACGCGCGGTGACGTGCGCGAGACCGTCTGGGTCTCCGACCATGTCTTCGCCAACCTGCACGTCAGCGACACGATCCTGTACTTCCTCGCCCGCATCCGTGAGTGCCTCGAAGGCCGGCTCCTCGTCATCGACGGGCTCGACCGCATCATGGGGCTCGACAACTGCGGCACGGCGTTCGCCGAGGAGCTGCGCCGCGCCCTCGAACGCCACCAGAAGCTGCACGTCATCGCGTTGTGCCGTTCCGGCGGCGACCGTCGGGTCTTCGACGTCAACCCGGCGCTCCACCAGCACTTCCGCGTCGCGCGCACGCAGGACTTCGGCGAGGAGACCTACGCCGAGCTGTTCCGCCGCGCCGTGGCCCGGCGCGGCCTGACCGTCGCGCGTGAGGCCGCGGTCACCGCCGGCCTGCTGCTCACCCGCACGCCCCCGCTGCTGAACCTCCGCGGGGCACGGCTGGTGGAGTACCTGGCCGAGCAGTGCGTCACGGCCGTCGCGGCCCGCGGCGAGACCGAAGTCGCGCCCGCCGACCTGCCGCAGCGGGTCATCGCCGGCGGCGTCGCGCACACCGCCCCCATGGCCGAGCTGGAGTCCTGCGTCGGCCTGGAGTCGGTCAAGAGCGAGGTCCGGCTCCTCGTCGCCGAGGCGGAGGCGGCGCGGATGCGCCGGGAGGCGGGCATGCCGGTGGCCGCGCGGCCGAGGCACATCGTCTTCAGCGGCGGCGCAGGCACCGGCAAGTCCAAGGTCGCGCGCATCCTCGGCCGGATCTACGCCGAGCTGGGCGTGCTCTCCTCGGGGCATCTCGTGGAGGTCGACCGTTCTGACCTCGTCGGGGAGTACGTCAGCGAGAGCGGGCCGCGGGTGCGCCGCGCGGTGGAACGCGCCCACGGCGGCATCCTCGCCATCAACGACGCGCACAACCTCATGCCCGGCGAGTCGCCGCGCAACCGCGAGGCCATCGACGTGCTCCTCGCCAGCATGCAGGGCCAGCCCGAGGACCTGGTCGTCGTGCTGTGCGGGCCGGAGGGGCCGATGAACGGCCTGCTGAAGAGCGACTCGGAGCTGTCCGCGCTGTTCCCCAAGCGGCTGCGCTTCCCCGGGCTGTCCGAGGACGAGCTCATCAAGATCTTCCAGGCCAAGGCGGTCGACGCCGGGTTCGCGCTGCGCGAGGGCGTACTCGACAAGGTCCGCGAGCTGGTGCACGGCAGCCCGCGTGACGGTAACGCCGGCAACGCCCGCGCCATGATCAACCTGCTGGACCGCGCCGTCGCGATGCAGTCGCGGCGGGTCCTCGACGACGGGGTCCTCACCGACGACGAGTCCCTCGATGAGATCTTCGCCGCGGACATCCCCGGCACGCTGTTCGCGAGCGGCCACATCGACCTGCCGGGCGACCCGCTCGCCGAGATCGAGAAGCTGATCGGCCTGGACACCGTCAAGCAGGAGGTGCACCTGCTCGTCGCCGAGGCCAAGGCCGAGCAGCTCCGCCGCGACGCGGGGATCCCGATCGCCCCACCCACCCGCCACATGGTCTTCACCGGCGATCCGGGCACGGCCAAGACGACGATGGCCCGCCTGCTCGCCGCGGTCTACGCCAAGCTGGGTCTGCTGTCGTCGGGTCATCTGGTCGAGGTCTCCCGCGCCGATCTGGTGGGGGAGTACATCGGGCAGACCGCGCCCAAGGTGCGCGCGGCCGTCGAACGCGCGCTCGGCGGCGTGCTGTTCATCGACGAGGCCTACGCCCTGACGCCCGCCGACTCCGGCCGCGACTACGGCCACGAGGCCATCGCCGAGCTGCTCAAGCTGATGGAGGAGCACCGCGCGGATCTCGTCGTCATCGTGGCCGGCTACGAGGGGCCGATGCTGCGGTTCCTGGACTTCAACCCCGGACTCGCCTCACGGTTCCCGCACGTGCTGCGGTTCCCCGGCTACAGCGACGACGAGCTGGTGGCGATCTTCGAGGTGATGGCGGCCGACGCCGGCTTCACCCTGGGCGACGGGGTGCTGGACGCCGTGCGCCGCCGGCTGCGCACGGCCGCCCGCGGCGAGTCTTTCGGCAACGCCCGGCTCATGCGCAACCTGTTGGACCGTTCGATCGCCCTGCAGGCACGGCGCATCACCGGCACGGACGCCCCGGTGAAGGCGGACATCACGCTGCTGCGCGTGGAGGATCTGCCGGAGGCCCAGGCCTCCGATCCCGCCCAGGAGAACCTAGGCCACTACCTGTGAGCGGGGACCACGCCTGAGGCGGTGATGGCCGGTATCTGCATCGCCCGGCTCGGAGGTGGTCGTCCCCGGACCCGGCCGGAGCGGGTACGCGCTGCCAAGGCATATTCGTCCCGCGAATGGCTCCACCTAGTGCGAAACAGGCGCTGGTCGCGCGATACCTGAATGATCTCGCACCTCGACTTATCTTGACAGGCAAGCGCTGACTTGCGTAACGTGCTCGCGCGTGGGAGACGTCTTCAAGGCCTTGGCCGACCCCACGCGGCGAATCATCCTCGACGAGCTGACCGACCGGAACGGCCAGACGCTCTTCGAGATCTGTTCCCGCCTGACGACCAAGCACCAACTC
>JAOPYG010000178.1 GCA_025964685.1 Actinoallomurus sp. | reverse complement strand
GGTCCGCTTGATATGCATCAGTCCTCCAGGGAGAGTTCGGTGCCCCGGCCGGACAGCCGGTAGAAGACCAGCAGTGCGGCCCACGCCACCGCGACCGTGGTCCTGAGCCAGGCGCCGCTCGCGATCCACGCCACGTCGTAGAAGGCACTGTTGGTCGGGTCGCCGTCGGCGAACGAGGCCTGGTTCGGGACGAGCAGGCACGCCACGTACCCGAAGGAGCGGAGGGTCGATTCAGAGGACATGGGGGGCCGCGCCTCTCAGTCGCGGCTGTCGATGAAGGCGGCCACGGCCGCCAGGACCGCGTCCTTCTCCTCCACGTGGGGCATGTGGCTGGAGTTCTCGAAGATCTGCCAACGCACGTCGGCGATGCCGTCGGCGTACGGCTGAACGACCTCGGGGGTGGCCTCGTCGTACCTGCCGGAGATCAAGAAGGTGGGCACGGCGACGCGGTGGAGCCGGTCGATGATGCTCCAGTCCTTCAGCGGCCCCACCACGTGGAACTCACTCGGGCCGTTCATCGTGTGGTAGACGGTCGGGTCCTCGTCCATCGCCGCGAACGTACGCGCGACCTCGTCCGGCCAGGGGATCCGGCAGACGTGCCGGTCGTAGAAGACCCGCGTGGCCTCGGCGTACTCCTTCGAGTCCGTGGTGCCGGCCTCCTCGTGGCGCAGCAGCGTCGCCTGCACGTCCTCGGGCAGCTGTTCGCGCAGCCGGTTGGCGGCGGCCAGCCACAGCTCCATCGAGGCGGGCGAGTCGGCGATCACCAGCGACCGCAGGCCCTCGGGCCCGGTCACGGCGTGCTCGGCGCCGAGCATGCCGCCCCACGACTGGCCCATCACGTGGTACCCGTCCGCGATGCCGAGGTGGGTGATGAGGTTGTCCAGCTCCTCGACGAAGAGCTCGACGGTCCAGAAGTCGGCGCCCTTGTCGCGGAGGTGGGTGGACCTGCCGTTGCCGAGCTGGTCGTAGTGGACGACCGGGCGGCCGGCGGCGGCGAGCCCGGTCAGGGAGTCGAGGTAGTCGTGCGTGCACCCGGGGCCGCCGTGCAGCACGACGAGTGGCGCCTTGCCGTTGTCGCGGCCCGCGTCCAGCGATCCGGTCACGCGGTACCACGTCTGGTGGCCGCGGAAGTCGGCATACCCGTCGCTCACCGGCAGACCCTCCTAGAGTTGGAGATCATGCTCAACGCAGCATAGAAGGGGAAAGGTCCGTATTCCAGACCTTTTACCGGGCATCGGGGTGGGGGTGAAACGGGGTGGTCGAGGAGACGCGGCCGCTGGGTCCGCTACGCGCGGCGACGACCGGGGAGCAGGTCGCGCACCGGCTGTCGACGGCGATCGCGCTGGGCGAGTTCAGCCTCGGCGACCGGCTGCCGAGCGAGCGTGAGCTGGCCGCCCTGCTCCAGGTGAGCCGCGAGAGCGTACGCGCGGCGCTGCGCCTGCTGGCCGACGCGGGCCTCGTCGAGGTGCGGCGCGGACGCGGCGGAGGCGCCTTCGTCCGCGCGGAATGGGCCGAGACCAGCGAGAACGCCGTCCGCCAGACGCTGCTGGCCCAGTGGGAGGACTTCGAGGCGCTGTTCGACTACCGGCGCCTGATCGAGAGTCTCATCGCGCGCACCGCCGCCCAGCGCGCCGACGACGCCGACCGGACCGCCATCCGCGCCGCCCTGACCGCGTTCGAGGCGTCCGGCACTCCCGGCGAGGCACGCCGCCACGACACCGAACTCCACCTGGCCGTCGCCCGGGCGGCCCACAACACGCGCCTGGTCCGGCTGCACCAGCTCCTGCTGTCGGAGGTGAGCCTCGGCGTGTCCGAAGAGCCGTACACCTGGGAGATCTACGAGGAAGCCCGGCCCCACCACCGCGCCCTGGCCGAGGCCGTGATCGGCGGCGACCAGCAGCACGCCGCGCGGATCGCCGTCGAGCACTTCGCCATCACCGAGAAGGCCCTGCGCCGCCTCGCCGCCCGCGTCGACCCCCGCTGAGGCGGTCATGCGGTGGTGCGGCGCCGGATCAGATCCCTGTCCTCCTGCGGCAGCGCGTCGGCGACAGACAGCCGCGGCAGGAGTTCGGGTTCGCGGGTCATCGCGCGGAAGAAGAGCGCGACGGTCACGTCGTGGCCGGGCCGGTGCACGATCTGGACCGGGTCGTCAGCGCGGATCTCACCCGGCTCGATCACGCGGAGATAAGCGCCCGGCACCACGGCCTCGGTGAACCGCTTGATCCAGCCGGCACGCTCCAGCCAGCCCTGGAACGTCCGGCACGGGATCCGGGCGCACGACACCTCCAGGACCACGTCGGGCCCGATCCGCCAGCGCTCGCCGATCAGGGCTCCGTTGACGTCGACGCCCAGGGTCGTGAGGTTCTCCCCGAAGACACCGTTCGTGAGCGTGCGGCCGAACTCGGCCTCCCAACCATCCAGGTTCTCGCGTGCGTAGGCGTAGACGGCCTGGTCGAAGCCGCCGTGATGCTTGACGTCATGGACGCGGTCGCCCGCGAGACCGACCTCGCCGGTGCCCTTGGGGCCCGGAGCGCTGACGGCGACCGGGCCCTCGACGGGCCGTTTGTCGATGCCCGTCGTGGTCAGGCCCTTCCACGGGTTGGGGCGAGGCCTGCCGACGTTGACCGAGAGCACCTTCATGACACCGACGGTAGATCGCCGCTCGGCGCTCCGCGAACCCTTTTGCGGCCAAGTACTTCCCGCTGCCGGGGTATGTAGGCGGCATGCCGATCCTCATTGGCACGTCCGGGTGGCAGTACAGGGACTGGCGCGGGCTGCTGTATCCGCCCGGCCTGGCGCAGAACCGCTGGCTGGAGACGTACGCGAGCGCCTTCGACACCGTGGAGAACAACAACGCCTTCTACCGGCTGCCGGCCCCCGAACTCTTCGAGCGATGGCGCGACATGACGCCCGACGGGTTCGTGATGGCGGTCAAGGCCAGCCGCTACCTGACGCACATCAAGCGGCTCGCCGAACCCGAGGAGCCGGTCGAGCGGCTGATGAACTCCGTGCGAGGGCTCGACGGGAAGCTCGGGCCGATCCTGCTCCAGCTCCCGCCGACGCTACGGGCCGAACCCGAACGCCTCGACCGCTGCCTGCGCGCCTTCCCCAAGGGCGTACGGGTCGCCGTCGAGCCGCGACACACCTCGTGGTGGACCGACGAGACCCGTGACCTGCTCACCGAGCACGGCGCGGCGCTGTGCTGGGCCGACCGGCTCGGCCGGCCCGTCGCGCCGCTGTGGCGGACCACCGGCTGGGGGTACGTCCGGCTCCATGAGGGCGCCGCGAATCCCCGGCCCGGCTACGGCGACCAGGCGCTGCGCACCTGGGTGGGACGCATCCGCGACGCCTGGGCGGACGACGCCTACGTCTACTTCAACAACGACTCGGGCGGGGCCGCCGTACGCGACGCCATCCGGTTCGCGAAATTCGGCCGTGCCGCCGGGCTCCGCGTCAGCCGTACGCCCGAGCCGGAGCCAGCGCGGACCTGACCGGCCCTAGTACGGCAGTCCGAGATCGTGAGAGTGCCTTGCGAATACGGCCGGCCCCGCCGCGGGCCGGGCGGCGGGGCCGGCGAACGGTCAGGACGCCACGGCGGGACAGCTGGTGCCTCGTGGCGGAACCGTCAGGTCGATGAGGTAACTGTCGACGGCGTTCTCCATGCACGGCCCACTGGTGACGCTGCCGTGGCCCTGGCCCTCGTAGGTGAGCAGCACGCCACTGCGGCGGAGCTGCCGGGCCACTGAGACCGCCCAGGGGTAGCCGGTGGCGGGGTCGTGCAGCGCGTTGGACACCAAGATCGGTGGGGCGCCGTGCGCCTCGAGGCGGTGCTGCGGGTTGGCGGTCGGCGCGCCCAGGCACGCCGCCGTCATGTGGATCGGCAGCAGGTAAGGCAGGTCCGGTGCGGTCTTGTTCATCACGTGGACGAGAGAGGCGTACTCCCGGTAGTCGTGCACCGGCAGGTGCCAGTCCGAACAGAAGACCGGGGTCGTCGGCGGCAGCGCCGCTACTGAGGTGGGCGAACTCGGCAGCGGCCTGCTCGCCTCCATTCCGGCAATGGCCGTGGCCAGGCCCGCGTATTCGGCGTCGTAGAACTTTTTGAAGGCGATCCCGTTGACCAGATCCGCCGACGACAGCGGTGTCCCGGGCTTGGCAGGGTTCTCCAGCTCGCCGCGTTCGGCCCGGGCCAGCAGCCCCTGCCAGACCGTGCGCACGTCGCGGCCGTGCAGCGCGCAGTTCGAGTCGCTGCCGCACCACTTCACGAACTCGTTGAAGGAGTCCTGTGCCGCGGCCGCCTCGGACCGCAGGAAGTCACGGGTGGTGGAGACGCTGTGGTCCATCACGCTTTCCAGCACCATCGCGCGGACCTGGTGCGGGTAGGTCTCGGCGTACTGTGCCCCGAGCAGCGTGCCGTACGAGCTGCCGTGAAAGGTCAGTTCGGCCTCGCCGAGGGCGGCCCGGATGGCCTCCAGGTCCTGGACCGTGCCGGCGGTGTCCAAATGGTCGAACACCGGGCCAGTACGCGCCCGGCAGTCCCCGCGGAGCCGCTGGTTGTAGGCCAGGGTGGCGTCGAAGTCCGCCTGGCTCTCGAACTCCGGTGACGGCCGCTGAGCGAGCAGGTCGCCGGAGCAGGTCACCGGGTTGCTGCGGCCCACGCCACGCGGGTCGAAGCTGACGATGTCGAACCTGCGGCTGATCTCAGGACTGAAACGGCTGATGCCGCTCACCACTCTGTCCACGCCTGAGTCGCCCGGTCCGCCGGGGCCGAACACCATCGAGCCGACGCGTGCGCCGGGGTCGGTGGCCTTACGGCGGGCCACGGCCAGGCCGAACGCCGGCCCGTCCGGGTGGGCCCAGTCGATCGGCACCGAGAGGGTGGCGCACTCGGCCCCCGGGTGAGTCGCGTCGTCGCACGGAGCCCACCGCAGGGCCCTGGCGGTCGCCGGCGACGCACCTAGCGCAGGGCGGTGAGGAGGCGTCCGGCGAGGTCGAGCATCCGGCCGGGATCGGAGGTCGTCTGCTGCAGGTCGGCGAAGACCTCGTCCGCTCCGGTGTCGCGCGCGTACGCGGCGAGCTGGTCGACCGTGCCCGCTCTCGGCAGCCGGTCGGCGTCCACCGGCTCCTCGGTGATGTGGGGGTTCATCCGGACGATCATGCGAAGGGCACCCGGGTCGCGCCCGGCGTCCTCCGCCGCACGCCGCACGGTGTCCCACGTGGCCTTCAGGAACGGCAGCGGGACACCGGGGGCGAGCCAGCCGTCGGCGCGCCGGCCGATGCGGCCGAGGGCGGCGGCCGAGTGACCGCCGAGGTAGATCGGCGGACGCGGCCGCTGGACCGGCTTCGGCTCGATGCGCGACTCCGGGATGGAGACCACACCCTCGTACGCGACCGGGTCCCCCTCCCAGATCCGCTCCAGCACGTCGATGATCTCCTCCAGCCGCGCGCCGCGTCCGCGCCACGGCACGCCCGCGGCGGCGTACTCGTCGGAGGACCAGCCCAGACCGAGGCCGACGTCGAGCCGGCCCTCGCTGAGCACGTCGAGGCCGGTGAGGGTGCGGGCGAGCAGGACCGGGGAGTACCACGGGGCGTTCAGCGTGCTGGTGCCCAGCCGGACCCGTTCGGTGACGGCGGCGGCGACGGTCAGCACGGTCAGCGGGTCGAGGAAGGTGGTGTACTCGGGCGGCATCCGCCCGTCGGCAGTGCCGGGATAGCGATCCCGTGGATTCACCGGGTCAAGGATGCGGTCACCGGTCCACAGACTGTCGAAACCGAGCGCCTCGGCGCCACGGGCCACCTCGATGACGGCGTCCCGCCGCGCGAACGGCCCGTACTGACTGAGCGCCAGCCCTATCCGCACGCACGTCTCCCTCACGTAGCCGATCACCACGCTAGTGGCCCCCAGGGCGCGAGTGACGTCTTTTCGGCACCGACACGCGGCGCACGGCGGCACTGGGACGAGCACGGACGTCAACGTTCGCGGCCCCTGTCGCCGAGAACTTGACGAGACCAAGATCTGAGCGTGACCGATGTCCGGGCATACCGGGTTCATCACACCCAGGACCGCCCGGTCAGAGCGGTCCCGTATCTAGGAGCAGCACGATGGGAATCATGAGCTCGCGCCGTCCGATAATGCCCCTCGCCATCTGGGCGATGACCGCCGCTCTCGCGTACGCGGCGGGCCGCAACCAATGGATGGGCCGGAAGGTCGGCGAGCCCACCAAGAACAAGGCCTTCAAGCGCCGCGACCGTAAGGCCGCCTTCGCCCGCTCGCGGGCCTAGGAGCCGTCCGCCGCGGCGGGTCCGGGCGTCCATGCCGGGTCGCGGCCCGCGAGGCCGAGCGCGCGGTCGGCGAGCGGCGCCGACGCGGGGACCGGCACCTCGGGCCCGAACGCTCCGTACTGCCGCGCCATGCCCGCCATCGACGACACCTGGTCGAACAGTGCCACGGCCAGGTGGTCGTCGAGGGCGTACTTCTGGCCGGTCGCCGCCGCCAGGTCCCAGCCGTGCAGCAGGAACTCGGAGAACACCAGGCCGCCGATCATCTCGGCGGGCATCTCCATCGCTCCGGACAGGCTGCCTGTGCCTTCCCATGCGGCCGGTTCGGACCAGGCCACGGCCGCCGCGCGGGCCGCTTCCGCGTAGCGGTCCGCCCAGCCGGGCTCGGGGACGAAGCTCTCATCGGGAGCACCCGTGATCGGCCGCTTGACGGCGGCCGCCCGCGCCCGTTCGGTCATCCAGGCCGACAGGTGACCGAGCAGGGCGCGTACGTCGTACTCCGGACATGGCGTGGGCCGGTCCAGCATCTCGGGTCCGATGCCCTGGACCACTCCGGTCGACGTCTCGACCGCCCGTACCATCAGCGTCCGCAGTTCCATGTGACCCTCTTCCGATCCGTACGACAGAGCCTCACCGTAGAGGCGTCCCGGCCGTGCCGTCTTGAACAAATGCGACACTGCCTCCATGACGGAAGGCGCGCACGGCGGTGGACGCGGCATTCTCCGCCGCCGTACGGCACTGGAGCGGTTCCAGATCGACCGCCGGACACCGTCACCGGACCTCGCGACGATCGCCGACTACGTCTGGGTGCTCACCTGGGACCTGCACGACCATGAGCCGCACACGCAGCGGGTGCTGAGCCATCCATCGGTGAACATGACCTTCACGACCGGCGGGCGGGCGCGGGTCGTCGGGGTCGTGCGCGGCGTTTTCAGCGAGACGATCGAAGGCCAGGGCCGCGTCGTCGGCGTGCGCTTCCGGCCGGGCGGGTTCCGGCCCTTCCTCGACGGGCCGGTGTCCGGCATCACCGACCGGTTCACGCCGGTCGAGGAGGTCTTCGGTCCCGAGGCGTGCGCCGTCGCGGACGCGATCATCGCCGAGCCGGACGGGGATGAGGCCGTCGCGCGGCTGGAGGGCTTCCTGCGGTCCCGCATGCCGGATCGCACGGACCCGATGGTGGCCGAGGTCGCGGCGATCGTGGACCGCGTCGCCGCCGACCCGGCCCTCCTGCGCGTCGACGAGCTCGCGGCCGCCGTGGGCATCGGGACACGGCGGCTCCAGAGGATCTTCGCGGAGTACGTCGGCGTGAGCCCGAAGTGGGTGCTCCGCCGGTACCGGATGCAGGAGGCGGCCGACCGCGCGGGGGGCGGCACCGGCGTCGACTGGGCCGCCCTCTCCGCCGAGCTGGGCTACGCCGACCAGGCGCACTTCACCCGCGACTTCTCCAAGGTGATCGGGCTCTCCCCCGCCCAGTACGCTCGAGACTGCTGACCGCAGCGGTGGGCACCGCGCGCGGCGGCCTCACATAACATTGATACCGACCAAAATCGGCAGGAGGATTTCCAGGTGAGCCCCGCTAGCGCCCCCAGGCGCGCGCTGCTGTTGGAAGGCATTCATCCCGACGCGGTCGCCGGTCTGGAGAAGAACGGCTACGCCGTCGAGACCGTCGCACGCGCCCTCGACGAGGACGAGCTGATCGCTCGCGTCCCCGGAGTCGAGCTGCTCGGCATCCGGTCCAAGACCGGCGTCACCGAGGCGGTGCTGGCCGCCGCGCCGGATCTGCTCGCCGTCGGAGCGTTCTGCATCGGAACGAACCAGATCGACGTGGCGTCCGCGTCCGAGCGGGGCGTCGCGGTGTTCAACGCGCCGTTCTCCAACACCCGCAGCGTGGTCGAGCTGGTCATCGCCGAGATCATCGCGCTGACCCGCCGTCTGGTCGACAAGAACGCCGGCATGCACGCCGGCGTGTGGGACAAGTCCGCCGAGGGCAGCCACGAGGTACGCGGCCGGCGGCTCGGCATCGTCGGGTACGGCAACATCGGCAGCCAGCTCTCGGTGCTCGCCGAGAACCTCGGCATGTCGGTGTTCTTCTACGACACCGCCGACAAGCTCGCGCTGGGCAACGCACGCCGCTGCGGCAGCATGGAGGAGCTGCTGGCCACGGTGGACGTCGTGACGCTCCACGTGGACGGCAGGCCGGGCAACAGCGACCTGTTCGGCGAGGCGGAGTTCGCGGGGATGCGCCCCGGCAGCCTGTTCCTCAACCTCTCGCGCGGCTTCGTCGTCGACCACCGGGCACTGCGCCGCCACATCGAGTCCGGGCACCTGTCCGGCGCGGCGATCGACGTTTTCCCCCACGAGCCCAAGGCGCGCGGCGATGAGTTCGTCTCCGAGCTGCGCGGCCTGTCCAACGTCATCATCACGCCGCACATCGGCGGGTCCACCGAGGAGGCGCAGCAGGACATCGGCCGGTTCGTGGCCGGCAAGCTGCACGACTTCGTCTCCACCGGCAACACCTCGTTGAGTGTGAACCTGCCGGCGGTGTCGCTCGCCTCCCAGACCGGCGTGCACCGGC
Organism: Actinoallomurus sp.; assembly: GCA_025964685.1. Lineage (GTDB taxonomy): Bacteria > Actinomycetota > Actinomycetes > Streptosporangiales > Streptosporangiaceae > Actinoallomurus. The sequence continues at coordinate 9,398 of JAOPYG010000178.1, read as the reverse complement.
TGACGCACCTGCACCGCAACACGCCCGGCGTGCTCGCGACGATCAACAGTGTCCTCGCCGACCACGACGTCAACATCGAGGGTCAGCTGCTCGGCACGCGCGGCGACCTCGGTTACGTCATCACCGACATCGGCAGCCTGTACACCCCGGACGTGATCGACCAGCTCCGTGACCTGCCGACGACGGTCCGGCTGCGCCTGCTGTCCTGACGGTCGTCCCCCTGTGAAACGCCGCGCCCGCCGGTCCCGTGCGGGACCGGCGGGCGCGCCGTCGCATGAGCGGTCAGTCGGGCAGGTTGAGCGCGGGTCCCGCCTGGAGCTCGGCCTCCTCCGCGGCGACGGCCGCGTTGACCTCGCCGCTGGTGACGGCGAGCTGCACCGCGACGAAGTAGGTGATCAGGGACCAGACCGCGACCAGGACGATGTCCCACCAGTCGGGGATCTTGCCGCTGCCGCCGTAGCGGCCCAGGGCGCCGATCACGAGCAGGCCGGCGAACCACGGCCAGATCCAGACCGAGGACTTCCAGTTGAGCGAGGCCCGTTCCGCCGCGGGTGTCGTCGCCCGGGTGATCCCGAAGATGATCAGACCCAGGATGGACGCCAGACCGAGCTTCCACTCCGCCTGGAAGCTCGACCAGTAGATGATGAGGTTGGCCGAGGCGAAGGCGATCGGCGCGAGCACGGCGTGCGCGGGCAGGCGGTAGGGCCGCCTCCGGTCGGGGTCGCGGAGCCGCAGTGCGCGGAGCGAGATCGGCGCGAAGGCGTACATGATCGCGGTGGCCGAGGTGACCAGGCCGACCAGCGACTGCCAGCTCGGGAAGGGCAGGAACGCGATCTCACCGACGATGAACGCGATGATGATCGAGACCAGCGGCACGCCCTTCTTGCTGACCTGTGCGACCTGCTTGGGGAGCGCCTTCTCGCGGCCGAGGGCGTAGGACAGGCGGGAGGACGTCGCGGTGTAGACCAGGCCGGTGCCCGCCGGGGAGATCACGGCGTCGGCGTACAGCATCCACGCCAGCCAGACGGCGCCGGCACCGGTCGCCAGCGTCGCGTACGGGCCGAAGTCGCCCTTGCCGATCGGGTTGTCCCAGCCGTGTGCGAGCTTGGCCGGGTCCAGCGCGCCGATGAAGGCGATCTCCAGCAGGATGTAGACGATGGTGCCGATCACGGTGGCGGTGATGACCGCGCGGGAGACGTCCTGCTGCGGCTTCTTGGCCTCACCGGCCAGCTGGATCGCCTGTTCGAAGCCTTGTAGGGCGAAGACCACACCCGCGGGCAGCGCCGCGAAGATGCCGTGGGCGCCGAAGGGCATGAACCCGCCGCCGGCCGTGAAGTTGCCCGAGTGGAACGTCAGCAGCAGCAGCACCACGATCGTGATCAGCGGGATGGCCGTCTTCCACACCACCGTGATCGAGTTGGACTCCGACAGGAGTTTGACCCCGACGATGTTGATGACGATGAACAGCAGCATGAAGACCGACGCGATGATCAGCCCGGTGCCGGTCAGCGTGCCGTCCTCGTGCAGCATGGTGACGTTGTTGTGCACCCAGCTGATGTGGTCGGAGTAGGACAGCGTCGCCTCGACCTCGATCGGGGCGATCGACACCGCCTGCAACCAGGCCATCCATCCCGCGGTGAAACCGGCCAGCGGCCCGAAGACGAAGGCAGGGAAACGCGCGGTGCCGCCCGCGATGGGGTAGGCCGCGCCGAGCTCGGCGTGCACCAGTGCGAGCAGCGCCAGCATGACCGCGGCGAGCACCCAGGACAGCAGCGACGCGGGGCCGGCGAGTTTGGCCGCCGTCAGCGCACCGAGTAGCCAACCCGACCCGATGATCGACCCCAGGGACACGAACATGAGTCCCCAAAATCCGACCTCACGGCGCAGATGTCTCTCTGAACCGCCGACTGCGCCGGTCGTGGTGGTCGCCATGCTGCCTCCAAGCAGGTTTCAAAAGGGGCAAAATCGCGCGAACCGCTCGTGAGACCTCTTACAGGGGCACTACCGGACAAAAATAGGCCACGGTGCGTGAACGCTGGGGGGATGCTAGGCCCATCCCGAGGTGTGCGCAACGGATGAAACCGCTGGCCAAGGGTGATTTCACCGGCTTGAAACAATCAAAAGTCATGTCTTTGCAAAGTCTGAGCAAAGGGTGCTTACGTGCCCACCCAACGGGAAGATCAGTTTGTTCGCTCCCGTGATGGAAGAAACGGGACTTTCGAACACATATTCGATAGCATAGAGACATGAGGCGTCGAACGTGCGATCATCCCGTCCAGGTCACGATCCGCGACGACCGGCCGGCCCGTTTCCGTCATGAGGACGGTGACTACGAAGTCATCACCTTCCTCAAGATGCTCGCCCTCCGCCGTCCGCAGGACGACGTCGACACGCAGCTCTGGCAGGTGCGCGCCCGCTCCGCCCGGACGCCGGAACGCACCTACGAGCTGGAGTGTGACCACGGCCACTGGCGCATGACCGCCATCTGGAGCTGAGCCGGGCCGGCCGGCGTCCACTGTGATCTTGGACATGCCGTTTCGCACCAATCCTCCCGTTGTGGCCACCCACCCGGACCAGGCCCTGCGCCTCCTCGCATGAGCCGCCTGCAGGGCCTCGGCGGGCCGCAGCCGTACGTCGTCACGCTCGGCGGCGCCGTACCGGACGAACAAGCGTTCCGCATGACGGAATGGCCTTCTGTTATGTAGAATCCTGGCATGTTCGACCTCAGCGGGAGGACCGCCCTGGTCACCGGGGCGCGCACCGGCATCGGGCGGGGCATCGCGGCGGCCCTGGCGGAGGCCGGCGCCGATCTCGTGCTCCACGGCCACCACGACGACCTCGACGACGTCGAGGCCGAGGTCCGCGCCACCGGCCGCCGCTCCCGCCGCTGGGTGCTCGACCTGTCCGATCCCTCCCGTGTCGCGGACGCGGCCGCCTCGCTGCCGCCGATCGACATCCTGGTCAACAACGCCGGCATCATCCGCCGCGGCCTGGCGCTCTCCCAAACGCCCGGCGACTGGAACGACGTGCTGGCGGTCAACCTGGACTCGGTCTACTTCCTGACCCGCGCGGTGGGCGCGGGCATGGTGGCACGAGGCTCGGGCAAGGTCATCATGATCGCGTCGATGCTCTCCTTCCAGGGCGGTCTGAACGTCGCCGGCTACACCGCGAGCAAACACGCGGTCACCGGCCTCACCCGCGCCCTGGCCAACGAATGGGCACCACACGGCATCCAGGTCAACGCCATCGCGCCGGGCTACATCGCGACCAGCAACACCGACGCCCTGCGCTCCGACGACGAACGCGAGGCCGAGATCCGCGCCCGCATCCCCGCAGGCCGCTGGGGCCGCCCGGAGGACCTCGCCGGCGCCGCGGTCTTCCTCGCCTCGCCCGCCTCCGACTATGTCAACGGCCACATACTCGCCGTGGACGGCGGCTGGCTCGCCCGCTGACCGGAGCCCCCGACGATAGGCTCTGCCTGTGGTAACGCGGACCGGTGGCAGCTCGATCGACAAGGCGCTCACGGTGCTCGAGGCGCTGGCGGAGCATCGCCGGGTGACCGACATCGCCGCCGGCACCGGCCTGCCCAAGTCGACGGTGCACCGCATCCTGCAGTCGCTCGTCGAGTGGGGTTTCGCCCGCACAGACGGTGACGGCGGCTACCTGCCCGGCCCGCGCATCCTCACCCTCGCCGGCAAGGTGATGAGCCGCTTCGACCCCGCCCAGCACGCCGACTCCGCGCTCCGGGGCCTGCGCGACCGGACCGGCTTCACCGTGCACTTCGCCATCCGCAGCGGCGACGAGGCCGTCTACGTGCACAAACTCGAAGGCCATCGCCCCTACCAGATGGCCTCGCGGGTCGGCATGAGCATGCGGCTGCACTCCACGTCGATCGGCAAGGCGATCCTCGCCCAGCTGCCCGACGAGGAGGTGGCCACGATCACGGCCCGCACCGGCCTCGAACACCGCACCCCGCACACGATCACCGACACCGACGCGCTGCTGAGCCATCTCGCCGAGATCCGCCGGCGCGGCTACTCGATCGACGACGAGGAGAACGAAGCCGGCATCCGCTGCGTCGGCGCCCCGGTCTTCGACCACACCGGCACCGTCATGGGCGGAATCTCCGTCTCCGGCCTCGCCTTCGAGGTCGCCCCGGACGACACCGCCCTGGGAACCGAGGTCCTCACCGCCGCCCACGACGTCTCGCTCGCCCTGGGCGCACCCCCCGACCGGGTCCCCGCGCCTGTCTAAGTCCGTGCCGAGGGCCCGCACGGCAGAAAGAAGGCATGCCGCTCCGCGGCAGCCGTGACGTCAGCCGGCGGTCAGAAATGTCTCGATTTCGGCGGCGGTGGCGACGCGGCCCGTGCCGCCCTGGCCGGCGAGCGACAGGGAGGCCGCGGCGGCGCCGCCGCGTACGGCCTCCAGCAGTGACGCGCCACGGGCCAGGCGTGCGGTGAGGACACCCGCGAAGGCGTCGCCCGCGCCGGTCGCGTCGACGATCGCGCCGGCCGGGATCGCCGGGACGTCCCTGCGGTCCTGGGCGGTGGCGAGGTACACGCCGTCGGCGCCCCTGGTCACGGCCACCGCGGTGGCGCCGAGTGCGAGGCAGGCGGCCGCGGCCTCCTCGGGGTCCGAGGTGCCGAACAGCGCGACGCAGTCGGCCGGGCAGGACGGAGTGACGAGTGCGGCGTGCGGCGCCACCTTCTCCAGGGTCGCCCGTGCGGCGGTCGCGGTGGTCAGGCGGCCGCGGAAGTTGGGGTCATAGACGACCGCGCCGCGGGCCTGTTTCGCGGCGGCGGCGACGGCGGCCGCGCAGGACTCGGACAGGGCGGCGGTGATGCCGCTCAGCAGCACCGCTCCGGCCGCCGCGAGCGGGGCGGCCGCCACGTCTTCGGGTGAGAGCCGCGAGGCCGCGCTGCCCGAACGCATGTAGGCGAAGGCGCGTTCGCCGGAGGGGTCCGCGCCGACCGCATACGCGCCCGTGTGCCCAGGGCCGCGCCGCATCCACCGCGTGTCGATGCCGTGCGCGGCGGCGAACGCGATCAGCCGCTCGCCGAACTCATCCTCGCCCGTACGCGTGATCAGTGCGACGTGCGCGCCGGTGGCGGCGGCCGCGACGGCGGCGTTGAGGGCGTCGCCGGAGAACGAGAGCCGGAACGTCTCGGCGCTGCTCAGGGGATCGGCGGCGGAGAACTCCACGAGCGGCTCACCGATGATCGCGACGTCGGGGGCCTCATCCATCGGACCGCTCCTCGAGCAGCTCGCGTACCGCACGCGCGGGATCGGGCGCCTTCACCAGGTCCGAGCCGACCCCCACCGCGTACGCGCCGGCCGCGAGGTAGTCGCGCACCTGGCCCAGGCCGATGCCGCCGGTCGGGACGATGCGCGCGCCCGGGAGCACGGCGAGGATCGAGCGCAGGTACGCGGGGCCGCCGACGTGGGCGGGGAACAGCTTGGCGATTCCGCGCGCGGACGCGGCGGCGACCTCGGCCGGCGTGAAGCCTCCTTCGAGGAACACCGTGCCCGTCTCGTCCGCGAAGGCGCGGACGGGCGGGGCGGGGTACGGGCTGACCAGGAAGTTCGCGCCCACCTGGATCGCCCGGCGCGCGTCGTCGGCGGTCGTCACCGTACCGGCGCCGAGTACCGCCTCCGGATGCGTGCGGCGCAGGCCCCGCAGGGCGTCCGCCCAGCCGGGCGTGGTCGCGGTCAGCTCGATCACTCCGAGGCCCGCGCCGAGGAGCGTTTCGGCCGCCCGGATGGCTCCGGCGGCGTCCGGCGTCCGGAGGACGGGCAGCAGCCGCGCCGTCGCGATGGCCTGTTCGATCACGTCGTGGTCCATGCCGATCCCCCTTGTTCCGTTGTACGGGACGACGTTCTACATTATGAACGACGCGTGGTCAGCGCGTGTGAGGGGGGCCTCGTCAGGTCAGCGGCGGCGGAGCATGGCCGCGGTCAGAACCGCCCGCAGGTCGGGGGGCATCTCGTGGCACAGCAGCACGGCCATGTCATCGCCCGGCCGCGAGGAGGACAGGCCGAGCTTCGTCCCGCGTGCGTCCACCACCTCGGCGCCCTGCTCGATCGGGCGGACGGTGCCGATCAGGATCGTGCCCTGCCGGACCAGGATGCGGTCGTCCGCGGAGTGCCGGAACTCGTACCGGACGGTCGTCTCGCCCTGGCGGATCTGCACCAGGCTGCGGGAGATCTTGGCGCGCCAGAGCGTATGGCCACGGGCGGTCTTGAGCCTGACGCCGTCGCGGTAGGTCTTCGCCACGGCCACCAGTCGGCCGTTGCGGGTGTACCGGCCGGCCTTTCCGGCGATCGTCACCTTCGTGCCGCCGAGCCTGCTGGTGATCGTCGTCACGCCGTTCCGCCAGGCGATGGCCATCACGGAGCCGCTCGGCGTACCGGTCACCCGCAGGAACGCCGGCATCGCCGTCGCGGAGGTCTGGACCGGCGCGGTGGGCGCCGACGTGCGCACCCCACTGTCAACGCCGCAGCCGGCGAGCACGACCGGGGCCACCAATGCCACTGCCACCACCAGCAGCCTCTTCACGGCGCCTCCCGAACGACGGCTCAGAGGCACGGCGTCGGCGGGCCCGGCCGCGCGTCCTACGCGCGCAGCCCGGAACCCACATCACCGTCACCCGTTTGGTGCGTACGGTAGCGGATCGGGAGCATTGGCGGCACCGCACTCTGTGACTCCGGGAACTACTGTGTGACTCCCGGGAAATGCCTTCTGTCACATCGGCGCCATTACGAGTGGACCGGTCCCGCCCCACGCGTGCGGGCGGCGGCCCAGTCGGCGATCCGGCCGATCAGCGCCGGGGTCGCGGCGGCCTCGGCGTGCCCGAAACCGGGCTCGATCCACAGCTCGCGCGGCTCGGCCGCGGCGTCGTACAACTGTTCCGCGTGATCGGTCGGCAGGAAGGGGTCGGCGTCGCCGTGCACGACCAGGAAGGGCACGGGCGAGATGCGCCCGGCGACCGAGTACGGCGGCTCGGGCTCGCGCGGCCATCCGCCTGCCCTGATCCGCGTGTGCCGGGCGAGGCGTACGGCCAGCCGTCCGGTCCGTCGCTCGATCGCCCAGTGCGCGCGGCGCATCGGCTTGGTGTCGCGGTAGTACCAGCGGGCCGGCGCGCTGACCGAGACCACCGCGTCCACGCCCCCGAGCAGGGCCGCATGGCGTATGACGATCATGCCGCCCATGGAGAAACCGACCAGGGCCACGCGTTCGTACCCGAGGTGGCGCGCGTGGCGTACGGCCGCGTCGACGTCGAGCACCTCGCGGTCGCCGACCGTCGACAGGCCGGCGGACTTGCCGTGCCCGCGGAAGTCGATGGCGATCACGCCGCCCACGCGGTTGAGGGCGGCGGCGATGCGGCGAGTCGCCGGCTGGCGCCAGTGGCCGGTGAAGCCGTGAGCCATGACGACGCACAGTCCGTCGGCCCCGGACAGGTGGCCGGCGTCGATGCGCACACCGTCCATGGAGTAGAGAGTCAGAGGTTGAACGCTCACGACTCCATGGTGCCGCCAGGCCGCCGTAGGCGGACCCGCGGGGCCGTGTCGGCCGCGATCAACGGCTGATGTAGTCGACCAGTTGCTCGCGCTCGGTCTCCAGCTCGGCGATCGCGCTCTTGACGACGTCGCCGATGCTGACGATGCCGGCGAGTCGCCCGTCGCGGACGACCGGCACGTGCCGGATGCGGTGCTCCGTCATCGTGGCGCGCAGGTCGTCGATGTTGTCGCCGGGCGCACAGGTCCGTACGGTCGCCGTCATGATCGAGGAGACCGGCTCGTCGAGCAGACCGGCCCCACGCTCATTCAGGCGGCGCACGACGTCGCGCTCGGACGCGATGCCCTCGATCGTCGAGCCGTCGGTGGACACGACGACGGCGCCGATGTTGTGTTCGGCGAGCAGCGCGAGCAACCGGCGCACCTTGGCGTCCGGCTCAATGGTCGCGACATCCTCGCCCTTACCGCGGAGGATCTCTGAGATGCGCATGTAGTGGCCTCCCGACTCGCTGTGACCGGCATCGCATCACTACGTTAACCATCCCCGCTTCGGCGGCATAGGTCACGAGTCAGTACAGATGTTCACAAGATCGAATATCAGCGGATCCGGCGCCCGATCAGGTGGCCGTACACGATGGTGTTGTCGGTGTAGCTGTGGCCGTTGAAGTCCCCGCCGCAGGTGATCAGGCGGAGTCCGGCGAAGCCGACCTCGCCGTACACCCGCTGCGTCGGAAAATGGGCCTTTGAGACGTGCTCGACGGAGTCGACGGCGAAGGCCGCCACCTTGCCGTCCTTGCGGGTGACGTCGACCATGTCCCCGGGCTTGAGCCGGCCGAGCTTGTAGAACACCGCCGGACCCTTCTTCGTGTCGACGTGACCGACGATCACGGCCGGGCCGCGTTCGCCCGGCGTGGGCCCCTTGGCGTACCAGCCGGCCAGTTGTGCCTGTGACAGCGACGGCACCGAAAGGGTGCCGTCGCGATCGAGCCCGAGCGACAGCAGCCGCGAGTGGACCTCGATCCGCGGGATGTCGACACGAACCGGCGTGGACGCCTTCAGTACGGGGCCCGGCGGCGGGCTGGCAGCCCGCGGCCGGGCCGCGCCCGGAGCAGGCCGCGGCGGTCCGGAGTTCTGACAAGCGTCGAACCCCAGGACCGCCGAGCCCGCCGCGATCAGGGCGGCGGCCGCCCCGGTGAGGAGGCGGCCGCCACGCGGTCGTGCCGATGAATCAGGAACGGGCACTGGCCTGGAGACGCCGGCGGGCCACCGGAAGCAGTCCCGCACCGCCGATCAGCAGAGACAGACCGGCCAGCCCCAGAGGAGCGTTCAGCCCCTGGCTGCCGCCGAAACCGCTGCGCACGGCGCCCATCGGCACCATGTGATGCACCGGAGCCGGAGCCGGACGCGACACCCTCACGTGCTCGCCGTGCTGGCAGCAGGCGCTCGAGTGCTCGGAAGCGGAGTCGCCGCCGCCGCCACCTTCGTCCTCGTCATCGTCGTCGCCGTTCTCTTCCCCACAGCCGTGGGCGAGACCGCCGATGTGACCGCCGACGCCACACAGCCCACGACTGTGATGCGAGCGGTGCGAGCCACCGATCTCGGCTTCACCGCCGCCGTCGTCGTCGCCCTCGTCGTCATCATCGTCACCCTTGGGGAGCGCCACCTGGTGCACCCCGTTGTGGAGCACACCCTGGTGGTGCGCCCCGAACCCCGTCTGGTTGTGCACTGCCCCGAGCACATCGGCCGTCGTCGCCAGGGCGAGCGCAGGTGAGGCCAAGCCGATGGTCAGTGCGGCCGCTGAAGCGGTTGTCAGGGTCATAGTCTTGACCCTCATGGGTCCCCCCTTGATGTCAGCGGCAGCCCGGACTCCTCCCGGCTGCCGG
>JAOPYG010000161.1 GCA_025964685.1 Actinoallomurus sp. | reverse complement strand
AGTCGCGACGAAGAGTCCCAGGTGACGGACGAAACCGGACTCGGGCCCGAACGCGAGGAGCCGTACGGCCGAGTGAAGCCCGTCCGCCCCGACCACCAGGTCGAACCGGCGGGGGCGGGCGTGGCCGAAGGTGACGTCCACCCCCTGCTCATCCTGTTCGAGGGTGGCGATCGAATCGTCGAACACGAACTCGGCGTGGTCCCGGCTCGCCTCGTACAGGATCGAGGCGAGGTCGCCGCGCGGCACCTCGACCTCCCCGGCCGCTCCTTGGACGACCCGCATACCGACCCCGCCCACGCGCCGGCCAGCGGCGTTGACGAAGCGCATGCCCGTCACACCCGTCCCTGCGGCGCGCAGGCGCGGCAGGACGCCCATCCGCTCGGCCACCTCCACGGCGGGGCCCCTCACGTCCACCGGGCTTCCGCTGGACCGCATCCGCCGCGCGTGTTCGACCACGGTTGGCCGGAACCCGTGCCGGGCCAGCCAGTACGCCAGCGTGGAGCCGGCGATGCCGGCTCCTGAGATCAGTACGGTGCGGTCGTTCAAGACGCTCTCCGTCCTCGTGGATGCCGTGACTCTATGACTAATTTTGAAATTTAGTCAACTGGCGTACAGTGGGCGCATGACCGCCGACCGGCTGAGAGACCCCCGCCAGCGAGAGGAACGCGCGACCCGGATCCTCGACGTCGCGGCGGACCTGCTGCTGCGTCATGGCTACCGGCGCGTGACCATCGACGACGTGGCGACGGGCGCGAACATCGGCAAGGGCACCGTCTACCTGCACTGGAAGACGCGGGAGGACCTCTTCGCCGCGGTCTTCGAGCGGGAGGTGCTGGAGGCGATCGGCGAGCTCGTCCGGACACTGCGGCGTGATCCGGAGGAGTGCCTGCCTCACCGCTTCGCGCGTGCGTACTTCCTGGTCATCATGCGCCGGCCGCTCCTGCGCGGGTTCGTCTTGGACCACGCTGGCCTGCTGGGCAAACTGGCCTCACGCGACACCGCCCGCGACGAGCGGCACCGGCTGCTGTCCGTGGCGTACGTCGGGCTGCTCGCCGGGCACGGGCTGCTCCGCGACGATCTGGACGCCGAGGCGATCGCCTATGCGTTCCAGGCGACGTTCGAGGGGTTCCTGCGGGCGGAGGCGGACGGGGCGGCGCCGGACACCCTCGAACGGCATGCCGATCTGCTCGCCCAGACCGTCCTGCGGGCCTTCGAGAGCGGACGCGCGATCCCGGCCGGCGTGGCCGGTGCCGTCATCGACCTGGTCGCCGGCCTGATCGACGCCTGACGGGGCGGTGGAAAACCACGTGCGAGGCTTCAGCGCCGGATGTCAGGATCGCGGCATGGACGCGTCCTGGATTCCCGACGAGCTGGCGTACGCGGGTCCGGAGCATCTCGATCCCGCCTTCGTCGCCGGGTATGACCGCAAAGCCGGATACGAGGCAGGGACCAGGAGCGACGTCGACGAGGACATCGCCGCGCTGGCCGAGCAGGGAGTGGACGGCACGCTCGTCGACCTCGGTGCCGGTACGGGACGGCTCGCACTCGCCGCGGCGCCGGAGTTCCGCCGCGTGGTGGCGGTCGACGTCTCGCCCGCGATGCAGCACGTCATTCGCGACCGAGCCGCGCAGGCCGGACTGTCGAACGTCGAGTGCGTACGCGCGGGGTTCCTGACCTACGAGCATGCCGGGCCGCCGGCGGACGCCGTGTGCACCCGGAACGCGCTGCACCAGCTCCCCGACTTTTGGAAAGCGCTGGCGCTGGAGCGCGTGGCGGGGGTCCTGAGGCCAGGGGGCGTGCTGCGCCTGCGCGACCTGATCTTCGACTTCCACCCCCGCGAGGCCGACGAGGTCATCGGCCGCTGGCTCGATGGAGCGGCCACCGACCCCGCGCTGGGCTACACGCGGGAGGACTTCGCCGAGCATCTGCGCACGGAGTTCAGCACGTTCCGGTGGCTGCTGGAGCCGATGCTCGACGCCGCCGGCTTCGAGATCGTCCAGGTCGCCTTCCGCGGACCGATCTACGGGGCGTACACCTGCGTGAAACGCTGACGGCCCTGGGGAACACCGCGGATGAGTCGCGGTGTTGCACCTCTTGCGCGACACTAGGCGTTCATCCCCTTCCCGATTTTCCCTGCAGGAGGACCACCCATGCCGATGCTCGACGCGGCGCCCGAGCGGGCCGGCGAGAGTGCGGACCCGAGCAACGCCACGCGCCCGGCGGTGACCGGCGAGCCGTGCGTGCTGCTCAAGCTGGGCGAGATCGTCCTCAAGGGCCGCAACCGCGAGCTGTTCGAGCGGCGCCTGCAGAACAACATCCGGGCCGCGGTCAAGGGGCTCGGCATCAAGATCCAGGACTGGCAGCGTGAGGGCGTCGTCGTCGTCCGTACCGAGAGCGGCGAGCTCGCTGACGTCGACGCGGTCGCCCGCCGGATCACCGACGTCATGGGCATCGTCTGGGTGCACCGCGCCTGGCGGGTGGCCAAGGACCCGGACGCCACCGTCCAGGCCGCCCTCGACCTCGTCGCCCAGCACCCGGCACTGGCACGCAAGGGCGCGTTCGCGATCCGTGCCCGCCGCCGCGACAAGCGCTTCCCGATGACCTCCTCGGACCTCAACATCCTCGTCGGCCGCAAGGTGCAGGAGCGCTACGACCTGCCGGTCAACCTCAAGCGCCCGGACATCGTGGTCTTCATCGAGGTCGACCAGCGCGAGGTGTTCGTCTTCACCGACGGCACCCCGGGCGCGGGCGGCCTGCCGGTCGGCATGAGCGGGCGCGCGCTCGTCCTCATGTCCGGCGGCATCGACTCGCCCGTCGCCGCCTACCGCATGATGCGCCGCGGCCTGCGCGTGGACTTCCTGCACTTCTCCGGCATGCCCTTCACCGGCCCCGAATCGATCTACAAGGCGTACGCGCTGGTCCGTGAGCTGGACAAGTTCCAGGGCGTCTCCCGGATGTTCGTCGTGCCTTTCGGCAAGGCGCAGCAGCAGATCAAGTCCTCCGGCGCCGACCGGCTCCAGATCGTCGCGCAGCGGCGCCTGATGCTGAAGACCGGCGAGGTCGTCGCGCACAACCTCGGCGGCGCGGCGCTGATCACCGGCGACTCCCTCGGCCAGGTGAGCAGCCAGACGATGCAGAACATCACCGCCCTCGACGACGCGGTCGAACTCCCGATCCTGCGCCCGCTCATCGGCATGGACAAGACCGAGATAATGGCCGAGGCCCGCGGCATCCACACGCTGGCCATCTCCGAACTGCCGGACGAGGACTGCTGCACGGTCCTCACCCCCCGGCGCGCCGAGACCCGCGCCAAGATCGAGGACCTGCGTCAGATCGAGAAGCGCCTCGACGCCGGGGAGATGGCCGAGCAGCTGGCCACGACCTTGCAGGAACACCGCCCCTCGTACGGCGAACCGAGCGCCTGACTCACCGGGCGCGCAGCGTCTCCTCCAGACGGGCGAGGCGCGGCGCGTCCGATGGGCGTTGCCTCCAGTTGACGATGCTCGACCCGCACCCACAGCGCCGCGATCACGATCGTGTCGGCCTGCGGTTGCGCGATCATCTGGCGGAGTATCGCGGATGGGGGCCGTTGTGCGACAGCCCCCATCCGTTCGTCAGACCTGTCGCCTGCGCGCGGGCACGGCCAGAATGAGCAGGCTGACGACGAGCAGGCCCAGGCCGCCGAGGGCGATCGGGCCCAGGTGCTCGCCCAGGACGAACAGGCCGAGGACCGCGGCCACCGCCGGCTCGGACAGCGTGAGCGTCGTCGCGGTGGCGACCGGCGTCGTACGCAGGCCCCGGCCGTACAGGACATAGCCCACGCCGGTGGTGATGAGGCCGAGGTAGAGCGCGGCCGGGGCGCCCTCGGCGGTGAGCAGCCAGCCAGACCCGTACGCCAGCAGGACCGGGAACAGCATGAGGCCGGCGCCGCCGAACAGGACACCGACGACCGCCCGGTCGTCCTCGCCGCGGGTGATCAGCGCCGACGCCACGGTGGCGTACGCCGCGTAGCCGAAGCCCGACAGCAGAGCCAGCGCGATACCGGCCGGTTCGACGCCCGCGGACCGGCCGCCGGCGGTCAGCGCGGCGCAACCGGCCACCGCGCCGACCGTGGACAACAGCCAGCGGCGGGTCGGCGCGCCCATCCGCAGCAGCCCCGCGAGCAGCCCCGCGAACACCGGACCGCTGCCGATCGTGACGACCGTGCCGGTGGCCACGCCCGTACGGGCGACCGCGCTGAAGAACGCCACCTGGTAGACCGCGGCGAGGACCGCGCCGAGGAGGAGGACCAGCCGGGTACGGCGGCCTCCGGCGAGCAGGGGACGCAGGCCGCCGGAGCGGACCGCGAGCACGAAGAGGAGGGCGCCGCCGATCAGGAGCCGGGCCGCCCCGACCGCGACCGGACTCGCGTGGACGAAACTGCGGACGGTGCCGGTGGTGCCCCAGAGGGCGGCGGCGAGAACGATGTCGACCGACCCACCGAACCGGCGCACGGGCGTGGTGGAAGTGATGGACGTACTGGTCAAGGGGAACGCTCCGAGATCTAGAACCGGAAGGGAACACCGGATCCGGGGCGCGCCGCCGCCACGTCAGGACGGCATCGAAGAACGCCGGGCGTAACCGCCGGGCGTGTGAGGGCGACCCCGGTCAGAGCCGGGGCGGTCCGAGCTGAGCGGTGAAGTACGCCATGCCGGGCAGCCTAGCCGGTCCGCGCCCGACCGGTTCAAACCGCCCGCCGATCGACAACCCGGCCGGTCCGGGGCCCGCCGTTCCACGCGCCCGCGCCCGCCCGTTCACGCCGCGCCCGCTCGTTCACGCCCCGCCCGCCCTGGGGGCCGACCCAACTTCCATTGTCCAGCGCGAGTTCCGCTGCATGGAAGACGGGCGGGCGGGGTGTGGATGACTCAGGCGCGGGTCAGGGTGCGGTTCACCAGTGGGGGCAGCTCGCGTACGGTCTTGGCGAGTTCCCTCAGGTCGCCGTTGACCAGGGCCTGCGGGCCGTCGCACAGGGCCTGTTCCGGATGCGGGTGGACGTCGATGATCACGCCGTCGGCGCCGACCGCGATGGCCGCGCGGGTCAAGGGCAGGACGAGTTCGCGGTGGCCGCCCGAGTGTGACGGGTCGATGATGACCGGCAGGTGCGACAGCCCCTGGGCGACCGGGACGGCCGAGATGTCCAGGGTGTTCCGCGTGGCCTTCTCGAAGGTCCGGATGCCGCGCTCGCACAGCACGATGTCGAGGTTGCCGCGCTGGGCGATGTACTCCGCCGCCATCAGCCACTCCTCGATCGTCGCGTTGAAGCCGCGCTTCAGCATGACCGGCTTGCCGGCGCCGCCGACGGCCTGCAGCAGCGCGAAGTTCTGCATGTTGCGCGTGCCGACCTGCAGCATGTCCGCGTACGAGGACACCAGCTCGACGTCGTGGGCGTCCACGACCTCCGTGACGATCGGCATTCCGGTCTCCGACCGTACGTCGGCGAGAATCCGCAGCCCCTTCTCGCCCAGGCCCTGGAACGCGTACGGGGAGGTGCGCGGCTTGAACGCCCCGCCGCGCAGCAACGTCGCACCGGCAGCCTGGGCCATCTGAGCGGCCTCCAGCGTCTGCTCCGGCGTCTCCACCGCGCACGGCCCGGCGATGAGCGTCATCGTCTCGGGGCCGATCGGCACGCCGCCGACGCGTACGACCGAGCGATCCGGGTGGTTCTCGCGGCTGACCAGCTTGTACGGGACCGAGATCCGCACGACGTCGCGGACGCCGGCCATCCCGCGCAGGTTCAGCGCGCCGAACTGCTCCACGTCGCCGACGAGGCCGACGATCGTGCGGTTCACGCCCCGGCTGACGAACGCCTCACCGCCCGCCGTCTCGACGAGCGTGACGACGGCTTGCACATCTGCTTCTGAGGCCTCGGCGGCCATGACGACGACCATGCTGATCCTTGTCTGAAAACGACGAATGCCCCGGGCCTGATGGCCCGGGGCATTCGTCAAGCGGTTGCCTTTAGTGCAGCGTCTTCCTGGCAGCCGCCCGTGTCCCGGGCTCGCCATAGGTAAAGGAGAAGACGTTGCTCACGTCGCACAGACTAGCTCATCTCCGGCAGTGCGCGTGCGGACGGGGCCCGCATCCGCATCATGGTGGGGAGTGGGAGGATGGCCGGCGATGACGAATCGCGGGTGGATCAGCCAGGAGACACGGGATGGCTCCTGAGGAGCATCTCCCGCCTGGGCAGCACGTCCCGCGCACCTGGCCGGTCCTCCACTACGGCCCGGTGCCGAAGTTCCGCCCCGAACGCTGGGATCTTCGGGTGCACGGCGCGACCGCCTCCGGGCAGGAGTGCCGGTGGACCTGGGCCGAGGTGGACGCGATCTCGCGCGACCAGGTGATCGCCGACTTCCACTGCGTCACGAAGTTCACCATCCCGGGTGTCCGCTGGGAGGGCATCCTCGCGACGACGCTGGCCGGGCTCGTGCCCCCGGCCGGCGAGGCCACCCACGTCATGGTGTGGGCGGAGTACGGCTACAGCGCCAACCTGCGGATGTCGGACTTCCTCGCCGACACGACCCTCCTGGCCACCCACCGCGACGGCGAACGCCTCACCGCCGACCACGGCGCTCCCGTGCGCATGGTGGTGCCGCATCTGTACGCCTGGAAGAGCGTCAAGTGGGTCCGCGCCATCGAGTATCTCGTCGCCGACCGGCGCGGCTTCTGGGAAGAACGCGGCTATCACAACGTCGCCGACCCCTGGCTCGAACAGCGCTACTCCTACCAGGAGTAGACCGGGACACCGGAGCCCACCGGGGCGGCACGCGCCGCGTACGCAGGGCCGCTGCGCAGGCCACGAAGTCGGAGCGGCGAGCCACCGCCGACCCCACGGGAGCCGCTGCACGCGCGGTGGGAGGGTGCCGGACCGAAACGCTCCATGCGCAGAGGGCATAAATCCCGCGCGGTACGTCACTGAGGCATTACCGTCTGTTGCCATGCTCGTGACTTCCGCCGACGCGCTCCTCGCCGCGGCGTCCGCCGTGACGGTGGGTGCCGCCGGCTGGTCCCTGTGCGCCATGCGGCAGCACACCGGCAGGGGAGCACTGGCCGACGAGGCGACGTTCTCCGCGCTGCACACCGTCTCCGTCGCCTCCACCTCGCTCCGGGCCGGCCTCACCGAGGACTCCGCCCGCAAGGCCGTACGGCACCTGCGTCACCTCCTCGGCGTCCCGGTCGTCGCGGTCACCGACACCGAGCGACTGCTCGTCTGGGAGGGCGGCATCGCCCACTCCGACTCCACGCTCCGGCTCGCCGAACCCGTCCTCACCGCCGGGCGTCCCCGGGTGATCGTCCGCGAGCTGGACCCCTGTGGCGACCCGGGGTGTCAGGTGCGCGTCGCGATGATCGCGCCGCTCACCATCGACGGCCGGGTCGCGGGTGCGCTGGCCGCGTACACCGAGAAGGCTCGCTTCCAGCGGCTGCGCATCCTCGGTGAGGTGGCCCGCTGGATGTCCGGTCAGCTGGAGCTGGCCGAGCTCGACTCCTCCAAGGCGCGGCTGATGGAGGCCGAGATGCGCGCGCTGCGCGCCCAGATCTCCCCGCACTTCGTCTACAACTCGCTCACCACGATCGCCTCGTTCGTGCGTACCGATCCCGAGCGTGCCCGCGAGCTGGTGCTCGACTTCGCCGACTTCGCCCGCTACTCCTTCCGCAATCCGCGTGACTTCACCACGCTGGCCGAGGAGCTGCGTTCGATCGACCGCTACTTGTTGCTGGAGCGTGCGCGCTTCGGGGACGAGCGCCTCAGGTTCAGCGTGGAGATCGCGCCGGAGGTGCTGCCGGTCGCCGTGCCCTTCCTGTCACTCCAGCCACTGGTGGAGAACGCCATCCGGCACGGCATGGAGTGCGGCATGCAGCGGTTCCACGTCCGGATCGTGGCCCGTGACGCGGGCGCCGAGGCGGCGATCAGCCTCGAGGACGACGGTGTCGGCATGGACCCCGACAAGCTGCGGTCGCTGCTCGAAACGGGCGACGGGAGCGGGCCGGCCCGCGGCATCGGCCTGCTGAACGTCGACGACCGGCTACGCCAGGTCTACGGCGAGGAGTACGGCCTGGTCATCGAGACCGCGGTAGGAGCCGGCATGAAGGTAAGCCTCCGGGTGCCCAAATGCCACACCGGTCTATCTCCGGGGTAAGAGTCGAGTGTCACTGCATGAAATCTGTTGCATGCAAAGAGTAAAGGAGGCAGTCTCCTGCCATGTTGCGCGTGCTCGCCGCCGACGACGAGGCCCCGGCCCTGGAGGAGCTCACCTATCTCCTCCGCCGGCACCCGGGCGTGCAGACGGTCCGGCCGGCCGCGGACGCCGCGGAGGCGCTGCGCGACCTCGGCCGGATGATCACCGATGGCGACCGGCTCGACGCGGTGTTCCTCGACATCCGCATGCCGGGCCTGGACGGGCTCGACTTCACCCGCCTCGTCACCGGCTTCGCCGATCCACCCGCGGTCGTCTTCGTCACCGCGTACGAGGAGTTCGCGGTGACCGCCTTCGAGCTCGGCGCGGTCGACTACCTTCTCAAGCCGGTCGATCCCGGCCGTCTCAACGAGGCCATTCGCCGCGTCGAGCAGACCGTTCACCGCGACGCCACCGCCGACGAGCCCGAGGCCGACGAGATGATCCCCGTCGAGCTGGGCGGTCGCACCCGGCGGATCCCGCTCGCCGCCGTGACCCACGCCGAGGCGCACGGCGACTACGTCCGGCTGCACACCTTCGACGGCAGCTACCTCGTCCGCGTGCCGCTGGCGGCCCTCGCCGAGCGGTGGGGGCCGGTCGGCTTCATCCGCATCCACCGCAGCACCCTCGTCGCCGCCGCGCACATCAGCGAGCTGCGCTTCGACGACGGGCGAGCGGTCCTCCTGGTCGGCGAGCGGGCCCTGCTGGTGAGCCGCCGACATACGCGCGAGGTCCGCGACCTGCTCGTCCGCCGATTCCGACAGGAGGCCCGCGCCCCGAGATGACCGAGCGCGTCACCGTAACCGTCCCCGGCGCCCACGAGCGCACCCCCCGCCGAAAACCTCCCGACGAGCACTCCGACCCCGGTGCGACGCAGGTCAGATCCCTGATCCGCAGCCAGGCCCGCCTGGCCCTCACCACCAGCGCCATCGTCTTCCTGCTTCTCGCCGGCCTGCCGCTGCTGTTCGCCTGCGCCCCTGGTCTGTCCCACGTTCGGCTGCTGGGCGTGCGGCTGCCCTGGCTGATCCTCTGCGGCGGTGTCCAGCCCATCTGGGTCGCGGCCGCCCGCCGGTACGTACGCCTCGCCGAGCGCGCCGAGCGGGCCTTCACCGAGCCGGCGCGGCACGAGTGACCAGGACGCGGACGCCGGCGGCACATGAGGAGTCTCCATGATCGCCGTGCTGGCGCTCGCGCTGCTCGCCGCGTCCCTGGTGGGCGTGTCGGTGCGCACCCGGCCGGCGCGGGCCTCCGACCTGTACGCCGCCTCGCGTGAGGTCTCGCCCTGGTGGAACGCCTCAGCGATCAGCGGTGAGTACATCTCCGCCGCGGCCTTCCTGGGCATGGCCGGTCTCGTCCTCGCGTACGGAGCCGACATGCTGTGGCTGCCGATCGGCGCGGCCGCCGGCCACGTGGTCCTGCTGACGCTCGTCACCGCCCCGCTGCGCCGGTCGGGCGCCTACACCCTCTCGGACTTCGCGGCGTGGCGGCTCGGCTCGCGTACGGTGCGGCACGCCGTCAGCGGCTGCGTCGTCATCATCGGCTGGTTCTACCTGCTGCCACAGTTCCAGGGCGCGGGCGTGACCCTGTCGGTGATCAGCGGGTTGCCGGTGTGGTCGGGCGGGGTGGTGGTCGTGCTGGCGGTGGCCGCCCTGGTGCTCTCCGGCGGCATGCGCAGCATCACCGGCGTGCAGGCCGTCCAGTTCTGGCTGAAGCTCATCGCCGTGGTGGTCCCAGGCCTGATCTTCCTGGCCATCTGGCGGCTGCAGAACGACGCCGACGTCGCACGCACCCCCTACTTCCACCGGCCGACGACCGTCACCGCCGGGGCGAGCGCCGGGATCCAGCTGACCACGCCCGCCGTCGTCGCCGTACGCGGCGTCCTCGACGGCCGCCGGCACCACGGCGAGCGCGTCCTGCTGGCGGCGGGGACGCATCGCGTACGCTCCGGGGCGCGACTGCGGTTCCCGGCCGGCGCGGCCGTACCGCACACCTCCCGCCTGGCGCTCCTGCGCGGTGACCGGTGGGCGACGCCGTTCGCGGGCGGCCGCAACCATCCGCTCGCCGCGACCTACTCCGTGCTGCTCGCCGTGCTGCTCGGCACGATGGGCCTGCCACACCTCATCGTGCGGTTCTACTCCAACGCGTGCGGGCGCACCGCGCGCCGTACGGCGAGCCTCGTGGTGCTGATGCTGGCCACGTTCTGCCTGTTCCCGGCGCTGTTCGGCGCGCTGGGCCGGCTCTACACGCCCGAGCTGCTCATGACGGGCGAGACCGACGCGACCCTCCTGATGCTGCCGCATCGGATCCTGCCCGGCCTCGCGGGCGACCTGCTGACCATCCTCGTCGCGACCGGTGCGTTCGCGGCGTTCGCGTCCACGTCGTGTGGCGTCGTCGTCGCGGTCTCCGGCACCCTGTCACAGGGGTTCGGAGGTGGAACGACCCGCTTCCGGTTGGCCGCCCTGGTCACGATGGCGGTGCCGCTCGTCCTGGCGGCGCTCACATGCGCGCCCCAGTCGACGGCGCTGATCACCCTGGCGTTCAGCGTCGCGGCGTCGTCGCTGTGCCCGCTGCTGGTGCTCGGGGTGTGGTGGTGGCGGCTGACGCCCGCAGGCGCCGTGGCCGGCGTCCTCGCGGGCGGCGGACCGGCCACCGCGGCCGGTCTCGTCCGCATCCTCAGCGGCCAGCGCACCGGCTGGCTCGGCATGCTCATCGAACAGCCCGCCCTCGTCACCGTGCCGCTGGGCTTCGGCGTGATGATCGCGGTCTCGCTGCTGACCCGCTCGAGCGTGCCCGCCCACACCAGCCGGGCGATGGCCCGCATGCACGTGCCCGAAGAGGCGACGTCGGAGCGGCCGGCCTGAACGGCGCCGTTCGTCGCGCCGCAGCTACCGCTCACGCTCTGATTACTCAACGTATACCGCCGACTACGAACCGTTTACCGAGGCAAGGGCTTTATGGGTTTCGGCGCAGGTCGCGGGCCCCCTAGGGTTTCAACAGCAACGTTCTCGGGACGGCCGCCAGGCTCCGACTCGGGGGGGTGGAGGCCAGGCGGCGCGCGCCTGGGTGCTGCTGAACGGTCGGGGGGTTGTTCAGCGGCACCCAGGCCTTTTTCTTGTCCGGCCGCGCCTGACGGCGGCGAACCGGATGCGGAGAGGGCCGGGGTCGGCTCCGGCTCGTGGCGCAGGAATCAGACGCCGCGCAGCGCTTTGAGGGTCTCCACGTCCGCGCGGTGCGGATCGGCGCTTCGGCCCGGGGTCTCGATCACCAGCGGCACGCCGCGGCTCACCGGGTGCCGGAACAGCTCCGCGAACGGCTCGGCGCCGATGCGACCGGCACCGATGTTCTCGTGCCGGTCCTTGTTCGCGCCGCAGACGTCTTTGGAGTCGTTGGCGTGGATCAGCTTGAGCCGGTCGGCGCCGATGGTCGCGGCGAGCGCGTCGAGGGTCGCCGCCATCCCGCCGGGCGCGGCCAGGTCGTGGCCCGCAGCGAAGGCGTGGCAGGTGTCCAGGCACACCCCGGCGCGGGGATGGCGGTCCAGTGTGTCGAGGTACGGCCCGAGGTCCTGCACCGTCGCGCACAGCATGGCGCCCTGACCGGCCATCGGCTCGAAGAGCAGGTCGGGACCGTCCGGCGGGATCTCGTCGAGCAGCGGCAGCAGGTGCTCGCGGAGCTGCCGTACGGCGTCCTCGCGGGGCTGGGAGACGGCCGAGCCGGTGTGCACGACCACACCGCGGGCACCGATCGCGGCGCCGCGCGCGAGCGAGTGCCGGATCGAGGCCACCGAGCTGGCGACGGTCTGCGGGTTCGGCGACCCTATGTTGATGAGATAGGGGGAGTGCACGAACACCGGCATGCCGGACTGCTCGCTGTGCGCCCGCAGCCGCTCGTCCTCGACCTGCTTGCCCGCCGCGAGCGCCCACCCGCGCGGATTGCTGACGAAGACCTGGATCGCCTCCGCGCCGATCTGCGCGGCGTAGCGCAGCCCGCCGGTGGCGAGTCCGCCGGCCACCGGTACGTGTGCCCCGATAGGGCTCCTCAGCTCAACACCCATAGCCGCGCCAGCCTAGTGCGTGCCCGCCCGCTCCCCGCGCCGACCTGTGGTCATCGCGAGGGAGCTTCCTCACGCCGGACCGAAAGCCTCGGCTAGTGCCAGATGGTGATCGTCGCGCCGTGCGGCTGTGGCGTGTTGGGCGGGGGGTTCTGGCCGGTGACGATGTCGTGGCCGTGGCCCTTGCTCACGTTGACCTGGAAGCCGTTCTGCCGCAGGATCTGCCGAGCCTGGTCCATCGGCTGGCCGATGACCTGTGGCACCGGGCCCTGGCCGCCGTCGTTGTCCTTGCAGAAGGGGTTCCACCACTGGCACTGGCCCTTGGTGACGGTCACCTGGACCGGGGTGCCACGGCTGACCGGCTGGTTCGGGGGAGGGTTCTGCCCGATCACGGTGTTCTCGGGCTGGCCCGGAGCGGGGTCCTGTTCCTGCCACTGCACGTTGAGGCCCAGCTTGGTCAGTGCCGCCTGCGCCTGGTCGCGGCGCATGTTGGTCAGATCCGGCATCTTGATGCCGGCGCTCACGACGATCGTGATCGGGTCATCGGGGTTCTGCGCCTCGCCGGCCGCCGGCTTGGTCCTGATGACGTAGCCGCGGGCGACGGTCGTGCTGTCCTGCTGCACCTCGTCACCGGACTGCAGGCCGTTGCTCCGCAGGCGCTGCTTGGCCTGGTCGAGCGGGAGGTTGTGCACGTCGGGCACGTCGATCGGCTTCTTGCCCTTGGAGAACACCAGCGTGAGCAGGGCGCCCTTCTTGACCTCCGTGCCGATCTTCGGCTGGACGTCGACGACCTTGTCCTTGGGGATGCTGGCGTCGTAGCGGGACGCGCCACGCTTGACCTTCAGCCCGATCTTGGCGGCCTGGACCCGCGCGTCCTCCTCGGACAGGCCGACGAGCTTGGGCACGCGTTCGGTGTTGCCGACCGTCACGGTCCACACCAGGCCGCCGAGCAGGAGCACGGCGACGACGGCACCCGCGATCAGGCCGTACAGGCCTGGTGGGCGCAGCAGGCGCTGCTTGAATCCCGGCGGCGGCAGCTCGTGGTCCTGGTGCTCCTGCCGGGGGATCGTCATCGTGTGCGGGCCGAGCATCTGCGTGCCCGACGGAGCGGCAAGCGCCTGCGTCGAGCCGTCCGGCGTGACGGGGCCGGCGGCGGGCGGCGGGGCCGCCTCGACGTTCGCGAGCATCTCGTCGATGTCGCGCGGCAGCGTGCGGTAGACATCGCCGGCCGCGGAGTGAAAGTGGACGGCGTCGGATGGGCGCCGCGACGGGTCGCGGTTGGTGGCGCTGGCCACGAGCGCGTCGAGCTGGGGCGGCATCCCCGGGATCACGCTCGACGGCAGCGGCACGATCTCGTTGACGTGCTTGTACGCGACGGACAGCGGCGAGCCGCCCTGGTGCGGCTGGCGGCCGGTCAGCAGCTCGAACAGCATGATGCCGGCGGCGTACACGTCGGTGCGGGCGTCGGCGTCGCCCGAGATGACCTGCTCGGGAGCGAGGTAGCCCACGGTGCCGATCAGCATGCCGGTCTTGGTCTGCTTGCTCGCCGACTCGGCGCGGGCGAGGCCGAAGTCGGCCACCTTGATGCGGCCGTCGGAGTTGAGCAGGACGTTTTCCGGCTTCACGTCGCGGTGGACCAGGCCGGCGCGGTGCGCGGCACCCAGCGCGGCGAGCACCGGCTGCATGATCTCCAGCGCCTGGCGCGGGCCGAGCCGGCCGCGTTCGGTCAGCAGGGCGCGCAGGGTGCGGCCGGGGACGTACTCCATCGCGAGGAACACGTAGCCCTTGCTGGTGCCCTGGTCATAGACGGCGACCACGCTCGGGTGCGACAGCGCCGCCGCGTGCTTGGCCTCGGCGATGAAACGCCGGACGAACTCCTCGTCGCCGACGAGGTTCGCGTGCATGACCTTGAGTGCCACTGTGCGCTCAAGCTTGGTGTCGTGGCCGACGTACACCGTGGCCATGCCGCCTTGGGCGATCCGCGCCTGGACGCGGTAGCGCCCGTCGAGCACCTGCCCGACGAGTGGGTCCGCAACCGTCGTATCCATCGGTGTGAGTGTATTCGTGTTCGAAAGGGGTACTTGCCGTCGGTCCGGCGGAAAGCATCGATCCTTGACCGGATCGAGATCAACCGCGTGAGCTGAGGCCCTGCCACGGTGACGAGGCCTGAGCGTACCGTCGTTTGGGGATCCGGCCGGCGAGCCGCGCCAGCCGTCCGGCCTCGACCGCGTGGCGCATCGCGGTCGCCATCAGCGATGGCGACTGCGCCCGGGTCACGGCGGTGGCGAGCAGCACCGCGTCACAGCCCAGCTCCATGGCGAGAGCGGCGTCGCTGGCGGTGCCCAGTCCGGCGTCGAGGATGACCGGCACCTCGGCCCGCTCGACGATCAGCTCGATGTTGTGCGGGTTGCGGATGCCGAGCCCGGACCCGATGGGGGAGCCGAGCGGCATCACGGCCGCGCAGCCGGTCTGTTCGAGCCGGCGGGCCAGCACCGGGTCGTCGTTGGTGTAGGGCAGCACGACGAAGCCGTCGTCGACGAGCTGCTCGGCCGCGTCGGCGAGCTCGATCGGGTCCGGCAGCAGCGTCCGCTCGTCGGCGATCACCTCGAGCTTGACCCAGTTGGTCTCCAGCGCGTCGCGGGCGAGCTTGGCGGTCAGCACGGCCTCACCGGCGGTGAAGCATCCTGCGGTGTTCGGCAGCACCCGGATGCCGCAGCGGCCCAGCACGTCCAGCACCGAACCCCGGCCGCCGGCGTCGACGCGCCGCATGGCGACCGTGGTGAGCTCGGTGCCGGACGCCGTCAGCGCCTCCTCCAGCACGCTCATGCTCGGCACGCCGCCGGTGCCCATGATCAGCCGCGAGCCGAAGGACTCACCGGCGATGACGAGCGGATCGGTCTCTGGCACGGTCAGCCTCCCTGTACGGCGGTCAGTACCTCGACGCGGTCCGCCTCGCACACGATCGTGGTCTTCCAGTCGGCGCGTGGCACGACCTGGTCGTTCAGTGCGACGGCCACGCCGGCCGGCTGGGCGGTCACGGCCGCCACGACGCCCGCCACCGAGCAGCCCTCGTCGGTCTCGTGCTCGGCGCCGTTAACGGTGATCTTCATCCTCTGCTCGTCTCTCTTTCGAACCGTGCGGGTGAGAACGGCCGGGCGACCTCGGGCGGCTCGCCGGTCACCAGCAGCTCGGCCATGACGTCGGCGGTCACCGGGGTGAGCAGGACGCCGCTGCGAAAATGCCCCGTGGCCAGCAGGAGACCCGGCAGCGCGCTGGGGCCGAGCACCGGAGCGTTGTCCGGCGAGCCGGGCCGCAGACCAGCGCTGACCTCGATGAACTCCAGCTCGGTGACGCCTGGCAGCAGCTCGCGGGCGTCGCGGAGCAGTTCCCACACGCCGCCGGCGGTGACCCGCGTGTCGAACCCCATCTCCTCCTGCGTGGCGCCCACGACGACCTCGCCGTCGGCCCTCGGCACCAGGTACACCGACGAACCGCGCACGAGGCCCCGGACGCTCCGGCCCAGGAACGGCATGTCGCCGCGCAGCCGTACGACCTGGCCCTTGACCGGCCGTACGGGCGGCAGCACGCCCATGGGCACGCCCTTGATGTCCTGGCTCCACGGGCCCGCGGCGAGGACGACCTGGTCGGCGTGCAGGGCTTCGCCGCCCTCCAGGCGTACGCCGGTGGCGCGCCCGTCCTCGGTGAGCACCTCGGTGGCGCGTTCGCGCACGAGCGTGCCGCCGAGCCGCTCGACGGCGGCCAGCAGCGCCGCCGTCAGCCGCCGCGGGTCGATGGAGCCGTCCGCGGGCGCGAGGAGCCCCCCGCGTACGGACGGCGCCAGCATCGGCTCCAGGCGGCGGCATTCGCGGCCGGTGAGGGCCTGGGCGGGGATCCCGAGCGACTCCTGGAACCGGCGCAACTCGTCGAGGACGGCGAGGTCGTCGGAGTCGAGCGCGACCTGAAGCGTGCCGTCGTCGCGAAAGCCCGTGTGCCGGCCCGAGACCTCTTCCAGCTCCGCGACGAACGAGGGGTACCGCTCCCGTGAGGCGAGACCGAGGCGCAGCAGCGCCTCTTCGCCGTAGGAGAGCTCGCTGACCGGGGTGAGCATTCCGGCGGCGACATGGGAGGCCTTGCTCGCGGGCCCGGGATCGGCGACGGTGACGCGAAGGCCGCGTTCGAGCGAGCGCCACGCCGTCGCCAGGCCGATGACGCCGCCGCCGACGATGATCACGGCACCCACTCTGGCGCTCCCTTCGCCGGCATGATCCGGATCAGGTTCAGCGGTCGGCGGCCCGTCTGCCGCCCTCTCAGCCCGGTTCGCCGGACTCCCGCGCTCGACCCTCCTAGCCTACGTCCTCACGCGTCGCCTAGGGTCGCGACCATGGAGCGGGTGGTCGTCGTGGGCGGAGGCCTGGCCGGGCTGCGGACCGTCGAGGCGCTGCGCGCCCAGGGCCACACCGGAAGCCTCGCGCTGGTGGCGGCCGAGCCGCACGCGCCGTACGACCGTCCTCCGCTGTCGAAGGCCGTGCTCCGGGGTGAGACCGAGGACACGACCGTCGCCGCCGACTTCGCCGCGCTCGGCTGCGAGCCGTCGCTCGGTCGCCGCGCGACCGGCCTCGGCGAGGACCTGGAGACCACGGCCGGGCCGCTCGGCTTCGACGGACTGGTGATCGCGACCGGCGCGACCCCGATCCGGCTGCCCGGTGACGGCCCCCAGCACGTGCTGCGCACCATCGAGGACGCCCGCGCGCTCCGTGCCGCGCTGCGGCCGGGTGCCCGTCTCGTCATCGTGGGCGCCGGCTGGATCGGCGCGGAGGTCGCGACGGCGGCGGCCGCGGCGGGATGCCGCGTGACGGTCGTCGAAGCCGCGGACGCACCGCTGGCGGGCGCCATCGGCGCCGAGGTCGGGTCCAGGACCGCCGGCTGGTACGCCGAGGCGGGAGTCGAGCTGCGCCACGGCGTCAAGGTCGCCTCCGTCGGTCACGGCGGGCTGGACCTGGCGGGCGGCGGCTCCATCGAGGCCGACGTCGTCCTGACCGGCATCGGCGTACGGCCGGAGACCTCGTGGCTGGAGGGCTCGGGCGTCGTGCTGGAGAACGGCGCCGTCGTCGACGAGCGGCTGCGGACGGCACGTACGGGCGTCTTCGCGGTGGGCGACTGCGCGGCGTGGTGGTCGCCGAGGTTCGGCCGGCGGCTGCGGGTCGAGCACTGGGACACCGCGCTGAACGCGCCCGACGTCGCCGCCACGAACCTGCTCGGCGGTGAGCGCGAATACGACCCGGTGCCGTACTTCTGGTCGGAGCAGTTCGGCCGGATGGTGCAGTACGCCGGCCACCACCCGGCCGCCGACACGACGCTCTGGCGCGGCGACCCCGCTGCGGGCGGCTGGACCGTGTGCTGGCTGTCCGGCGACCGGCTCGTCGCGATCCTGGCCGTCGACCGGCCGCGCGACCTGCTTCAGGGGCGGCGTGCCATCGCGGCCGGTGCCGTGGTCGACACCGGGCTGCTCGCGGACCCGGCCGTGGCGGTCAAGGCGACCGTACGGGCCTGATACCTTACTCTGCGCAGTTGAGACCACAATTGAGGTTTCAGATGGTGCCCAAGATGGTAAGCAGGCTTGCGTGACGCACACCGTTGCCGAAATCGAGATCGACCGACAGACCGACGCACTGGTGGGCGAGTGGCTCACCATCCCTGAGACGGCCGAGCGCCTCGGCATCGATCTCAAGAGGGTCAAGCAACTCCTCCGTGACCACAAACTGCTCGGGGTGCAGCGCGAGAGCGGGTTCAGCGTGCCCGCCGCGTTCATCCACGACGGGCAGCCCCTCAAGGGCCTTCCCGGCACGCTGACCGTTCTGGCGGACGCCGGGTTCCGCCGCGTCGAAACGCTGCGGTGGCTGTTCACCGCCGATGACTCCCTGCCGGGCACGCCGGTGCAGGCGCTGACCGAGCACCGCGTCAAGGAGATCAACAGACGCGCGCAGGCGCTCGCGCTTTGATGTGCGGCGGTTCCGCCCGGCAGGACGGGAGGGTGGCGGCTTGGTGCGCCTTCCCACTGACCGGGCGGTGACCCTGTGTGCCCGGCTGCACCGCGCTCGCCTCTACCTCTGTACCGACGCCCGCGAGGCCCAGGGTGATCTGGAGGACTTCCTCGACGCGGCGCTGGCCGGCGGGGTGGACATCGTCCAGCTTCGCCAGAAGGGCCTGGAGGCGCGCCGGGAGCTCGAGCACCTTGAGGTGTTCCGTGCCGCGTGCGAGCGGCACGGCGCGCTCCTCGCGGTGAACGACCGCGCGGACATCGCGCACGCCGTGCGTGCCGACGTGCTCCACCTCGGGCAGGACGACCTGCCCGTACGCCGGGCGCGCGCGGTCGTCGGTGAGGACATGCTCATCGGCCGGTCGACGCATTCGCCGGAGCAGGCCGCCGCCGCGGCGGCCGAGCCCGGAGTCGACTACCTCTGCACGGGGCCGACCTGGCCGACTCCGACCAAGCCCGGTCGGCCGGCGCCGGGTCTCGGCCTGCTGGAGTACACCGCCGGCCGCGGGTTCACCCGGCCGTGGTTCGCGATCGGCGGCATCGACGCCGCCAACCTCGACCAGGTGCTGGCCGCCGGGGCGACGCGCATCGTCGTCGTGCGCGCCATCACCGAGGCGGACGACCCGCGCGCGGCCGCCGCCGCGCTGGCGCGCCGGCTCCCCCGCGAGTGAAGTTCACCCCGGGTTCACCCGGGCGACGCTCGCCGATGAGAGACAATGGCATTCATGATCGGCAATCCTGACGACGAGCGCCCCGTCGAGCTGTCCGACGACGACGAGCTGGACGTGCTGCCCGATCAGACGCGTGACGACTCAGACACCGGATGGGGCGAATGGCGCGAGCCGGACGGAGACGCCCGGCTGCTGGAGGAGCGCCCGCCGCACTGGTAGCGGCGCGCGGTCGCTCCAAGCGGTTCATTGATGGATCGGCAGACCCAGGCCGAGCAGGAAGCCGGCCATGATCACCAGGGTCAGCACGATGATCAGTTGACGGTTGCGGCGCCTGCGAGGCGGCCGTGCGACGGGGCGGGGGCTGACGCGCACGCGCACCGGCTCACGCTCGGTGACGTGTTTGTGTCCTCCGGTGTCCACTCTCATGCTGACATTCATGCTCATTCGGAACTTTGGTCGGTCATGCCTCATTCTTAACCAGGCAAGATCGTCGTGTCCCGAGAACGCCCATCACGATCGCATCGATCGTTGTCCGTCAGACGGTGCGTGCGGTCGCGGCCACGGTGAGTTCCGAAAGGGCCTCGCGCGCCTCGGCGGTGAGGTCGGCGGCCGCCAGCGCCGCGGAGGCGTCCGCGGCGTACCGGCTGATCATCTCCTCGCAGGCGTCCAGCCCACCGGTCTCCACGATCACCGAGCGCAGCAGCTCCACCCCGGCGGTATTGAGCCCGGGGTCGCCGAGGAGGTTCTCCACCGCCTCGGCCTGCGCCGCCGACGCCCGCTCCAGGGCCAGCGCGATCAGCACGGTGCGCTTGCCCTCACGCAGGTCATCGCCCGCGGGCTTGCCGGTCGCGGCCGGATCCCCGAACACGCCGAGAACGTCGTCGCGCAGCTGGAACGCGATGCCCAGCGGCAGCCCGTACGCCGAAAGCGCCTCCACGGACTCCGACCCGGCCAGCGCGGCACCGAGCTGCAACGGCCGCTCGATCGTGTACTTGGCGCTCTTGTAGCGCACGATCCGCAGCGCGGCCTCCACCATCGCGTGGCCGTCCGGTCGCGATCCGCGCGCCTGGCCCAGGAGGTCGAGGTACTGGCCGCACATCACCTCGGTGCGCATCTGGTCGAAGACGGGCCGTCCGTTCAGCAGCGCGTGGTCGGGCAGGCCACTGCCCTGATACATCTCGTCACACCAGGTCAGGCACACGTCACCGAGCAGGATCGCGGCGCCCGCGCCGAAGCCCTCCGCGGAGCCGCGCCACCCGGACTCGGCGTGCAGCGCCTCGAACCGCCGGTGCGCGGCGGGCTGCCCACGCCGGGTGTCGCTGCCGTCCATCACGTCGTCGTGGATCAGTGCGCCGGCCTGCAGCAGCTCCAGCGAGGCCGCGGCGTTGAAGAACTCCGGCAGGTCCTCGCCACCCGTGCCGCGCCAGCCCCAGTAGCA
Organism: Actinoallomurus sp.; assembly: GCA_025964685.1. Taxonomy (GTDB): domain Bacteria; phylum Actinomycetota; class Actinomycetes; order Streptosporangiales; family Streptosporangiaceae; genus Actinoallomurus. Next base: position 14,648 of record JAOPYG010000161.1, on the reverse strand, counting down.
GAACAAGGGGCGTAGGCGCTTGCCGCCGGAGAGCAGCGCGTCGAGGGCGGCGAGCAGTGGTGACAGATCGTCCGAGACCCCGTCGAGCAACGGTCGCTGGCGGTCCACGAAGGCGTACAGCGCCTCATCGATCTGTTTGCGCACTCCACTCACGGCCACAGATCGAGACTAGTGGCCCGTGCGTCTGGTCCCGTTACCCTGTGGGCATGACGACCGCGCGCCGCCGAACCATCCGGGAAGTCCTCGCCGCCGGGGAGACGACGTTCTCCTTCGAGTTCTTCCCGCCCAAGACCGAGCAGGGGGCGCGCAACCTCTGGCAGGCGATCCGCAGGCTGGAGGTGCTGCGGCCGACCTTCGTGTCCGTGACGTACGGCGCGGGCGGAGGCACCCGTGATCGCACGGTCGACATCGTCGAGCGGATCGCCACCGACACGACCCTGACGCCGGTCGCGCACTTCACCGCCGTCGACCACTCGATCGCCGAGTTGCGTCAGCTCATCGGCAGGTTCGCGGCGGTGGGCGTACGCGACCTGCTGGCGCTGCGGGGCGACCCGCCCGGCGACCCGATGGGGGAGTGGGTGCGGCACCCCGCGGGCGTCGAGTACGCCGAGGACGTCGTCCGGCTGATCAAGTCCTCCGGTGACTTCAGCGTCGGGGTGGCGGCATTCCCGTACAAACACCCGCGTTCGGCCGACGTCGAAAGTGACACGCATCACTTCGTGCGCAAGTGCCAGGCCGGGGCGGACTACGCGATCACGCAGATGTTCTTCCGCGCCGAGGACTACCTGCGGCTGCGCGACCGCGTCGCCGCGCTCGGCTGCGACGTGCCGATCATCCCGGGCATCATGCCGGTGACGCAGCTCAGCACGATCGAGCGCTCCGAACAGCTCTCCGGGGCGCCGTTCCCGCCGGAGCTGGCGGCGCAGTTCGCGGCGGTCGGCGACGACCCCGAGGCGGTGCGCCGGCTCGGCATCGACCAGGCGTCCGACCTGTGCCGCCGACTGCTCGCCGAGGGCGTGCCCGGCATCCACTTCATCACGTTCAACAAGTCGACCGCGACGAGCGAGGTCTACTCCCGCTTGGAGGTCAGCGGCAGCACGGCGCCCATGACCGCGTAGAGCGGCCCGCCGCCCGGAAAGCGGAACGCCGTCAGCAGGTCCACCAGACCGAGCGAGCGGTAGAGGTTGCGCGCCGGCGTCTCGGCGTCCAGCGTCGACAGCACGACCGTGCGCTCGGGCCGGTCGGCGCACAGCGAGGTGATCAGGGCGCGGCCCATGCCACGACCCTGGGCGGCCGGGTGCACGTGCAGCTCGGCGACCTCCCAGGCGTCGTCCAGCCAGTGCCTGGCGTGCTCGATGCCGCCGGTCTCGGCCAGCTGGCCGCGTACGACGTCGTGCCACCACTGGCCCGACTCGCCGCGGAAGCCATAGCCGAAGCCCACTACCGCGCGTGAACGTTCGGCCACGAACGCACGGAACTCCGGGTGGCCGGCGTGGCGCTCCATGATCATGTGCCGGCCCGGCAGCTGGCCCGGCGGCGGCAGCATCGCCGCTTCGTACGTGGCCAGCAGCGTGTCGAGGCGCCGCAGGAAACCGCGACGGTCGATCTCGCGGATCTGCGGTGACGCCTCGCGGCGGCCCCTGAATGCCGGTCTCACGTGCCTCACTTGGGGATGTACGGCGGAACCTTCGACAGTGCGCCGTAAATGTCCCACAGAATCTGTGCCGCCGCCTGCTTCAGCCGGCCGCGTTGCGTCTCGAGATCACTTTGCCAGGAGCGGGCGGCGGGGCCCACCCACGCCTCGCCGGCCGAGCGTACGGGCGGGTCGAGCGCCTTCTCCAGCGTAGGCGCGCTGTCGAAGGCCCGCTGGTAGGCGTGGTAGAGCTCGGCGTACGCGGGGTTCGGCCGCTGGGTGTCTCCGGGCGGCGGCGGGTCGGACGGCGAGCGCAGTGTGCCCGGCGACGGAGGATAGGCGCTCATCGGCGTGCGGCCTTGGCGTTGCTCGACCCGGGCCGGTTCACGCGGGGGTTCCGGGAGACTGTGCGGCGCGGAACCCGGCCAGGCGTTCGGCGTTGGCGCGTACGGCGCCGGGGTCGGCGCCGTCGGCGCTGGTGGCGTGGTCGATCAGGCGGCCCAGCGTCTCGTCGTGCGGCCAGCCGGTCAGCGCGCGGTGGACGGTCTCCGGATGCCGGGAGTACAGCTCGACGGCGGCGTGCGGATCGTCGGCCGCCGGCGTGATCAGCGCCTCATGGGGTGGGCGCGGCGCCGGGACGAGGTGGCGCGGTGGCTCCGGTGGCGGTGCCTGTGTGTGCGTCATCTCGGTCAGGCCGAGATGACCCAGCGCGACCTTGGTGCGGTGGGCGAGGCCCGCGTGGGTCAGGAGGCGCACCGCGTCGTCGCGCACCCCGTCGCGGCGGGCCGCGTCGAGCATGTCCCGCAGCCATCTCTCGTTCATCGTCATGTGGTGACCGGCCACGCCGAGCGAGGTCCGGACCGCCTTGAGGTGGTCGTCGTCCGCCGTGGCGGCCTTGATCAGCCTCGCCGTGCCGGCCGGGCCGAGCCGGTCGTACAGGCCGTGCGCGTAGTCCGGGTCGTCGGCGTTGGCGGCCAGCCGCTGCCAGACCTTCGCCGGCACGGGCCGCCCGGCCTCGCCCGCCGTACGGACGGCCGACGCGTCGGCGGCTCCGGCCTTCATCGCGGCATGCACGTCGGGGAAGTTGCCGACGTGCCGGCCGGCTCCCGCCGCCGTCGTCGTGCGGTGTGGGGAGCGGCCGAGACCGCCCGCGCTGACATGCGGCATCGGGTGGCCGCCCTGGCTGAGGTGGGTGATCGCGTAATTGCGGCGCCGGGCGAGCATGCCGGACTGTCCACCGGCCCAGGTGTGCACCGCCGCCGCCTGGCGCAGACCGGTGCGCGGAACGCCGGGCGGCAGCGCCCCGTTGGTGCGCAACCAGGCGGAGATGGCGTCGGAGGCACCGCTCATCTGATGGATGAGCCGCGCCATCGCGCCGATGTCCACGCCGACGAAGTCCTTGTCGCGCGCGGCGGCGGCACGCAGATCTTCCTGTCCAGCCATGGACGCTCCGGAGAGTGCGCTAGAGCCTCAGGAGACCGTTGTACCACCCTGCGTCGCCACTGTCTGCACGGCTGAGTTACGGCCCTACCCCACGTCAGATGGGGTGCCGCCGCTAATTCGCCAAACACCGCCGCTCACGGCTAGGTGGTCTGGCGCCGGCGGTAGGCGCGCATGCGGGCGTTGGCGCCGCAGCCGGACACGTCGCACCAGCGTCCCGAGCGGTTGCGGGTGTGGTCGTAGAACGCGTAGCGGCAGTCGTCGGCGGCGCAGGCCTTCATCCGTGGCCAGGTGCCGTCGGTCATCGCGGCGATCACGGCGCTGAGCAGCGGTGCCAGCAGTCGGTCGCCGGGCGAGGTTCCCGTGGCCGGCCAGCGTACGCGCGAACCGTCCCGGGCGATCTCCGGTCGCAGACCGCATGTCGCGATCTCGGCGTTGAGCGTGTCCACGGCCGCGTGATCGGGATCGCCGGCGTTGTTCGCGAGCATCAGCGAGCGCAGCGCCTCGCGCAGCCGGAGCACCCGGTCGAAGGTGCGGGGGCTCATCCCGCCGGGCAGCCGGTGCGCCGCACACCAGCGATTCAGGTCGGCCGCGTTCGAGATCTCGTTCCGGGTCCGCAGGAACGCCTCCACCAGCGCGAGCGAACCGGGTGCGGACGGTCTGGCTCCCATGGGTCCAACATTACACCCGTAATGAGTTAACCCGTAACCTGTGATAGACGTAGCGTTTTAGACCGTAACGAGAGGAAGTGTGATGTCCCCCATCGAGCCCTTCCGCATCGCGATCGCCGAGGAGGTCCTCGGCGACCTCGCCGGCCGCCTGGAGCGGACACGCATACCCGCGCCACCGATCCTCGACGGCGGCGAGAGCGTCAAGATGATCGTGGACATCGAGGACCTCGTCGACCACTGGCGCGACGAGTACGACTGGCGGGCGCAGGAGCGCCGGCTGAACGAGGTTCCGCACTACCGGACGACCATCGACGACATCGGGATCCACTTCATCCACGTGCGCGGCAAGGGCCCGAATCCGCTGCCTCTCCTGCTCAGCAACGGCTGGCCCAGCTCGTTCGTGGAGTACCTCGGCGTGCTCGGTCCCCTGACCGACCCCGCGGCGTACGGCGGAGATCCGGGCGATGCCTTCGACGTCGTCATCCCGGCCATGCCCGGGTACGGGTTCTCCGACCAGTGCCCGGATCGGCACCTGGACCGGGCCATGATCGCGGGCCTCTTCGACCGGCTGATGGTCGACCGGCTCGGCTACGGCCAGTACGTCGCGCACGGCGACGACATCGGCGGCGGCGTGGTCAACCGCCTCGGCATTCGCCACCCCGGCACCGTACGGGCCATCCAGACCGCGAACTGGCTCAAGCCCCACGACATCGCCGACACGGACTACCTCGCCGCGGCAGGCCGATGGGAACGCGAGCGCGGCGCGTACGCCCACGTGCACGCGACGCGCCCGCAGATCCTCACGTACGGGCTGATCGACTCGCCGGTCGGGCTCGCGGCGTGGATCCTGGAGAAGTTCCTGACCTGGAGCGATCCGGCTACGCGCGGCAAGCTGTCCGCGGACGATCTGCTCACCAACGTGATGATCTACTGGGCCACCCGTACGATCGGCAGCTCCCTGCGCCTGTACACGGTCGACTCCGCGCCGCTCGGCCCCGACGGCGTGGTCTCCGTCCCGGCGTCGATCCTCCTCACGAAGGAGCCGGAGATCCCGGTGCCGCCCGAGTCCTGGCTGCGGCAGGCGTACCCGCGTCTGACCCGGATCGCGAGGGTGGACGAAGGCGGGCATTTCCTCGCTTTGGAGTCACCGCAGGTCTTTGCCGCCGAGGCCCGTACGGCGTTCCGGCCCTACCGCGACTGAACCGCGGTCACTCGACGTCGGTGGGCGTGCCGCCGGTGATCCGGACGAGCTCGTCGTACGAGGTCGGGAAGATCGTGTGCGGGTGGCCCCCGGCCGCCCAGACGACCTCGTGCCCGGCGAGCCACTTGTCCACGAGCGTACGAACCGGTGCCGGGTGGCCGACCGGTGCGACGCCCCCGATCGGCTGGCCCGTGGCGGAGCGTACGAAGTCGGGGTCGGCGCGCTTGACCTTCGCGACGCCGAGCTGCTCGGCGACCTTGGCGGTGTCGACGCGGTGCGCGCCACTGGTGAGAACGAGCAGGGGCTCGCCGTCGGCGGCGAAGATCAGGCTGTTCGCGATCGCTCCGACCTCGCAGCCGAGCTGTTCGGCGGCCGCGACGGCGGTGGGCGCGGCTTCGGGCAGCTCGCGTACCTCGCCGGCCGCGCCCAGCTCGCGCAGGCACGCGGCGACGCGCACGGTGTTGGGATGCATGGCCAGCACCCTAGGGGTTCGGCGGCGGAGAGCGGTCTCGTCGCGGCCGAAGGTCCGCCGCGCCCTCGCTGTTCGACGGCTCTGACCTGGGACGACGCGCCGTCATTCGAACATGTTGACGAATGCTTGTGGTGCCGGTTTACTGGAGTCACGCTCGAACCTGTGTTCGAGTCTCGGGTGCGGGTTCTCGCGGGTCCGCACCGGAGGGGTTCGTCTCGCTGGGCAGCGCATGCCATGCGGGATGCGGCGGCCGGGCGGGACGAGGGGAAGCGTTTCGCCCGCGCCGTCCCCGGGTTGCTCCCGGGACCCGTCGAGCGGAAGGAGGCACGCCATGTCCGCAAGGTCCACGGCCGTCCCTCTGCGCCCCGTTCCACGGCGCAGGCCGGCACCGCCGGCGATCACCCTGTTGCACACGGCCCGACACGGCCTGGCCGAGGCGGCGGAGGCCGCCGTGCCGGCGACGCGTTACGTCGCAGCGCACCTGGCCGCACTACGCGCGGCGGCCGCGATGCTCGCGGCGCGCGGCGATCCGGCGGCCAAGCACCGGGGCAGGCCCCGCAGCGTGTGGGTGCTGCTTCCGGAGGTCGAGCCGGCCTTGAGGGAATGGGCGGCCTTCTTCGCCGCGGGCGCGGGCAAACGCGCGGCCGCCGAAGCCGGTCTCCCACGCGCGGTGACCGTGCACGAGGCCAACGATCTGCTCCACGACGCGGAGGTCTTCGTCGCACTCGTGGAGACCACCCTGGGCATCGACAGCCAGCCGATGCTCCCGGTCGCCGGCTGAGGCCCCGGCCTCGCGGGGCTGACGTCATCGCGGTCCTGGTGTGCGGGGAGGTGCTTGAACGAGCTGAGGCCGAAGGAGGCGCGGGCCCGGGAGGCCATGAGAACACCGAGGCCGGTTGGGGCTGGCGGTCCCGTGGTGGGGGCGGAGACTCCGTCTCTGTCCAGGCCGCTGCCCGGTTCGCTGGTCGGGCTCGGCGATCTGAGACCTCCAAAGCTCCCACAAACTCGCCGTGCCGGTCGGGCGCGCCGGCTGGCCGGCGGTTGTGGGCACCCGGGCGCGCGTAGGGCATTGCGGGATGCCCGGTGTGTCCGGGCGGACCGGCCTACTCACCGGAGCGGCCGGTCCGGCCGCGGGTCCCGCCGTCGTTCCCCCCGAAACGGCGGGACCCGTAGGTCCACCGAGGGCCGGGTGTCAGGGCGTGCGGCAGCCCGGCCCGGTCCGCCGAGGTGGTGCGGTGGTCGGAACAAAGATCACCGCACCACTTCGGTGAAGCAGGTCAGAAAGCCTCGACGGCGCGGCGTGCCTCAGGGTCGAGAACGCCCCAGCCGATGAGCTCCTCGGTCAGTTCGGTCGGTGACTTGTCATAGATCACCGCCAGAGAACGCAGATCTTCCTGCCGGATGGACAGGACCTTTCCGTTGTAGTCGCCCCGCTGGCTCTGGATCGTCGCGGCGTATCGGGCGAGTGGACCGGCCTTGTCCTTCGGAAGCTGCTGGAGTCGCTCCAGATCGATGACGAGCTTCGGTGTCGGGCCGAGCGGACTCGGCGCGGCTCCACCAGGGAGCAATTCCGACACCGGCACGCCATAGAACTCGGCGAGCTCGGACAGCTTCTGAACGGTGACGGCGCGGTCGCCCCGCTCGTACGAACCCACGACGACGGCCTTCCAGCGGCCACGGGATTTCTCCTCCACACCGTGCAGGGACAGGCCCTGCTGGGTACGGATGGCGCGAAGTCTCGCGCCGAGAGCCTTTGCGTATTCAGACGGCATATTGCGGCCCCCAGGCTCACTTTCTCGTCGTCGACAAGTCCTGGGAGGGGGACCAGGGGGTGTGTGCCCCCGCCTCCACGGAAACGCGTGCGTCCAGGGGCGCACTTTCGGCCTGCCCGGGGGGCCGGCCGTCCGAGGGGTCCATCTCCTGGGATGGTTACGGACAGTGACGGTAAAACGGGTAGGGCTCCAGGTCAAGCCGATTGGAAAAAACCGGTCGAATCCGTCATCGGCCATCGTGGTCGCCTGGCGGGGGTCGAGGCCGCGAAAACCCTTGCCCGCAAGGCCTTTCCCGCGAAGCGGGCGTCGCGGCCCGGGTGGCGTCACCTGCGAAAACTTAGTGGTACCGGGTGGAGGTTCGGCCGCCACGGGCTGCTACCGTGAAACGGCCGATCCTTTAAGGCCCGTCCAGTGAGGCGGGAAAGGAGGTTTCCACGGTGAGTGCTGCTTCTGTGCCTCCGCACAGGCCATCTCCCGACGGTGACGTCAGTCACAAGTCCGTCCTCGAGGCGCCGGACATACGCCGCGCGCTTACCCGCATCGCCCACGAGATCCTCGAACGCACCAAGGGCGGCCGGGACATCGTCCTCCTCGGAATTCCGACACGAGGGGTGACTCTGGCCCAGCGCCTCGCGCGCCGCATCGAGGAGGTCGAGGGCCACGCGGTCCCGCAGGGCTCGCTCGACGTGACGATGTACCGCGACGACCTGCGGATGCGGCCGGCACGTGCGCTCGGGCGCACCGAGCTGCCCCCCGAAGGCGTCGACGACCGTGTCGTGGTGCTGATCGACGACGTCCTCTACTCCGGCCGCACCGTACGCGCGGCCCTCGACGCCCTGAACGACCTCGGCCGCCCCCGCGCCGTCCAGCTCGCCACGCTGGTCGACCGGGGCCACCGCGAGCTCCCCATCCGCGCCGACTACGTGGGCAAGAACCTGCCGACGAGCGCGAAGGAGACCGTGCGGGTGCTGGTCGAGGAGGTGGACGGCCGCGACGCCGTCCTGCTGGAGGCCGGTACATGAAACACCATCTGATCTCCGCGGCCGACCTGACGCGCGACGACGCGCTGCTGATCCTCGACACCGCCGAGGAGCTCGCCAGCGTCGCCGATCGGCCGATCAAGAAACTGCCCACCCTGCGCGGCCGTACGGTCGTCAACCTCTTCTTCGAGGATTCCACCCGCACCCGGATCTCCTTCGAGGCGGCGGCCAAGCGGCTGTCCGCCGACGTGATCAACTTCTCCGCCAAGGGATCGAGCGTGTCCAAGGGCGAGAGCCTCAAGGACACCGCACTGACGCTCGAGGCGATGGGCGCCGACGGCGTCGTCATCCGGCACGGCGCCTCCGGCGCGCCGCGCCGGCTCGCCAACTGGGTGCACGGCAGCGTCGTGAACGCCGGTGACGGCACGCATGAGCACCCGACGCAGGCGTTGCTCGACGCATACACGATGCGGCGCAGGCTCGGCGATGTCGAGGGCCGGAGGGTCACGATCGTCGGGGACATCCTGCACAGCCGGGTGGCCCGTTCGAACGTCCTGCTGCTGACGACCCTCGGCGCGGAGGTCACCCTGGTGGCGCCGCCGACGCTGTTCCCGGTCGCGGTCGGCACCTGGCCGTGCGAGGTCTCCTACGACTTCGACGCGGTGCTGCCCAAGAGCGACGTCGTCATGATGCTGCGAGTGCAGCAGGAGCGGATGAACGCCGCCTACTTCCCGACCGTGCGGGAGTACAGCCGCCGCTACGGTCTGGACGCGCCGCGCATGGGCATGATGCCGCAGCACGCGCTCGTCATGCACCCCGGCCCGATGAACCGCGGGGTGGAGATCGCCGCCGAGGTGGCCGACTCACCGCGTTCGACCATCGTCGAGCAGGTCGCCAACGGCGTCACCGTCCGGATGGCCGTGCTCTACCTCCTGCTCGGTGGCTCCGAGCCCGCCATCGGCACCACGCGAATGGACGGCGAATGACCTACCTGATCAAGGGCGCCCGCGTCCTCGGCGGCGAGCCGAAGGACATCCGCATCGACGGCGGCGTCATCGACGAGATCGGCGTGAACCTCGACGCGAAGGGCGCGGAGACCATCGAGGCCGACGGCCTGATCGCGCTGCCCGGCCTGGTCGACCTGCACACCCATCTGCGCGAGCCCGGCCGCGAGGACGCCGAGACCGTCGAGTCCGGTACGCGCGCCGCCGCGGCGGGCGGGTTCACCGCCGTGCACGCCATGGCCAACACCGAGCCGGTGGCCGACACCGCCGGCGTGGTCGAGCAGGTCTGGCGCCTGGGCCGCGAGGCCGGCTACTGCGACGTGCACCCGGTCGGCGCGGTCACCCGCGGCATCGAGGGCCGCAAGCTCGCCGAACTCGGCGCGATGGCCGACTCCGCCGCGCACGTACGGGTGTTCTCCGACGACGGCCACTGCGTGGACGACGCGGTCCTGATGCGCCGCGCGCTGGAGTACGTCAAGGCCTTCGACGGCGTCGTCGCCCAGCACGCCCAGGAGCCGCGCCTGACCGAGCACGCCCAGATGAACGAAGGCGAGGTGTCGGGGCGGCTCGGCCTGGCCGGCTGGCCCGCCGTGGCCGAGGAGGCGATCATCTCCCGCGACTGCCTGCTCGCCGCGCACGTCGGCTCCCGGCTGCACGTCTGCCACGTCTCCACGGCCGGGTCCGTCGAGCTCATCCGGTGGGCCAAGAGCAAGGGCTGGCAGGTCACCGCCGAGGTCACCCCGCACCACCTGTTCCTCACCGACGAGCTCGCCGAGACCTACGACCCGATCTTCAAGGTCAACCCCCCGCTGCGCACGAAGGCCGACGTCGAGGCGCTGCGCGAGGCCCTCGCCGACGGCACCATCGACTGCGTCGCCACCGACCACGCCCCGCACCCGGTCGAGGCGAAGGAGACCGAGTGGGCGCCGGCCGCGATGGGGATGATCGGGCTGGAGACCGCCCTGTCCGTCGCGCAGGCGGCCATGGTCGACACCGGGCTGCTCGACTGGGCCGGGCTGGCCGACCGCATGTCCGTACGGCCCGCGCGCATCGGCCATGTCGGCGGCCAGGGACACCTGCCCGCGCCGGGCGCGCCGGCCAACCTGACCCTCTACGACCCCGCCGCGCGCGCGGTCGTCGACCCGGCCGCCTCGGTGTCCAAGAGCCGCAACACGCCGTTCGCCGGCATCGAGCTGCCCGGGCGCGTGCAGGCGACGTTCCTGCGCGGCCGCCCGACCGTACTGGAAGGAAAGGTCGTATGACCCCCCAGCCCGCGCTGCTGGTCCTGGAGGACGGCCGCACGTTCCACGGCACCGCGTACGGCGCCGAGGGCGAGGCCTTCGGTGAGATGGTCTTCAACACCGGCATGACCGGCTACCAGGAGACCCTGACCGACCCGTCGTACCACCGGCAGATCGTCGCCATGACCGCGCCGCACATCGGCAACACCGGCGTCAACGACGAGGACGCCGAGTCCGGCCGCGTCCAGGTCGCCGGCTACGTCCTGCGCGAGCCCTCGCGCGTCACCTCGAGCTGGCGGGCGCTCCGGTCGCTTGAGGACGAGCTGCGCGCGTACGGCGTCGTCGGCATCGCCGTCCAGGGCACCCGGGCGCTCACCCGCCACCTGCGCGAGCGCGGCGCCATGCGCGCCGGCATCAGCACCCGGGAGACCGAGCCCGCCGTGCTGCTCGACCGTGTCCTGGCCAGCCCCGACATGATCGGTGCCGACCTGGCTCGCCAGGTCTCGACCGCCGAGCCGTACGTCGTGCGCCCCGACGGCGAGGTCCGCCACCGGGTCGCGGCGGTGGACCTCGGCATCAAGACGATGACGCCGCGCCGCATGGCCGAACGCGGCTGCGAGGTGCACGTGCTGCCCGCGACGGTCACCGCCGAGGAGATCCTCGCCCTCGAACCGGACGGCGTCTTCTACAGCAACGGGCCCGGCGACCCTGCCGCGTGCGACTACGCGGTCGCCTCGATGGCGGGCGTCCTGGAGACCGGCACCCCGGTCTTCGGCATCTGCCTGGGCAACCAGATGCTGGGCCGTGCCCTCGGCCTGGGCACCTACAAGCTGCGGTTCGGCCACCGCGGGGTCAACCAGCCCGTACAGGACCGCGTCACCAGCCGGGTGCACATCACCAGCCACAACCACGGCTTCGCCGTGGAGGCGGCCCTCGACGGGCCGTTCGACACGCCGTACGGCCGCGCCGAGGTCAGCCACGTGGACCTCAATGACGGGGTGGTGGAGGGGCTGCGGCTGCTCGACCGTCCCGCGTTCAGCGTCCAGTACCACCCCGAGGCCGCCCCCGGCCCGCACGACGCCACCGGCCTCTTCGAGACCTTCTGCGAGCTGATGACCAAGTGAACGACGTCTCCAGCGACGTACCCGACGATGTCTCCGGTCACGAGGCCGACCACGCGGCCGACGCCGGATCGCACGGCCATGTCCCCGTCGATCCCAACGACACGGTCCTGCGCGCCAAGGCGCCGAGCCCGCGCGCGCTCCTGATCTGCGCCGTCGCCGCACTCCTGACCGTGGGCGCCCTCGTGGCCGCCGCGGTCGCGTCCGCCCAGGGGGCCTGATGCCGCGCCGTACCGACCTCAAATCCGTCCTCGTCATCGGCTCCGGCCCGATCGTGATCGGCCAGGCCGCCGAGTTCGACTACTCCGGCACCCAGGCGTGCCGTGTCCTGAAGGCCGAGGGGCTCCGCGTCTCCCTGGTCAACAGCAACCCCGCGACGATCATGACCGACCCGGAGATCGCCGACGCCACCTACGTCGAGCCGATCAACCCCGCGACGGTCGAGCAGGTCATCGCCAAGGAGCGCCCCGACGCCCTGCTGCCCACGCTGGGCGGCCAGACCGCGCTCAACACCGCGATCGCGCTGCACGAGTCCGGCGCGCTGGACAAGTACGGCGTCGAGCTCATCGGCGCGAACGTCGACGCGATCCAGGCGGGGGAGAACCGCCAGCGGTTCAAGCAGATCGTCGCCGACATCGGCGCGGAGTCCGCGCAGAGCGTGATCTGCCACACCATGGACGAATGCTTCGGCGCGGCCGAGACCCTCGGCTACCCGATGGTGGTCCGGCCGTCGTTCACGATGGGCGGCGCCGGCTCCGGCATGGCCTACGACGAGGACGACCTGCGCCGCATCGCCGGCGCCGGCCTGGCCGCCAGCCCGACGACCGAGGTGCTCCTGGAGGAGTCCATCCTCGGCTGGAAGGAGTACGAGCTGGAGCTGATGCGCGACCGGCACGACAACGTCGTGGTCGTCTGCTCCATCGAGAACGTCGACCCGATGGGCGTGCACACCGGCGACTCGATCACCGTCGCCCCGGCGATGACGCTCACCGACCGCGAATACCAGCGGATGCGCGACGTCGCCATCGACGTGATCCGTGCCGTGGGCGTCGACACGGGCGGCTGCAACATCCAGTTCGCGATCGACCCGCTCACCGGCCGCATGATCGTCATCGAGATGAACCCCCGCGTCTCGCGGTCGAGCGCGCTGGCCTCCAAGGCCACCGGCTTCCCGATCGCCAAGATCGCCGCCCGGCTCGCCGTCGGCTACACCCTCGACGAGATCCGCAACGACATCACGCGCGAGACCCCGGCCAGCTTCGAGCCGAGCCTGGACTACGTCGTGGTCAAGGCGCCCCGGTTCGCCTTCGAGAAGTTCCCTGGCGCCGACGAGACGCTGACGACGCACATGAAGTCCGTCGGTGAGGCCATGGCCATCGGCCGCTCCTTCCCCGAGGCCCTGCAGAAGGCCCTGAGGTCGCTCGAGCGGCCCGGAGCGCCCTTCTCCTGGGCACCGGGACCGGAGCTGCTCACGGCGGCCGAGCGCGACGTGCTGAAGGACGAGCTCCTGGAGCGCGCCGCGCGCCCCCACGACGGGCGGCTGCGCGCGGTCCAGCAGGCGATGCGGGCCGGCGCCACGATCGAGGAGGTGCATGCGGCCACCGCGATCGACCCGTGGTTCGTCGCCCACATCGCCGGGCTCAACGAGATCGCGGCCACCCTCACCGACGACCAGCTCGACCCCGAAGTGCTCCGCGAGGCCAAGCGGAACGGCTTCTCCGACGAGCAGATCGCCGAGATCCGTGGCGTGTCCGCCGAGCTGATCCGCGGGCTGCGGCACGCGCTCGGCATCCGGCCCGTCTACCTGACCGTCGACACCTGCGCCGCCGAGTTCGCCGCCGAGACGCCGTACCTCTACTCCACCTACGACGAGGAGACCGAGGTCCCGCCGGGCCGCAAGCCGAAGGTGATCATCCTCGGCAGCGGGCCCAACCGCATCGGCCAGGGCATCGAGTTCGACTACAGCTGCGTGCACGCGTCGTTCACGCTGGCCGAGGCCGGCTACGAGACCGTCATGGTCAACTGCAACCCCGAGACCGTCTCGACCGACTACGACACCTCCGACCGGCTCTACTTCGAGCCGCTCACGCTGGAGGACGTCCTGGAGGTCGTGCACGCCGAACAGGAGACCGGCGAGGTCGCCGGCGTGATCGTGCAACTCGGCGGGCAGACCCCGCTCGGCCTCGCGCAGCGGCTCAAGGACGCCGGGGTCCCGGTCGTGGGCACCTCGCCCGAGAGCATCCACCTCGCCGAGGAGCGCGGCGCCTTCGGCCGGGTCCTCGAACGCGCCGACCTGCCCGCGCCCAAGCACGGCACCGCCATCACGTTCGAGAAGGCCGCCGCGATCGCCGAGGAGATCGGCTACCCGGTGCTCGTACGGCCCTCCTACGTCCTCGGCGGACGCGGCATGGAGATCGTCTATGACGAGGAGACGCTGCGGTCCTACATCGACCGGGCGACCGGCGGTGACGGGACCTGGAGTCCGGAGCATCCGGTCCTCGTCGACCGGTTCCTCGACGACGCGATCGAGATCGACGTCGACGCGCTGTACGACGGCGCCGAGCTCTACCTCGGTGGCGTCATGGAGCACATCGAGGAGGCCGGCATCCATTCGGGCGACTCGGCCTGCGCGCTGCCGCCGATCACGCTCGGCCACGAGGACATCGCCCGTATCCGGTCCTCCACCGAGGCGCTGGCACGGGAGATCGGTGTCCGCGGCCTGATCAACGTGCAGTACGCCCTGGCCGCGGGGGTGCTCTACGTCCTGGAGGCCAACCCCCGCGCCTCGCGTACGGTGCCGTTCGTCTCCAAGGCCACCGCCGTCCCGCTGGCCAAGGCCGCCGCGCGCGTGATGATGGGCACGCCGATCGCGCGGCTGCGCGAGGACGGCCTGCTTCCGGCGACCGGCGACGGAGGTGACCTGCCCCTCGACGCGCCCATCGCGGTCAAGGAGGCGGTGCTGCCCTTCGACCGGTTCCGCACCCCGGAGGGGCGCGGCGTCGATACGATCCTCGGCCCGGAGATGCGTTCGACGGGAGAGGTCATGGGCATCGACGCCGACTTCGGCACGGCGTACGCGAAGTCGCAGGCGGCCGCGTACGGGTCGCTGCCGA
>JAOPYG010000125.1 GCA_025964685.1 Actinoallomurus sp. | reverse complement strand
ATGCCCGCCCGCTCTGTCCACTGCTCCCGCCGATCACCGATCCGGACCAGATCGCGCCGTCTGAACATACGAAGACACCCAACACCTCGGCGGCATCCTCTACGAGTACCAACATGTCGCCTGACGTGCATGGATGGAATTTTCGGCAAGCGCAGGGTTGACAGGCGATGCCTCAGATGATGAAGTTTGCTATAGCAAATAGCGTGGCGTCTTCCGAAGGCGCCCTTCTGGGAGATCGGGTGGGATGCATGAGTAGTTCGATGCGTCCGCTGACGACCGGTCCATCGCTGGCGGACCAGGCCTACGGCGCGCTGCGCCAGAGCATCACCGACGGCACGTTCGTCCCTGGGCAGCGGCTTACCGAGCGGGGTCTTGCCACACAGTTGCGGGTGAGCCCGACACCCATCCGGGAGGCGATCTCACGGCTGGAACACGAACGCCTCCTGGTGCGCGATGGGCGGACGCTCACCGTCGCGGCGCCGACGATCGCTCAACTCCGCGAACTCGTCCATATCGAGGCCGCACTCCGCGGGGTCGCGGCGCGGCTCGCGGCGACCCGCGCATCGGCTCGGCAGCTCAGCCAGATCGCCGAGACCCACGCGGCGGCTCAGCGGGTCACGCGTGATGGGCGGCCGGTTGAAGAGGTGGCGCGGGAGATTCTCACCCTCACGCGGCGTTTCCACTCCCAGATCGATGAGGCCTCCGGCAATCCGATGCTCGTCGACATGATCGCCACCGCGACCGCCTTCGACTGGACGGCGCGACTGCACGCGGCCACCACCTTGGGCACTGACTATCCGGCCCACGAGGGTCATCGGGATCACCAGGAGATCCTTGAGGCGTTGCGCTCCCGCGACCCAGATCGGGCCGAACAGCTAACGCGCACCCACACCCTCCATGCCGGCGAGCGGTTCCTGACCCTCGCCGAACGCGAGCACACAGCAGCACCGGCTGAAGATCACGCCGGTAACTGACCACACCCCACACCCCTTCCCGCTCCGCGCTGACTCAACTGTCGGCACTGTTGCTATAGCAAATACGCTATGGAGAGAGACGAGATCATGAGGTCTGATGGATTTCGCTGGAACAAGCCGGTAGCCGCAGCGGTCGTCGCGATGATGTGCGTAGGGCTGGGGGCGTGCTCGTCCTCCGGCGGTTCGACGTCGGCGGGCGGTGCGTCCCCGGCCGGTGCGCCGACGCCGGTGGCCCGCCTCGTCAACTTGGCGAAGTCGGAGAAGGGCCTGGTCATCTACGGCAACGCGCCCACGCAGTATCTGCAGCCAGTGATCAACGCGTTCGGCAAGCAGTACCCCGGCATCAAGGTGACCGAGACCGACCTCAGCGACAACCAGGTGTTCTCCAAGTACGAGGCCGAAGCCGCCCAGGGAGCACGTACGGCGGATCTGGTCTTCGCGAGCGCCCCGGCCTCATGGGTACAGGCCGAACAGAACGGGGTCACCGCCAACATCACCCCGACCGGCTTGGAGAACTTCCCCGCCGACACCAACCAGGGCCACGGCGTGTTCGTCATGTCACCCGAGCCGATCCTGCAGACCCACAACTCCAAGCTGCTCACCCCGGCGCAGGTGCCCACCACGTACGCGCAACTGGCCGCGGACGCCAAAGCCGACCCGGCCAAGTACAAGCTCGTGTCGTATCCGATCGACAACCCGCTCGCCTACGCCGCGGTCTACGGCATGATCCACGTGCTCGGCGCGGACAAGGTGTGGAGCTACTTCGACGCGATCGCGCCCAACACCAAGACCTACAACGAGGGCCTGGACGGCCTGCAGCAGATCGTCCAAGGTGGGGCGTCGGTCGGCTACATCACCTCCGGCCTCGCTCAAGGAGTCCTCCCGAAATACAAAGGCCTGGCGGGCTACACCTTCATGAAGGACGTCACCCCGCTGATTCCGCGGGCCATCGCGGTGACGGCCAAGGCCACCAGCCCCGCTTCGGCGCAGTTGTTCCTCGACTTCCTCTACAGCAAGCCCGGGCAGGACGCACTGTGCGCGGGCGGGTTCGAGGCATCGATGAACAACTACAAGCCGGCGGGCGGCTGCACGGCCTCGTTGACGAACCTCAAGAGCCAGGTTCCCGCCGGCACGGTCTACACGGTCCCCATCAACCAGCAGGTGCTCAAAGCGCAACCCGGGATCACGAAGCGCTGGAACCAGTCCTTCCACCGATGAGCCGCACCGGACACAGGACAGGGGTACGAGCGTGACCACTACAGCCGCACCGGTGGCTCGGCCACGCCTCCACCAAGGCCGCCTGAGCGTCGGCTGGTCGCAGGGCATCGTGTGGGGCGCCGTCGTCGTCCTGGTCATCGGCCCGCTCGTTCCACTGCTCTATGCCTCGTTCCGCAGCAAGCCCTACTACCTGCCCGGTGGCGTCTTCACCGTGCAGGGCTACCGGACCCTGTTCACCGACCCGGCGTTCTGGCGCGCCGTCCAGAACACCCTGCTGTTCGCAGTCGGCACCACCGTGCTCGCGGTCGCAGCGGGATCGGCATTCGCCATCCTGTGCGGCCGCACGAACATGCCGGGCCGGAAGGTCTACTCGACGCTGTTGCTGGCGCCCATCGTGATCCCTCCGCTAGGTCTGATCGTCGGCTGGGTCTCGATCTATGGCCAGAGCGGCTACCTGACCGGCCTGGTCGGCCGTAATCTCCACCTGCCGGTCTGGAACCTGTCCTCCCTACCCGGCATGGCCCTGCTGGGCGCGGCCGTTACCATCCCGATCGCGTTCCTGACCTGCCAGGCGGCGCTGGCCGGCACCGACTCCTCACTGGAGGACGCGGCGCGCAGCGCCGGCGCGAATCCCGTACAGGTCATCCGATCCATCACCTTGCCGCTACTGCGCCCGGCCCTGCTCACCTGCACGGTGCTCATCTTCGCGTTGTCGCTGGAGGTGCTGGGCATCCCGCTGTTCCTCGGGCCGCCGGCCCACATCGACTTCTACGCCAGCTACCTCTACAGCGCCTGGAGCGGCAGCATCACCCCCGACCCGTCCTACGTCAGCGCGGGAGCGGTGCTCCTCCTGCTCGTCGTCTCGGTTCTGCTGCTCCTGCGAAGCCGCCTACTGGGAGCAGAGCAGCGCTTCATTGCCGCCGGGACCCGGGGCGGAGGCGCCTACCAGCCACTGAACCTGCGCGGCTGGCGGCGTCCGCTGTCGCTGCTAGTCGGGGCGTTCATCGCGGTGACCAGCGCGATCCCGCTGCTCGGCCTGGTGATGATGTCCGGCGTCAAGGCGCTGACGACCTTGGTGGCGCCGTGGCACCTGCTCACCGGCCAAAACTGGCATCAGGTCCTCACCGACGTGACCTTCCGGCGTTCGATCACGAACTCGCTGCTGATCGCATTGCTGGGCAGCGCGATCACCGTGGGGTTCGTCGCCGTCGCGACTCTGGTCGCCCACCGCTCCGGGTTCCCACTGCGCCGCACGATCGCTCCGATGCTCGTCTACCCCCGGGCGGTGCCCGGCATCATCTTCGGCATCGGCTTCTTCTGGTCCTACCTCATGGTCAGTCCCCCGGGTGCGCAGGTCCGCAACAACATCTGGGGCGAGCTGATCGCGTTGTCGGTCCGCAACATCACTCTGGCCTACGTCGTCATCTACCCGAGCCTGGCCCGGATCAACAACGAGTTCGACCGAGCCGCCCGAGCCGGCGGCGCCGGATGGTGGACCATCGCGCGGCGCATCCTGCTGCCGATCCTGCGCCCGTCACTGTTCGCCGCGTTCCTGCTGATGTTCATCACCCTCCTCAACGACTACGACCCGGTGGTCTTCCTGCAGAAACCCGGCACCGAGGTCATCGGCGTCACCATGCTGCAGTACTGGCA
>JAOPYG010000099.1 GCA_025964685.1 Actinoallomurus sp. | reverse complement strand
GCACTGGCTCCTGGGCTATCCGGCCGCGCTGGGCCTGATGGTGCTGGGCTCGGTCATCCTCTACGTCTTCTTCAGGCGCCGCGGCTGGTTCTAAGATCCACCGATCCCGCTGTGATGGCCGGGCCGGCAGTAGTCGGCGAGAGCGGTGAACCCGGCTTTGGGCTCCCACGCCATGTCGGGATAGAGGCTGCGCAGAAACCAAACCCGGCGGTGGATCCAGGCTAAGCGGTCACCGGCAGGACCTGATGCGGATACTCGGGCGAACGATCCTGGAACGACAGGATGCCCGGGTTCTGGATGACGCCATCGTGGATCTCGATCGCCCGCCTGATGGTCTGGTCCGCCTTCCACGTCTCCGGGCCCTCGAGAACGGTCCGCAGATGGGGGAGCAGCGCCTCGCTGATCTCCCACGAGGCCGAGTTCCACATCAGCGACGGACTGTGGTCCACCGCGTAGTAGTGCACGTTGTCGCCCACCGTGAACATCGGCTCGGCGAACGAGGTGGGCCGCGCCCAGTCGAAGCCCATCCCCTCGTCGCAGGACACGTCGACGATGAGGCTGCCCGACGCGAAGCCGGCCAGGTCGTCACCGGTCACGAAGGTCAGGGGCTCGTCGGGGTTCTGCAGCACGCAGTTGACGACGATGTCGTGCTCGGCGAGGAATGCCGCCAGCGGCACCCGCGTACCCTCACGCACCGTGTAGCTGCCGCCCGGGTCGGCGGGGTCGTGCCCGAAGTGCATGATCCGAGCGGAGTGAATCGGCGATGCGACGGCCGTGACGCCACGATTGGTGAGGATGTCCACGTAATGGACACCGTGCGCGTTGAGGGCGGTCACCGCGCCGCGGCCGGTCGCGCCGAACCCGATGACGGCCGCCCGTAGCCGGCGTCCGTAGTCGCCGGTCGTCCCGATGAGCTGCAGGGCGTGCAGCACCGAGGAGTAACCGGCCAGCTCGTTGTTCTTGTGGAAGACGTGCAGGCTGAAGCCGCCGTCGGCGGTCCAGTGGTTCATCGCCTCGAACGCGATCAGCGTCAGCCGCCGGTCGATGGCCAGCTGGGTGATCTCGCGGTTCTGCACGCAGTGCGGCCAGCCCCACAGGACCTGTCCCTCGTGTAGCGGCGCGAGGTCCGCGGCCAGCGGTTTGGCGAGGAGGATGACGTCGCAGTCGGCGGCGAGCTGGGCGCGGGTGCGCATGCCGGCCACGTACGGCTCCAGCCGTTTGTCCGGTATGCCGAAGCAGCGGCCATAATCATGCTCGAGGTAGATGTTCGCCCGCAGTTCCGGGTCGATCCGTTCGAGATGCATCGGGTGGATCGGGACCCGGTGCTCGTTCTCCTTGCGCGACTGGGCCATCACTCCGAGGCTGAGGCTCACGCGCTGTCACCGTCGCCCTGATCATGTGATGCCATTTTGGGCGGGGGATGCATGTCCCCAGCCAACCGTCTCAGCACGCCGCGGGAAACCACGAACCTGAGCATGGCTCATCACACCAACCGATCACCAGACGGCTCGGCGGTTCCGGCCGGCAACGGCAGCCAGCCCAGCCGCTTGGACATCGCGCGGGCGCAGTTGACGAGGGCGCGTACGTGGTCGGTGGTCTCGGTCGCCCGCCACAGAATCGACCAGGGGTAGTGGGACGCCGGTTCGATCAGGGGCCGCCAGATGGTCCCGGGAAGCGCCGAGATGCAGGAGGAGGGCACGCAGTACAGGCAGCGGCCCGCGGAGACCAGACCGGCGGCGGCGCGGATGCTCTCCACGGTGCCCTCGTACACGGCCGGGGTACAGCCGGCCTCCCTGCACATCTCAACCACGACCTGGTTGAACTCCGGCGCCCGTACGTCCTCGGCGAGCAGCAGGGGCTCTTCCGCGAGGGTGGCGACCGGCACGCCGTCCAGGTCGGTGAAGCGGTGACCGTCGGGGATCAGCACTCCCAGCGGATCTTCGCGGAACAGCTGTGACGCCACGCCCGACGGGGCCATCGCCGCCCGGCCGATCCCCACGTCGAGGCGCCCGTCGAGCAGCCGTCGATACTGCTCGGGCACGCTGGCCTCGACCTGATGGATCACCAGATCCGGATACCGGGCCTGCACCTCGTGCAGGATCTGCGGCATCGAGTCGTAACTGGAGTCGATGATCCCCACCCGCAGGCTGGGAGCCGTACCGGCCGCGCTCCGCGCGACCTGCGCCGCCCGGTCCACCTGAGCGATGATCTTGCGGGCCTCGGCCAGGAACGCCGCACCCGCGACGGTCAGCGCGACGTGGTGGGTGCTGCGCTCCAGGAGGCGTACGCCGAGTTCGCGTTCGAGCCGCTGTAGTTGCTGGCTGAGCGCCGACTGCACGATGTGTTCACGCGCGGCCGCCCGGCCGAAGTGCAGTTCTTCGGCCAAGGTCACGAAGTAGCGAAGCTGACGCAGCTCCACGTGACCTCCAGTCCTCAGACGTCTCGCGCGCCGCCGATCGACGCGCCGTACGTCCAGATTCGCACGGCCTCCGGTTGTGAACCAGCTCAGGGTGCCTACGGCGATCAGGGTAGGTGATAACGCTTGCTCGAATTGCCGGTTTCCGTCGCGCTAGGCACGCGATGAACTGGAGTGTGGTCAGCTAGGCGGCTCCCAACTCTGGTTCGCGCCGCGACAGAGGTCGGTCCGGGCACCATGTCCATCGACGCGCGGTCTGAGGACCGTCCCCCAATCCCCCGTCACCACCGAAGGAGCAGGGCATGAGCTTTGACACTCTGAGACCCGGCGCCGCGCGGATCCGTCGCGGGCCGTCCGGGATCGCGCGCGGCAGCGAGTACGCCGAATTGTCGCGGCAGGTCAAGCAGGCCGGGCTGCTCAAGCGCCGGCCCGCCTACTACTCGGTGAAGATCGCCGTGAACCTCATGCTCTTCGCTCTGGGGTGGGTCGTCTTCGCTCTGCTGGGCCGGTCCTGGTGGCAACTGCTGGTCGCGGCGTTCCTCGCCGTGACGTTCACCCAGGTCGCGTTCATCGGTCATGACGCCGGGCACCGGCAGATCTTCGGCTCGAAACGCGCGAACGATCTGGTCGGCCGCCTGCACGGCGGCCTGCTGATCGGGTTGAGCTACGGCTGGTGGGTGGACAAGCACAACCGCCACCACGCCCACCCGAACCGGGAAGGGTACGACCCTGACATCGAGAACGGCGCGCTCGCCTTCACTGTCGGCGACGCTCGCGCTCGACGCGGAGTCGGTGCGCTGCTGGCCAGGTCACAGGCCTACCTGTTCTTCCCGATGTTGCTGCTGGAGGGCATCAACCTCCGGGTCGCGAGTGTCCGTGCACTCCTGAACCGCACCCGCACGTCACCGAGGATGAAGATCATCGAGGGATCCCTGCTGCTGATCCACACGGTCGGCTACCTGGCGGTCCTGTTCGTGTTCCTGTCACCCCTCCAGGCCGTGTGCTTCCTGGCCGTGCAGCAGGGGCTGTTCGGCGTGTACATGGGCATGTCGTTCGCCCCCAACCACAAGGGCATGCCCATCGTGGGAGCGGACGAGAAGATCGACTACCTTCGCCGGCAGGTCCTGACCTCGCGCAACGTGCGTGGTGGCTGGTTCACCGACTTCGTCCTGGGCGGCCTCAACTACCAGATCGAGCACCACCTGTTCCCCAGCCTTCCGCGGCCCAGCCTGCGCCGAGCCCAGGCCCTCGTCCGCTCCTACTGCGAGCAGCACGGCATCTCCTACGCCGAGACCTCCCTGGTCCGCTCGTACACTGAGGTGCTCCGCCACCTCAACACCGTCGGCCTCAACGCCCCGAGGCGGACCCCTTCAGCGGACGGCATGGGCGTCTAGAGTCTCGAGAAAGGACCGGCGGTGTACAAGCGGATCCTGGCCGCGATCGACTGGACGGACAGCACAGAAGCGGTGCTGGACCAGACGCGGCGGCTGGCTTCGCTCACCGGCGGGGCGGTCCACGTCGTGCACGTGCGCGCCACGGACTTTCAGTCCGTGCCGCAGATGCTCGGCAGCATGGCGAGCCGGACGCCGCTCGGCGAGTCGGTGGAGACCGAGGCGGGCGGCGTGGCCCGGCGGATGGTCGAGGACGCCGTGGCCGCGCTCGTCGCGGCGGGGGTCGACGCGGAGGGCGCCCTGCTCGACAGCGCGCCGGGGAACGTACCGCGAACCGTGCTGGAACGCGCACGTGAGTTGGACGTGGAGCTGATCGTCCTGGGGTCGCGGAACCACACCCGGCCCTCCGCGCTGTTCCGGTCCAACGTCGCCGACGAGGTGTCCCGGCAGGCCACGTGCCCGGTTCTCATCGTGCCGTGATCAGGCGTCAGATCGCATGCGCGGTGCGTGAGCGGGGTACCGCACAAGCATGGGGCGTGTTGGACGACTGAGTGCGATGTGGCGGTCGATGCCGGGGTGAGAGGCTTCTTGACCGGGGCGTCCGCGCCGGGTGCGGCACGGTGGGCGGGCGCACTGCGGCGGCTGGGGAACGCCGCCGAGTGGCTCACCACACCCCTGTCGCCCGATGACTATCTCGCGCTGGTGAACCCGCTCTGGACCGCCCGCGAACCGCGCGGCCGCATCGAGGCGGTGCGCCGGGAGGCCGCGGACGCGGCGACCCTCGTGATCCGTCCCGGCCGCAACTGGGCCACGCACACACCCGGCCAGTGGACCCGGATCGGCGTCGACATCCAGGGCGTCCGTCACTGGCGCGCCTACTCACTGTCCTCGCCGCCGGGACGCGATGGCCGCGTCACCGTCACCGTCAAGGCCGCCGGGCTCGTCTCCCGCCATCTGGTCCGGCGAGTACGGCCGGGAACGATCGTCGGCCTGGCCCGGCCGGAGGGGGAGTTCGTCCTCCCCGATCCGCCGCCCCCGCGCCTGCTGTTCCTGACGGCCGGCAGCGGCATCACGCCGGTGCGGGCGATGCTGCGCCACCTGTTCCCCGGCACCGGGCCTGGCCGCGACTCACCCGACGTGATCCTGGTGCACTCCGCGCCCACAGCCGCGGACTTCATCTTCGGCGCGGAACTGCGGGCCATGGAGGCGCGTTCGCCGACCCTGCGGCTGCACGAACGGCACACTCGGGCGCAAGGACGGCTGAGCCCCGCCGACCTGGCGGACCTCTGCCCTGACTGGGCGGAGCGCCCCACGTGGGCCTGCGGGCCGGCCGGAATGCTCGCCGATGCCGAGGCGCACTGGGCCGGCCACCGCGAACCGCTGCACGTCGAGCACTTCCACCCCACGACGCCCGTGACGGTCACGGACGGCGGGCGTGTCCGCTTCATCAAGAGCGGCCGGGAGTGTGACGCCGACGGCGACCTGCCGCTGCTCGTCATCGGGGAGGAGGCGGGTGCCCTGCTGCCGAGCGGCTGCCGGATCGGCGTCTGCCGCAGCTGCGTGGGGCGGCTCGCCTCCGGTCAGGTACGCGACCTTCGCACCGGACAGGTCCACGGCGAGGAGGGCGACCTCATCCAGACCTGCGTGTCGGCCGCCGCCGGTTCCGTGGAGATCGATCTTTGAACGGGAGGCCGACCATGTCCACCACAGCCCATCTCACCGCGGCCGAGGTCGAGGAGTTCGGCCGCGCGCTGGACCGGCTCCGCGACGAGGTGATCGCGAGCCTCGGCGACGCGGACGCGAGGTACATCCGACGTGTCATCGCGGCGCAGCGCAAACTGGAGCTGGCCGGCCGCGCGCTGCTCTTCGCCTCCTGGCTGCCGCCCGCCTGGGTCGCCGGAACCACGGCGCTGGCGACCGCGAAGATCCTGGAGAACATGGAGATCGGCCACAACGTCCTGCACGGGCAGTGGGACTGGATGCGCGATCCGAAGATCCACTCGACGACGTGGGACTGGGACATGGCCTCGCCCACCCGCATGTGGATGCACTCGCACAATTTCGTGCACCACACCTGGACCAACGTGCTCGGCAAGGACCGTGACCTCGGCTACACGCTCCTGCGGGTCAGCCCGGAGCAACGCTGGCATCCCGTCTACCTGCTCCAGCCGTTCTATAACGCGCTGCTCGCGTTGTTCTTCGAGTACGGCATCGCCCTCTATGACCTGGAGGTGGAGCGGATACCGGCGGGGGACAAGAGCGCGGAGGAGTTCCTGACCCAGCTGCGCGCCATCGCCGCCAAGGTCGGGCGCCAGATCGCCAAGGACTACGTGATGTTCCCGCTGCTGGCGGGGCCCGGATTCGTGCCGGTCCTGCTCGGCGACGTCACCGCGAACCTCGCCCGTAACGTCTGGGCGCACACCATCATCTTCTGCGGGCACTTCCCCGACGGCGCCGAGGTCTTCACCGAGGACCGGCTCGAGGGCGAGACCCGCGGCGAGTGGTACGTCCGCCAGCTGGCCGGCTCCTGCGACATCGAGGGCGGGAGGCTGCTCCACCTCATGACCGGCAACCTGAGTCACCAGATCGAGCACCACCTGTTCCCCGACCTGCCGAGCAACCGGTACGCCGAGATCGCGCCACGCGTCCGCGCCCTGTGCCGGCGGTTCGAGCTGCCGTACACGTCCGGCTCGCTGGCGCGGCAGGTGGGCTCGGTCTACAAGCGCATCCTGCGGCTGGCGCTGCCGGGACCGGCACGCTCCGAGCCCGGACGAGCGCCGGCGGCCGAGGACATCCGCGCCGCCGGCTGACTCGTCAGGCGCGCGAGCCCGCCTCTTCCAGGGCCCGGCGCGTCAGGACGCGTGCCAGGTGCTGGCGGTACGCCGTGCTGGCGTTGCGGTCGGGGAACGGCGAGGTGCCCTCGGCGGCCTGGGCCGCCGCGTCCGGGATCGCGGCGCCGTCGGCCAGGGCCCGCTCCACGGCCGTCGCCCGCAGCGGGGTCGACCCCATGTTGACCAGCCCCACGGACCGGCCCTGTACGGCGACGGCCACGACGGCCCAGTCGATGGCCCGGCTGGTCAGCTTCTGGAACGCCCACGAGGACGAGGCGGGCCGGGGCAGGCGGATCTCGGTGAGCAGCTCTTCGGGCTCCAGCGCCGTTTCGAACGGCCCGTGGAAGAACTCGCCGGACGGGATCTCCCGTACGCCGGACGGTCCGGAGACGACCAGCGTCCCGTCCAGAGCGAGCACGACGGCCGGCACATCCGACGCCGCGTCACCGTGGGCGATGGAGCCGCCGATGGTGCCACGGTGGCGTACCTGAGGATCGCCGACGCGGCCCGAGGCGTGTGCGAGCAGCGGCAGCTCCTCGGCGAGCAGCTCGGAGTGCTCCAGGTCGTGATAGCGGGTGAGCGCGCCGATCGCGATGTGGTCGGCCTCACCGCGGATGTAGGAGAGCTCGCGGACGCGGCCGATGTCCACGAGCACCTCCGGCTGCGCGAGGCGCAGCTTCATCAACGGGAGCAGCGAGTGGCCGCCCGCGATCAGCTTCGCGTCGTCGCCGTACTCGGCGACCAGGCTCAGGGCCTCTTCCGCCGATCCGGCCCGCCGGTAGACGAACTTGGGAGGGATCATCGCGCATCCTCCGCCGCGGTCAGGATCGCCTGGACGATGTTGTGGTAGCCGGTGCACCGGCACAGGTTGCCCTTCAGGGCCATGCGGATCTCGTCCTCGGTGGGGTCAGGGTTCTCCCGCAGCAGGGAGGTCGCCGCCATCACCATGCCCGGGGTGCAGAAGCCGCACTGGAGCGCGTGCTTCTGCTGGAAGGCGTTCTGGACCGCGTCCATCTCGCCGTCCTCGCCGGTCAGCCCCTCGAGCGTCTGGATCTCATCGCCGTCGACCTGGGCAGCGAGCACCGTGCACGACTTCACGGACTCGCCGTTCAGGAGCACGGTGCACGACCCGCAGGTACTCGTGTCGCAGCCGATGTTGGTGGCGGTGAGGCCGACCGCGTCGCGCAGGTGGTGGACCAGCAGAGTGCGGTCCTCCACCTCGTGGCTGGTCTTCTCGCCGTTGACAGTGATCGTCACGTTCACTGGGCGGTCCTCGCTTCGTTGATCGCGGTCCAGACGCGTTCGGGTGTGGCCGGCATGTCGATGTGCCGGATCCCCAGGTGGGCGAGCGCGTCCACCACGGCGCTCTGCACGGCCGGCGTGGAGCCGATCGTCCCGGCCTCACCGATCCCCTTCACGCCCAGCGGGTTCACCGACGTGGGTGTCTCCATCGCGACCAGCTCGAAGCTCGGGAGCTCGGCGGCGGTGACGAAGGTGTAGTCCATCAGGGTGGCGGTCACGGGGTTGCCGTACTCGTCGTAGGCCATCTCCTCGTAGAGCGCCTGCGCGGCACCCTGGGCGATGCCTCCGTGACGCTGGCCCTCGGCGAGGATCGGGTTGACGACCGGCCCGGCGTCGTCGACGGTCACGTGCCGCACGAGACGCGGCACACCGGTCTCGATGTCGACCTCGACGACCGCGACGTGCGCACCGAACGGGAACGTCGCCTGCTTCGTGGCGAACTTCGTGTCCGCGGACAGCCCGTCCGGACCGGCGCGTTCGGCGAGCTGCGCCCAGGCCACTCCCTGGCCGGGCACGCCGCGTACGGTCCAGGTGCCGTTCTCGGTGTCGAGGACGAGGTCGGCCGGGTCGGCCTCCATCTCCTCCGCCGCGAGCTCGCGTGCCCGCTCCTTGACCTCGACCGCGGCGTTGTGCACCGCCGTGCCGCCGAGCTGCAGGGACCGGGATCCGAAGGTGCCGACGCCCTCGGTCAGCACGTCGGTGTCGCCGTGCCGCACCGTGATGCGGTCCATGGGGATGCCGAGCTCGTCCTGGACGAGCATCGCCCACGCGGTCGCGTGTCCCTGTCCGTGCGGGGAGCTGCCGGTCCACACGGTCACCGTGCCGTCGGTGTGCACCGAGAGCCGCGCGGTCTCGCCGGCCTCCGGGCCTCCTCCGGTGATCTCCACGTAGGTGGAGACCCCGATGCCGAGCTGGCGCGGGTCGCCGCGTTCACGACGCCTTCGCTGCTCGGCCCGCAGCTCCTCGTAGCCGGCGGCGTCCAGCACGGTGTCGAGCGCCTTGGCGTACTCACCGGTGTCGTAGGTCGCCCCGGTCTTGGTCGTGAACGGGAACTTGTCGGGCGGGACGAGGTTGCGCCGGCGTACCTCGGCCGCGTCCATGCCGATCTCGGCGGCGAACAGGTCCATCGCGCGTTCGATCGCGGCGGTGGCCTCAGGCCGGCCGGCGCCGCGGTACGCCGCGATCGGCGTGGTGTTCGTGAGGACGGTGCGGTACGCCGTCTCGACCCGCGGCAGGTCGTACACGCCGCTGGCCATCAGCATCGTGAGGTTGGGCAGCATCGTGCCCAGGCGGATGTACGCGCCGCAGTCCTGGACGATGTCGAGCCGGTAGGCGGAGACACGGCCATCGCGGCTGCCGCCGATCGTGACGGTGTGCACCTGCGCCCGGCCGTGCGACATGCCCACCATGTTCTCGTTGCGGGTCTCGACCCAGCGCACCGGCCGGCCCGTACGGCGTGCCGCCCAGCCCACCGTGATCGTCTCCCGGTCGGCCCCGATCTTGGCACCGAAGCCGCCGCCGACGTCCGGCGCGATGACACGGACCGCCCCCTTGCCGAGACCGAGCCGATCGACGACGGCGTCCCTGACCCCGTGCACGTTCTGCGTGCTCACCCAGAGCGTCATCCGGTCATCGGCCCAGATGGCGGCCGTGGCGCGTACCTCCAGCGGAGCCGCGGCCACGCGCTGGTTGACGATGGTGCGCTCGACGACCACCTCACAGTCGGCGAACGCGGCGTCGTCGAAGGCTTCCGCGCCACCCGTGGAGACGACGTTCGAGTCCGTGCCGGGGAAGAGCAGCGTCTCGTCGCGCAGTCCCTGGTCGACACCGACGACCACGGGCAGTTCCTCGTAGTCCACGCTGACCAGCTCGGCCACGTCCTCGCCCTGGTAGGCCTCCTCGGTCAGGACGAGCGCGACCGGCTCTCCGGCGAAGCGCACCACGTCCCCGGCGAGCAGCGGCTCCGCGCCCGCGCCGGCCGGCCGGTCCGGGATGTCGTCGAGATCGCGGGCGGTCAGTACGGCGACAACACCCGGCTCCGCCAGTGCCGCGGAGACGTCGATCTCGGTGATCCGGGCATGGGCCATCGGGCTGCGCACGAAGGTCGCGTAGGCGGCGCCTTGAAGCTCGGGCAGGCGCAGATCCTCGAGGTAGGTCGCGCCGGTGGTCAGAAGGCGCGGATCCTCGGTGCGCACGACTCGGGTGCCCAGAATGCTCATTGCCCCTCCGAGGTCATGGGAGTAACCCACCACATCCTATGAATCGCGACATCAGGGAGGAAAACGGGTGGTCTATTAACTGACGATCATTTCACTGCCCGGGGCGGCACGGCCACCACCTCACCCGGGTTCGCGCACACGGGGCGGGACCACTGAGACAGCAGTGCCCTGGCCTGCTGGAAGAGGGCCTGTGGGGGACGTGACGATCATCACACAGCGCCCCAGCGGGCACGTGGCGCGCCCGGAACCGCTCGGATTCAGCGGCCTGATCAGGCGGGCCCGGACGGGCGAACGCCCCGGCACCCGAAGGTGCCGGGGCGTTCTGCCTCCCCTACTGGACGTTGATCGTGAAGGTTGACGTCGTGTTCCTGATGTCCACGGCGTTGTCGCTCAGCTTGAGGTTCTGGAAGGTGGCCGAGCCGACCGCCGGGCCCTGACCGGGCTCGGGCAGTTCGTTGGCCCAGATCCCGAAGCCGGACTTCGCGTCATAGGCGTCGCCGCTCTTGTGCGCGCCGGTGATCGTGATGTTGGTGAGCACGGTGTCGGTGACCGGGTTCTGCGGCTGACCTCCGCTGTAGTTGGTCTGGAACATGATCCCGGAGTAGGTCGGGTCGATGATGTCCACGTCACTCACCCGGATGCCGCGGAACACCTTCGAGGCCGAGAACAGCCAGATCCCCGGGAAGGTCTGCGCGCCCCAGAAGTGGCCGCCGGCCCGCACGATCGAGATGTTGCTGAAGTTCGTCGGGTTCGGGCCGAAGCCGTTCATCGGGTAGCCGAAGTCGAGCGAGCTGATCGTGATGCCGGAGTACACCAGCGTGTCGGCGATGTAGATGTTCTTGAAGGTGTTGTCGTAGCCGCCGTAGGCGGCGAGGCCGGCGGCCCGCCACGGCAGGATCGCCGTGAGGTTCTGGAAGACGTTGTTCTTCTCGTCGGCGCCGCCCGCGTCGATCGCCGAGAACAGCGCGAAGCTGTCATCGCCGGTGGACCGGGCCTCGTCGTTGGAGACCAGATTGTCCGTGCTGCCGTTGGTCATGTTGATGCCGTCGGCGAACGTGTCCCTGATCCGCGAGTTGGTGATGGTCATGTGGTCGGTGTTGGCGCCCCAGTACATGCAGACCATGTGCTCGACCCACACGTTGTCGATCGTGTCGTTGGCGACGTTCGAGAAGTCGAACACCTTTCCGGGGCCGTCGATCCGCGACGTGTAGTTGCCGAAGTAGGCGAAGCCGGAGAACGTCGAGCCGTTCGCGGTCGAGTCGGCCCGGATCCCGATGTCGGTGTTCTCCTGTCCCGTGGGCGCCTGGAACTGGGTGTACCAGGGGCCCGCACCGACGACCTTGATCGCCTTGCCGTACACCTGCAGCTTGCTCGACGTCTGGTACGTGCCCGCGGGCAGGTAGACGCCGGTCAGGTTCGGGTCCTGCCGGGCCTTGTCGAGGGCGTTCTGCACGTCCTGCTGGGCGAATCCGACCGGCACCGTGTACTTGGACGGGTCAGGGTTGGCGATCGCGTTCGCCTGCTCGGTGTTGATGAAGTCGATCGAGTAGTAGGCGGCACTGTTGGCCGCGTCCTTCTGCAGCCGGATCTTGTGGCCGGCCGGCACGGTCGTGCCGAGCAGCACGTGGGCCTCGTCATAGATGTGGCGCGGGGTCGAGTCCGGCGAGTTGCCGGGGCTCGTCTCGTTGCCGTACAGCCACGCGTAGTGCGAGGTCAGGTCGATGGCCTTGAGGAACGTGCCGTCGACGTAGATGTCCAGCGTCGAGTTGATCCCGCCGCCGCCC
>JAOPYG010000093.1 GCA_025964685.1 Actinoallomurus sp. | reverse complement strand
CTTCGCCCACCGCGCGACGTTCGTCGTCTGCGAGGGCGACTCCCTGCCGTTCGTCTTCACCTGGCATCCCTCGCACCTTCCGGCGCCGCGCGACGTCGACCCGTACGAGGCCCTGGCGAGCACCGAGCGGTACTGGACGGACTGGGCCCGGCAGTGCACCTACTCCGGCCGGTACCGCGACGCCGTCGTGCGCTCGCTCGCCACGTTGAAGGCGCTGACCTACGAACCCACCGGCGGCATCGTCGCCGCGGCCACCACCTCGCTGCCCGAGGCCATCGGCGGGGTGCGCAACTGGGACTACCGCTTCTGCTGGCTGCGCGACGCGACGATGACGCTCGAGGCGCTGCTGCGCAGCGGCTACCGCGACGAGGCCAAGGCATGGCGGTCGTGGCTGATGCGCGCCGTGGCGGGCAGCCCCGAGGACCTGCAGATCATGTACGGCGTGGCCGGCGAGCGCCGGCTCGAGGAGTACGAACTCGACTGGCTGCCCGGCTACGAGGGTTCACGGCCCGTACGTGCCGGGAACTCCGCGGCCAAGCAGCTCCAGCTCGACGTCTACGGCGAGGTCGCCGACTCGCTGTACCTGGCGGTCGGCAGCGGCATCCAGCCGGAGCGGCACGCCTGGTCGCTGCAGAGCGCGATGATCGGCTTCGTCGAGGAGCACTGGAGCGACCCGGACGAGGGTCTGTGGGAGGTCCGCGGGCCGCGCCGGCATTTCGTGCACTCCAAGGTCATGACCTGGGTCGCCGTCGACCGCGCGGTCCGCATGGTGGAGCAGTTCGACCGCAGCGGCCCGGTCGAGCGGTGGCGTGCCCTGCGCGACGAGATCCACCGCGAGGTCTGCGCGAAGGGCTTCGACGCCGACCGCGGCACGTTCACCCAGTCCTACGGCTCACGCGAGCTGGACGCGGCGCTGCTGCTCATCCCCCGGGTCGGTTTCCTGCCGGCCGACGACCCACGCGTGGTCGGCACGATCGAGGCGGTGCAGCGCGAACTCACCACCGACGGGTTCGTCGAGCGGTACGCCACCGGTGAGGACCAGGGCGTCGACGGGCTGCCGGGCCGCGAGGGCGCGTTCCTGGCGTGCAGCTTCTGGCTGGCCGGCGCGTTGCAGCAGATCGGCCGCACGGACGAGGCACGGGAGCTGTTCGAGCGGCTGCTGGACCTGCGCAACGACGTGGGCCTGCTCGCCGAGGAGTACGACCCGCGCCTTAAGCGGCAGGTCGGCAACTTCCCGCAGGCCTTCAGCCACGTGCCACTCGTGCTCACCGCGTACGACCTGGAGGGCCACGACGGCCTGCCCGGCGGCCGGCGGACCACCTAGCGACCTCCACGCACCGGCGCTTACCGAAATGGGCGTAGTGACAAGTCCGCGATCCTGATGGGCATTGACCGCACCGGCGCAGGCCCCGATGACGGCGCCGACCCCGTTGAGCAACCGCCACCGGTCGACCGCCGTCCCCCACCTGACGTCACCGGCGACGAGGACTATCCCTCACGCGCCGACAGCCGCGCAGGCGCGGCGGCCGCCACGAGACCGGCGCCCAGGCCACTGGAAAGCACCGTGAGGACAACGTCACAGGAGGCCAGGGCAGCGACGAAACCGGCCCCGGCAAGACGAGTACAGAGGGCCAGGCGAGTACAGAGCAGCGTTCCGACGACGCCATTCCTGAACAGACCGTGGATCAGCCGTCATCGGGCGATGAGTGCATTGACCTGGCTCGTGCACCTGATCTCCGGACGAGAGTCTGGAACGTATATCTCGGGGACTACAACGCTCCGAACGCATCGGAGGAGCGCGCCATCGGAGAGCGCCAGCGCCCCTTCGAGCAGCCATCGCACTGGGTCGGCGATATCAACCCAGGATACGGTGATCCGACCAGAGCGGACCGAGACAGAAACTGCGCGGACTGCACGCGGTCGGTAGAACGCAACTGGCGCGGCGGATCACAGGTTGCCGCAGGGCTCGTACCCCCTACGGGCGAGTGGAATCAACGTACCGAAGACTGGAGTGGCTCCCGCTTTGAGAAGATGAACTTCTCTGACATAGAAAGTCGACTCGCGGCGGGTGGCCATGGATCCTCGGCCATGATCGGTGTTGACTGGCGCGGGGGCGGCGGCCATTACTTCAATGCGGTGAACTCGGACGGCGAGATCCTTGCGGTGGACGGACAAACCGGCTTGATAGAAGGATGGCCGCCCAGCGTGAACGGTCTTGGCTATGACGCTTCTGACGTCACGGTATGCGAAGCGATTGTTCGGGACCGGCACGGGAGGGAAATTTGATGGACGCTCACGGAGCGATACAGAAAGTTCAGGGCATTCTGGCACGGGACGCCGGGGAGCCTCATCAGAGGCTGCCGGAGGAATTCGACGTCACTGAGTTTCCCGGCGGATGGCTGGTCCTGGTGCGAGCCGGCGATGAGGATTCGTCACCCCGGGGCTCCGCGGCCTTCACCGTTGACCGCCGAGACGAGTCGGTCCGGCGATTCTCCTCAGCATTTCCTCCCCGTCGAATAGTGGAACGCTACGACGAGCTCAAGACCCAGCGCCCGGCTCTCGAGTAGAGAACCAGGGCCTGGATCGGCGCCGGTTCAGGGCAGCGAGGTGAGGTGGTTCAAGAAGCCGTCGGGTAGTTCGCCGCGGCCGGTGTTCGCGGGCTCCAGCAGCGTGAGGGTGCCGTGGCGCCACCAGAACAGCTCCGGGGTCAGCGAGCCCGGTCCGTCTTCGTGGGAGTCGCGGGCGAAGGCGCGCAGGCGTTCGGCGGTGAGCTGGACGGTGTCCTTGCGGATCGAGCACGCGGCGATCGTGCTGCGGGTCGGCGCGACCGCGAGAGCGCCGTAGGGGCCCGGATCGAGGTAGGACTCCAGCCACACCAGATGAGTGGCGGCGTAGAACGTCGAACCCTCCAGCACGCGGATGCCGGTGTCGTCGATGACGTCGCACTCGAGCGGGCCGTCGGCGCGGACGCCGTCGCGGCCGACCGCGAACACCTCGTCGAGGGTCACCGGCCACGTGAGCGCGTCGTCGGTGACGACGGTGCGCACGGTCGTCGGCGTGTCGGCGACGATCGCCTCGATCAGGCCGGGCGCGAACGGGCGGGAGATGAGCCGGCCCGTGCGGGCCTCGACCGGGTAGACGCGCGAGCGCAGCAGGCCGCTGACGAGGGCGAAGTCGCTGAGGTCGAGCGGCTCCTCGATGGCCGTGATGATCGTGCCGACGTGGTCGGCGACCAGCGCGGGCCAGTCGTCGCGTGGCACCAGCCGCGCGAGCTGGCGCAGGTTGCGCATGCCGATGTGGAGGCGCTGCGGCCCGTCGAGGAGCATCACGTCGCCCGGCACCGACCGGCAGCCGTACCCGTGGCTCTCGGCGACCAGGACGACGAGCGAGTCCAGGGCAGGGTCGGAGCCGTCGGCCGCGGTGGGCCTGCGGTCGCGCCTCTCGAAGGTCGTCACAGCGTCTCCTCGCTTACGGGCGCGGATGCCGGCACGCGCCGGTCCGTGCCGTCCCCCGTGGTCGAGCCGAGCACCAGCGCGTCCGCGTCCAGCACCGCCTCCGCGCCGAGCCGTATCGTGAGCTGTCGTGGACCATGGCCGACCGGGACGCCCGCGAGGATCGGCACGCCGATCGGCATCAGGCGGTCCGCGAAGACCGAGGTGAGGTCGCCGCAGTCGATCCAGGTGCCCAGCACGATCCCGGCGACACCCTCGAACCAGCCCGCCTGCAGCAGTTGAGTGAGCATGCGGTCGACGCGGTACGGGTGCTCGCCGACGTCCTCCAGGAACGCGATGCGCCCCGCCGCCGGCTCCGGGGCGTGGGCGGTGCCGAGCAGGGACGTGAGCAGCGTGAGCGTGCCGCCGGTCAGCACACCGCGCGCCCGGCCGCCGCGCGGCGCGTGCGTACCGTGCACCGGGGCGCCCGCGCCGAACAGGGCCTGACGCAGGTGGTCGAGTCCCTCGGGTTCGGCGTCGGCGAGGGTCAGGCTGACCATCGGCCCGAACGACGTCGGCACCCCCAGCCGCCGGCCGAACGCCGCGTGCAGGGCGGTGATGTCACTGGAGCCGTGCAGCAGCTTGGGCGTCGCGCGGGCCAGCGCCGGCCAGTCGAGATGGTCGAGCACACGAGAGGCGCCATAACCGCCGCGGGCGCACAGCACCGCCGAGATCCGAGGGTCGCACCAGGCGTCTTGCAGGTCGGCGGCGCGGTCGGCGTCGGATCCAGCCAGGTAGGTGAGGCCGGACGGGTCACGGTCGAGGACGTGCTTGCCGACCTCCACCTCGAGCCCGAGGTCGCGCAGCACGGCACAGCCACGCTCCAGGTGTTCGGGGTCGCTGGGACCGCTCGGGGCGACCACGGCGATCCTGTCCCCCGTACGAAGGGAGGGTGGTCCGCCGCCCCCAGGCTCACCCATCCAACTCTCCTTGTTATGTGCTCGGTCAGAGCATGACACCAACCGACCCCGAAGCGGAAGAGGTCATAAACCACACGCTTGGAATTCGCCGTCAACAAGCCT
>JAOPYG010000073.1 GCA_025964685.1 Actinoallomurus sp. | reverse complement strand
GAGGCGGTGGTGGGCTTGCCCTGGGACAGCAGGGTGTCGGCGGCGTGGGCAGGCCGCGGGGGCGTGACGAGCATGACCGTGAGCGCCAGGACCATGGCCCAGAGGACCGTGGCAGCGCGGGGGTGGGGCAGGGATCTCATGGATCGTCTCCTGGGGGTGTGGAGACCGATCGGCCTGGCGGGGCCGAGGCTCCACGCGGTCTGGGGGCTTAATTCATGGCGTGATTTAACCTGGGGAAAATCTTTCCGTCAAGAGGCTGCCGACACTGGTAGGAGGCTTCTTAATTGCCTTGATAAAAGTTGTGAAGTGATAGCGCCGCTCAGGGGCCTTGCGCCGGTCGCCCGGCGGGCGGAGAACTGGGTATGACGTCACCGTGATCCGGACCGTCGCGCACGAGGTGAATCGGCTGGAGATCGCCGTCGGCCCGCCGTACGGCGATTTTCGTAGCCGCTACGAGCGGGCCGTACCCGTGTTCGACGCCGGCCGGTTCGCCGAGCTCGCACGCGCCGACGCGTCGTGGCAGGAGGTCCTGCGGGCGACCGAGGAGAACGCCCCGCACGAGTTCATCCGCTACTGGGAGTTCGACGCCAGGCCCATCATGGGGCTGGCCGGCGACCGCTGGAACTGCGTGGAGTACCTCATGGGCAACCACACGATCGCCCAGCGGATGTACGCCATCAACCCGGCCATCATGCTCTACGCGCCGCTGCGGACCGCGATCCATGAGGACCGCGAGGGGGTGACGTGGTTCGCCGTGGACCAGCCGAGCACCAGGTTCGGCAGTTTCGGCGATCCCGGCATCGCCGCCGTGGGCGTCGAGCTGGACCGCAAGCTCGCCGCCCTGCTCGAGCACCTCGGCGCTCCGGTGCCCGAGGTGCTGATCTAGCGGGAGTAGTACTCCACGACGAGCTGGACATCGCACTGCACCGGGATCTCGCTGCGCTCCGGGAGGCGTACGAGCTGCGCGGCAAGGTTGGCGTGGTCGACTCGCAGGTAGTCCGGGACGTGCTCCGGAGCGTCCGCGCCCGCCGCGGCCAGCAGGAACGGCGGCATGGTCCGGCTGCGCTCGGCGACGCTGATCACCGAGCCCGGCCGTACGCGGTAGGAGGGGATGTCGACGCGCTCGCCGTTCACCAGGAAGTGCTGGTGGGAGACGAACTGCCGGGCCTGGTAGATCGTGCGGGCGAAGCCGGCGCGCAGCACGAGGGCGTCCAGGCGCGTCTCCAGATCGGTCACCAGCGCGTCGCCGGTCTTGCCCGCGCCACGTGCCGAACGGTCGAAGGCGCGACGCAGCTGCTTCTCGCTCACGTCGTACTGGGCGCGCAGGCGCTGCTTTTCCAGCAGGCGCGTCTTGTAGTCCGACATCTGCTTACGGCTGCGCCCGTGCACGCCGGGCGGGTACGGGCGGCGCTCGAAGTACCGCACGCACTTCGGCGTGAGCGCGAGCCCCAGTGCGCGCGAGCGTTTCGTCTTCGGTCGTGATCTGTTCATGACGCCTCTCTAGAGACTAAGGTTAGGCTTACCTTACTAAGGGAGGCTGGATGTCCGCCACCGATCACGCGGCGCCGATCGCAGAGCCGAGCCCCGCCGAGCTGGTCCGTTCCGTGCTCGCCGCGGCCAGGTCCCTGACCCTGACGACCGCGGGCCATCGCGTCGAGCTGGTCGGGCTGCACTCGCTGGAGACCCCCGACCGGCTGTTCCTCAACGTCCCGCCCGAATGTCACGTTGGCGGTGAGGTCGCCTCCACCCCGTACGGCGACCTGCCGGCGACCGTGGAGTTCACCGACGTGGCGCCGGTCGCGGTCCCGGACCGCGTCCGGGCCCGCGTCCTGCTGGGCGGCTGGCTGAGCCTGGACCGCCCGGGCACGAACGCGCTGTGCTTCGAGACGGCCGGCGCCGAACTCGGGTACGACGGCCACACGATCGATGTCGATCTGGACGAACTGCTCGGTGCCGAGCCGGATCCCCTCGCAGAGACCGAGGCGGAGATCCTCACCCACCTGGCCGACGCCCACGGGGACGCCGTCGAACTGCTGTCACACCTGGTGGAGCCACGCCTGCTGATCGGCGTCACCCGCGTGGACCCGTTGCGGCTCGACCGCTACGGCATCGTCCTTCGTCTTCAGCGAGCGGGCGGCCGCCGTGACGTACGCCTGCCGTTCCCCACTCCGCTGCGCAACCCGGCCCACGGCGTTCTGCAACTGAGGACCCTTCTTGCCGGCGCGAGAGCCTGCCCCCGCCGCTCCCGCAGGTGACCGCGTCACGCCTGGTCGCCTGGCTCCAGCGTATCCAGGCCGACCAGGCCCGCCTCTGCGGCAGGGGAGTCACCCGTCAAGGCGTCGATCATGGCCGTGGCCGTCGCGACGACGGCGGCACGGTGAAGCCGGGTCCGCGCGGCGGGATCGGTGGCGGGTTCTTCGAGTCCGTGATCATGGAGACCGCGCCGTTCGGCATCGAGGTCACGCTGGTCGAGCCCGGAGTCGCCCGCACCCGGTTCGGGCGTTCCCTGGATGTCGCCCCGGCCCTCGACGCCTACGCGGACACCCCTGTCGGGCAGGCGCGTCCGTACATCGAAGCCCCTGAAGGCATCACCGCCAACGGACCCGGCGACCCGGACGAGATCGCCCGACGCCGTCATCGCCTCGGTCGAGGTCTCGCCGGCACCGCGCCGGCTCACGCTGGGCAGTGACGCCTACCAGTCCGTGCACGCCGCGCTGACGGGCCGTATCGAGGAGCTCGAGGCGGCCAGCGAACTCGGGTACTCCACCGACCTCGCGGACGCGGGGTGACGGACCGATCGCCGGCGCCGGGCCTCAGTCGACGAGCGCCTGGTTGACCAGTTGTCTCAGCCGGGTGCGGATCGGGTGGGTGCTGGAGGGGAGGAGCTGGGTGAGGAAGACCGCCGTCACCTGCTCCACCGGGTCCACCCAGAACACCGTGCTCGCCGCGCCGCCCCAGTTGAACTCGCCTTCGGACGACAGGGTCCTGGTCTTGGCCGCGTCCTGCACGACCGCGAAGCCGAGGCCGAAGCCGACGCCACCGTAGGAGACCTCGGCGAACACCGGCCGGCCGAACTCCTCCAGGTCGGCCCCGCCGGGCAGGTGGTTGCGCGTCATGTACGCGACCGTGCGCGGGCTCAGCACGCGTACGCCGTCGAGTTCGCCGCCGCGGCGCAGCATCTGGGTGAAGCGGTGGTAGTCGCCGGCGCTGGAGATCAGCCCGGCGCCGCCCGCCGGCACCCGGGGCCGGCGGAGCGCCGCGTCGCGGGTGTCGAGCGGCACGGCGCGCCCGTCGGTGCCCGCGGTGTAGAGCGAGGCCATGCGGTCCGCGTCGGCCGCGTCGATGAAGAATCCGGTGTCGGTCATCTCCAGCGGGTCGAAGATCCGCTCCTGAAGGAAGCGGTCCAGCGGCTGCCCGGAGACGACCTCGATGAGCCGGCCCAGGACGTCGGTGGCCACGGAGTAGTTCCACTGTGAGCCGGGCTCGAAGAGCAGGGGCAGCTCCGCCAGCCGGTCGACGGTCCCTGCGAGGTCCAGGCCACGGGGCGTGCCGCGGTCGAACCCGGCGTCGCGGTACATCTCATCGACGACGCTGACGTGCTGGAACCCGTAGACCAGGCCGGCGGTATGGGTGAGGAGGTGCCAGATCCGTACCGGCTCGGCCGCGGGGCGGGTGGTCGGCTGGGCGGCCGGGCCCTGCTCGTAGACGCGCATGTCGCCGAAGGACGGGATGAAACGGGCGACCGGGTCGGTCAGCTCGAAGGCGCCCTCCTCGTACAGCGTCATCGCCGCTACGGAGGTGACGGGCTTCGACATCGAGTAGATGCGGAAGAGAGTGTCGGTCTCGACCGGGGCGCCGGAGGCGAGGTCGCGTGAGCCGCAGGCGGACAGGTGCGCGATCTCGCCGTGGCGGCTCACGAGCGCCAGCCAGCCGGGCAGCCGCCCGTCATCGACGTACGCCGCGAAGTGGGCGTCGATTCGGCGCAGCCGCTCCGCGTCGAAGCCGACGTCCGCAGGATCGCAGGTGACCTTCAGCTCGCCGCCCATGGGCCCTCCAGTGCTGGAAGCATTTTCTAGAACAGAATTCTAGGCTGCCGAACGACCGGCCCGCCGTGTGAACGGGCCGGTCGATGGGCGGGCGTTACCTCGTGGAGCCGGGAGAAGCGCCGCTGTCCCCCGCGGCCGTACGAAGGGTCGGGCGCCGCCTGCTGCGCGACTCCCCCAGCGTTTCGGTAAGGCCGGGGAGTCATAGCGGAGGCGGAACCGGCGGGCGGTGATTAACGTGACGCCCGTGTCATCCTCACCTCCGACGGTCCCCGGATACACGCTCGGGACCGAGCTCGGCCGCGGCGGCATGGGTACCGTCTGGTCCGCGGTCGAGGACGCCACCGGAGCGGTCGTCGCGATCAAGATCTTCTCCACGACGGGCGACGCGGCCACCCTGCTCGCCGAGGCCCACCGCGCGTCGGCCGTCGACCATCCCGGTGTCGTACGCGTCCGCGACCACGGCGGCGCGGACGACCTCGCCTGGATCGTCATGGACCAGGTGCCAGGACGCGACCTGCGCCGATACGTCGTCGAAGCCGGACCGCTGCCCCCCGCCGAGGCGGCGCGTGTCGTCGCGGAGGCCGCCGACGCCCTGGAGGCCGTCCACGCCGCCGGACTCGTGCACCGCGACGTCAAGCCCGGCAACGTCCTGCTGGACGAGACCGGCGGGGCGCTCAGCGCGCGACTCGCCGACTTCGGCATCGCCGCGCCCGTCCCCCCTCCCGGGCTGACCGAGGACAGCGTCTGGGCCCGGACCGGGGAGCCGTCCGCGGCGGCCGGGACGTTCGCCTACATGGCCCCCGAGCAGTGGCGCGGCGAACCCGTGACCGCCCGCAGCGACATCTACGGCCTCGGTGGCGTGCTCTACACCGCGCTCACCGGAGAGCCGCCCTATCCGGATGAGAGCCTGCCCGAGCTGGCGTACAACCTCGCCGTCTCCCCGCCACCGCGCGCGAGGGACCGGGCGCCGGAGCTGCCCCGCGCCTACGACGACGTGATCGCCGCCGCCCTCGCCAAGGACCCGCGCGACCGGCTGGGGTCCGCCGCCGACCTGGCGGAGGCGCTGCGTGCCATCACCGCGGGACGGGCGCCGGTCCTGCCGCGCCGCTCAGCGCCGGGCCGCCGGCTGCTGTCGATCGCCGCCCTGATCCTCACCGGCTTCGGCGCGGCGATCCTCGTGTGGCACCCGTGGTCCGCCCACAGCGGCACGGGCGCCCGGCCGTTACGGCGCGTCGTCTGCGCCGAGGACCTCGAACTCCGCGACGCCCCCCGAGGCGCGCAGACCGGGATCCTCCACCACGGCGAGGTCGTGGGCGTCCTGAAACGCGACCACAGCCAACGCTGGGCCTACATCCGCACTGGCGACGGCCATCGTGGCTGGGTGCTCGGCACCTCGGTCCGCCCGGCATGCGCGCCACCGACGCCGGGCTGAGGTCAGGCGGACTTGAGCGCGTCGATGACGCTGAGCAGGTGGCGGCGCGCGGCGCGTTCGGCCGCTTGCGGGGCGCGGGCGCAGACCTCGTCGATGATGGCCAGGTGCTCGGCGAGCGAGACGTTGGGGCGCCCAGGGACGAGCGCGAGCCGGAACTGGTGGCGTACGTTCTGCGCGCGCAGGCGTTCGAGGACGCCGGCCGCGGCCGACTGGCCGCTGATCTGCAGGATTCGCAGGTGCAGGGTCTGGTTGAGCTCGGAGTAGCGCACGACGTGTCCGTCGGCCACCGCCGTCCGCATCGCCGAGCCCAGCGCCCGCAGCTCCGTGATCTGCTCGCCGGTGATGCGCTCGGCGGCCTTTGCCGCACACAGGCCCTCCACCACCATGCGGATCTCGGAGATCTCGATCGCCTCGTCGAGGGTGACGGCGCGTACGCGGGCGCCACGGTTCTGGACGCGTTCGACGAGACCCTCGTTGGCCAGCTCGAACAGCGCGGAGCGTACGCCGCTCCGGCTCGCGCCGAACTGCTCGGACAGGTCCGCTTCGACGAGGCGCTGGTTGGGGGCGAACTCACCCGTGATGATCGCCTCCCGGATCACCGCCAGGACGCTCCCGGTCTCCGTGGGCAGGGGGCGTGCCGGCTTGGGAGGAGTGGTCGTCACTGTTCCGGTGCCGGTTCGCCGGCGAGCTGGACGAGCCAGGCGCGGCTCGCCTCACTGATCCGCGGTGGCACGTCCAGCTCGGTGAGCAGCTCCGTCGCCGCGCGCATCTCCTCCGCCCGGCGCGTCGCGTGGCGGTGGCTTCCCGTCTCCAGCCGCTCGGCGAACGCCTCGTCGGCGCCGGCGAGCTCCTCGGCGATGTGCCCGCGCATCCAGTCCTCCAGGCCGGCCTGGCGGGCGGCGTACAGCGCCTCCACCGCGGCCGCGGCCATCCCCTTGAAGAACACGCTGCGCAGCAGCTTGCGGCCGGCCGCCTCCCCGGCTGGGGCATCGAGCGTGGTCACGCGCGCGCCGACCGGGCCCAGCAGGTCGGCGTACGCGCGGGCGGCCGGACCGGAGACCAGCATCGGCGTGGACAGCCCCTTGCCGGGCACGGGCGCCATGAGCGCCACGTCGGCGAACGCGACCCCGGCGTCGGCGGCCAGCTCATCGAGCCGGCGCTTGAGCGCGGGCGCCGCAGTGTTCAGGTCGGCCCACACCGCACCCTCGGCCATGCCCGGCAGCCCGGCCCGCAGCGCGTCCTCGGCGGCCTTCGCGCTGTTCACACTGAGGACGAGGTCGGCTCCCCGTGCCGCGTCGGCCTCGTCCGTACAGGAGATGAGGCCGTCCGCCGGCCGGGGCAGCGGGTC
This sequence comes from Actinoallomurus sp., assembly GCA_025964685.1. Taxonomy (GTDB): domain Bacteria; phylum Actinomycetota; class Actinomycetes; order Streptosporangiales; family Streptosporangiaceae; genus Actinoallomurus. The sequence goes on along the minus strand of JAOPYG010000073.1, from coordinate 444 downwards.
ATAGGCCCGCACGCGTACGCCCGCCGCGGCGAGGTCACGGGAGATCGCGCCGCCGGCCTCTCCCAGGCCGAGGACGGCGACGCATCGTTGGGTCATCGGGGGTCCTCACCCGCGACCCGGCGGCTGTTCACGACCGCCATCACGCGGATCTCGTCCTCGCCGAACCCGTCCTCCAGCAACGTGTCGGCCATGAGTGCCAGGCCGTCCTCGACGGGCGGGTTGAAGGGCTGCCCGAGGTCGCTGGAGAGCACCGAGTGCTCGGGGCCGACGGTCCGGATGGTGTCGAGCAGCTGCCGCCAGGTGACCTTGCCGGTGTGCGGGGTGGTGAAGCAGCGCTCCAGCAGCGCCCGCCCACGCCACCTTCGGCACGCTCCACCCGGTGACGCAGTGGAAGGTGTCGGTCATCCGCGTCTGCGGGAGGGCCTGCAACTGGGCGAAGCTGAA
>JAOPYG010000057.1 GCA_025964685.1 Actinoallomurus sp. | reverse complement strand
ATGCACCTGCAGTGGAAGGAGGCCGGCGCCATCGGCACGAACGCCATCGTCGGCGGCGGGGTGCCGCTCGCGGCCGGCTCAGCGTGGGCGCACCGGCAGGCCGGCACCGACGCGGTCGCGGTCACCTACTTCGGCGATGGCGCGACCAACATCGGCTCGACGCTGGAGACGATGAACCTGGCCTCCGCGTGGCGCCTGCCGCTGTGCTTCTTCATCGAGAACAACCGGTACGCCGTGTCGACCACGGTCGACGAGGCCACCGGAGAGCCCCGGCTCTCGGGCCGCGGCCCCGGCTTCGGGATCGCGAGCTGGAAGGTCGACGGCATGGACCCGCTGGCCGTCCACCTCGCCATGAACGAGGCCCTCGCGCACATGCGCGCCGGCAACGGCCCCGCCGTGATCGAGGCGGACGTCTACCGCTACTTCCACCAGAACGGCCCCTTCCCGGGCAGCGCCTTCGGCTACCGCACGAAGGAAGAGGAGACGGAGTGGCGGGACCGTGATCCGATAAAGCAGCTCTCCGGCCACCTGACACGACGCGGCATCCTCACCCAGGACGAGATCGACGCGACGACCGAACGCGCCACGAAGCTGCTCGCCGAGATCGGCGACGTCCTGCTCGAACCGCTGCCCGGCGGCAAGCCCGGCCAGCGGCGGATCAAGCCCGGCGAGTGGCCCGACCCGAGCTGGGTGAACGTGGGGGTCCGCGGTGACCTGAGCGAGTTCACCGGCGCACGCTTCGCGGACCGCGACGACTTCACGGGCGCGCTCGCCGAGCAGAAGTTCATCGACGCCGTCGCCGGCGTGATGGCCCGGCGCATGGAGACCGACGACACCGTCGTCGTGATGGGCGAGGACGTGCACCGGCTGGCCGGCGGCACCAACGGCGCGACCAAGGGGCTCAAGGACGCCCACCCGGACCGCGTCCTCGGCACGCCGATCAGCGAGAACGCCTTCACCGGGCTCGGTGGGGGCATCGCGCTGGACGGGCGCTACAAGCCCGTGGTCGAGCTGATGTACGCCGACTTCATGTGGGTCGCGGCCGACCAGCTCTTCAACCAGATCGCCAAGGCCCGGCACATGTACGGCGGCGACGGCGCCGTGCCGTTCGTGCTCCGGAGCAAGGTCGCCATGGGCACCGGGTACGGCTCGCAGCACTCGATGGACCCCGCCGGGATCTTCGCCACCTCCGCGGGCTGGCGCATCGTCGCCCCGTCCACCCCGTTCGACTACGTGGGGCTGATGAACAGCGCGCTGCGCTGCGAGGACCCGGTCGTCGTCCTCGAGCACGTCGACCTCTACACGTCGACGGGTGAGGGCCCGGTGGAGGACTTCGACTACTGCATCCCCGTGGGGCGGGCCGCGGTCCGCCGTACCGGATCCCAGCTCACCGTCCTGTCCTACCTCGCCATGACCGGCTACGTCCTGGAGGCGGTCGAGTCGCTCGGTACGGTCGACGCGGAGGTGATCGACCTGCGCTGGCTCGACCGCGCGAGCATCGACTGGGACACGATCGGGGCCAGCATCAAGAAGACGAACAACGTGCTCATCGCCGAGCAGGGTTCGCTGGGCACGTCGTACGGCGGCTGGCTGAGCGATGAGATCCAGCGCCGCTTCTTCGACTGGCTGGACCAGCCGGTGCAGCGCCTGACCGGCGGCGAGGCGTCACCCAGCATCAGCAAGGTCCTCGAGCGCGCGGCCATCGCCCGTGCCGAGGAAGCCTCCGCCAAGCTGGACGAGATGGGCAGGTACTGAGATGGCGAGCATCCTGCGCATGCCCGAAGTGGCCGCGAACGCGGTCGAGGCGATCCTCCAGAGCTGGCCGATCGCGGAGAACACCGCGTACGCCGCCGCCGAGGTGATCGCCACGGTCGAGACCGAGAAGGCCGTAGTGGACGTCGAGGCCGAGACGGACGGCGTCATCCTGAGGACTCTGGTGCCCGAGGGCGCGGAGGTCCAGGTCGGCGACCCGATCGCCCTCATCGGCGAGCCCGGGGAGAAGCCGGCGGACCTCGACGCCGTGCTCGCCGAGCTCGGCCTGTCCGGTCCGGTCCCGGTGCCGGTCCCGGACCGGCCGGCCGCGGTCGATGCCGACGCCGGTACGAGCAACGGCTCGCGGGTCTTCTCCAGCCCCCTGGCCCGCCGGCTGGCCAAAGAGGCGGGGCTTCGTTTCGAGACGATCTCCGGATCCGGCCCGAACGGCCGGATCATCCGGAGAGACGTCGAAGCGGCGATCAGGACCCAGGCCACCTCGCCGGAGCCCCTGATCCCGCCGAAGCGGGTGGATCCTCCCAAGGCCCCCGCCAGGACGGCCGCGCAGTCGTTCACCGACGTGCCTCACTCGCGCATCCGCGCGGCCGTCGCCTCGCGGCTCACCGAGAGCAAGCGGACCATCCCGCACTTCTACCTGCGCGGCACGGCGCGCGCCGGCAAGCTGCTGAAGCTGCGGCGGCAGCTGAACGAGGGCCCCGTCCGGATCTCGGTCAACGATCTGGTGATCAAGGCCGCCGCCCGTGCGCACATGCTCGTCCCGGCGATGAACGTGGTCTGGACGCCTGACGCGGTCCGGTCGTTCTCCTCCGTCGACGTCTCGGTGGCCATCGCCACCGAGCGGGGCCTCGTGACACCGGTGCTCCGGTCCGTCGAGCAGCTGACGCTTTCGTCCGTCTCCACCACGGTTAAGGACTTCGTCGAGCGCGCCAAGGCCGGTCGTCTTCGCCAGGACGAGCTGGAGGGCGGCACCTTCAGCGTGACGAACCTCGGCATGTTCGGCACCGAGGACTTCGGGGCGATCATCAACCCGCCGCAGTCGGCGATCCTCGCCGTCGGCGCCGTGCGCCAGGAGCCGGTGGTCGAGAACGGCAAGCTGAAGGCCGGAACCGTCATGCGCGTGACGCTCTCGGTGGACCACCGGCCGATCGACGGCGCGGTCGCCGCCGAATGGATGAGCGTCTTCCTCTCACTGCTCGAGAACCCGGTACAGATCCTGGCCTGAGACCGTGCTCTGGCCAGATGTCGTCCCAAAGAGCCTCTTACCTGGGCAAAGACCCATGGGGATCCGCTCGTGACCGGGCATACACGCCGGGAATCACCGACGAGACGGCCGACACCGGAGTATGGACCCATCCGGCCGACCATCACCAACGTGCCGACGCCCAGGTACCCTTCGCCGCGAACCTCCCCCGATGAAAGTCGCCAAGATCCGCACTTAACCTGTTGACAAGGTGGGGTTTAGGCCGCAATGTAGGGGATTGTCCTGCCGCATCGGCAGGCGCCCGGCCGGTGATCTGGGGTCTTTCACGTCCGGAAGAAGTCGTCAGACGTCTGATCTAGGGAGGCGCTTGTGGCGGATGGCGCGCACGTCGTTGCCATCGAGCCCGGTGGTGACGGCGCGGCCAGACCGCCGGCCGACCAGGATGAGCGCGACCGCCAGCAGGACCTCCGGCACCGCTGGACCGTCCATGGCGGCCAGATCCTGGTCGGGCTGGTGATCCTGGGGCTGTGGCAGGTGGCCGGCAAGGTCTTCGGCGCCTTCGTGCTGAGCAACCCGTGGCTGATCATCAAGCGGATCGCGAAGCTCGTGAGCTCCGGCGAGCTGTGGCCGAATCTCGGCACGACGATGACCGAGACGTTCGCCGGACTCGCCATCGGCATGGTCCTCGGAGTCACGCTCGGCGTGCTCATCGCCCCGTCGAGAACCGTCGGCCGCTGGTTCTACCCGTACATCATGGCTCTTTACAGCCTGCCCCGCGTGGCCCTCGCCCCACTGTTCATCGTGTGGTTCGGGATCGGCCTGAAATCGAAGATCTTCATGGTCGTGACCATGGTCGTCTTCGTCGCCTTCTACAACACCTACCAGGGCATGCGGAGCATCGACTCCGACCTGCTGGAGATGACCCGCAGCCTGCGCGCGTCCCGGCGTACCGAACTGCGCTGGGTCATCCTTCCCGCGGTCGCCCCCTGGATCCTGACCAGCCTGCGGCTGTCGATCGCGCTCGCCCTGATCGGTGCGGTGATCGCCGAGCTCATCGGCGCGAGCCAGGGGCTCGGCTACTACATGGGCTACGCGGCGAACGTCCTGGACACGACGGGCGTGTTCGCGGGACTCGTCATCATCACCGTGATCGCCATGATCGCCGAGCAGCTCGTCGGCCTGGTCGAACGACGGGTGCTCCGCCACCGCATCGAGCACTGAACGGTACGCACTTCTCCACCGAGGAAGAACAGATGACCGACTCGTACAGATCCATCCGTGTCACCGCCCTCCTGGCCGCAGCGGCGACCGTCCTCGCGGCGTGCGGCTCGGGATCCGGATCCTCTGCCGGTGGGGGCGGCGCCAAGGCCCTTCGCGTCGAGCTGTTCTGCAGCGGGGTCGCGCCGATCGCCGCCGAACTCGCGATCGACAGCGGAATCGCGGCGAAGAAGGGGCTGAAGATCAAGCAACTGTGCGTGTCCAGCGGGTCCGCGGCCACGCAGGCGCTGATCGGCGGCAGCGCCGACGTCTTCATGGGCGACGTCGGGCACGTCATCCTGGCCCGGAAGAAGGGCGTGAAGCTCCGCGCGTACGGCGTCGCGAACGACCGGTTCTCCTACGAGCTGGTCGCGAGGAAGGACGCGGGCCTCACCTCGGTACGGGACCTCAAGGGCAAGAAGGTCGCCATCACGGCACCGGGGACGCTCTCGGACACCGAGCTGAAGAAGGCCGCGCTGGACGTCGGGCTGAACCCGAAGACCGACCTGACGGTCATCAACGGCGGAGCCGGAGCGACGATGCAGGCGGCGCTGGGCGGAGGCCGGGTGGTCGCGGGGATGACCAGTCAGCCGGACTCCCTCCAGCTGCTGAAGACCGGCAAGTTCCAGGTCCTCTGGCAGGAGCCCGACTATCAGTACGTCGACATCCTCGCCATGGCGAAGCAGGACTGGGTCGCCAAGCACCAGGACACGATGAGGGCCTTCCTGGCGTCGATGTCCGAAGCGTCGGCGCAGGCGAAGGCGGACCCGGCGCAGGCCACGACCTGGATGAAGAAGCAGGGATACAAGATCAGCGATGCGGATCTGGCGGCCATCGTCAAGGAGGGCCTGCAGAGCGTGCCCGCCGACCTGCGGGTGACGGACCAGGTGGCGAACTCCTCAGCCGATCTCCTCGTACGCACCGGCCTGCTGACGAAACCTCTCCTCCCCACTCAGGACGTCTACGACTACAGCCTGCTGCCGGCCAAGCCGGCCGGCTGAGGAGCGACTCATGCCTGCGACGACGAAGGCGGCGTCCGCGTCCGGACGGGCCGCCACCGAGCCGAAGCTCAGCCTGCGCGGCGTCGGACTCGGCTACCGGACCAAGAAGGGAAGGCTCACGGCGCTCGACGGCGTCGACCTCGATCTCGCCGCCGGTGAGTTCGTGGCGCTGGTGGGTCCCAGCGGTTGCGGGAAGTCGACGCTGCTCAAGGTCGTCGCCGGGCTGCTGCCGGCCACGGCGGGGACCATCAGGCTCGACGGTGAGACGTTGCCCGGCGAGGTGCCGCCGGGCATCGGCCTGGTCTTCCAGTCCGACGCGCTGCTGCCGTGGAAGACGGTCGAGGACAACATCCGGCTCCCACTGGTGATCAAGGGCCTGTCCGCCGACCGGCAGCGGGAGAAGGTCCGCGAGCTGGTCGAACTGGTCGGGCTCGGCTCCTTCGAGAAGTACTACCCCGGCCGGCTCTCGGGCGGGATGCGCAAACGGGTGGGGATCGCCCGTGCGCTCGCCTACGACCCCGACGTGTACCTGATGGACGAGCCGTTCGGGCCGCTGGACGCGCAGATGCGGATCAAGCTCGGCGGCGAGTTCCTTTCGATCTGGGAGACGCTCGGCAAGAGCGTGATCTTCGTGACCCATGACGTCGAGGAGGCGGTGGCGATGGCCGACCGTGTGGTGGTGATGAGCCGGCGCCCCGGCACGGTGAAGGCGGAGTTCGCGGTCGGACTGCCGCGCCCGCGGCACTTCCACGAGGTGCGGTTCGAACCTGAGTTCCAGGAGTTGCAGCGCGCCATCTGGGACAGCCTCGCGGATGAGATCGACTCATGATCATCGACTGCCACAACCACGTGCTCGCCACGGCCCTGCCCCCGGGGCACGATCGGTTCGTCCGCGAGATGCGCGCGCCCGGTCACCGGCGTGCCGGGAGGCTTCCCGCCTACCGGGCGGCCACCGACGAGGACTGGGCCGGGCTGGAGGGCGACCTCGCGCCGATCGACCCGCTGACGCTCATCGACGACCACGTGAGCGCGGGTGTGGACCGCGCGACCGTGCTGGCCGTCGCACCCTCCGCGTACACCGCCTACGGCGAGCGGGGCACCATCGACCTCGGCCGGGTGACCGACGTGGACGGTCCGCTGGAGGTGGCCAAGAGCAACGACTACATCGCGGCACTGACCCGGCGGCACCCCGAGCTCATCGGCATGTCCGCGGTCAACCCGAGGTTCCGCGGCGTCACGTGGGCACGCGGTGAGCTCACCCGGGCGGTCGAGGACCTCGGTCTGCAGGGCCTGAAGCTCTACCCGATGTACGACCACTACGCGCCCGCCGACCGCGACCTGGCATTTCCGATCTACGAACGGGCGCATGAGCTGGGCATCGGGGTGATGGTCCACATGGGCACGACGTCGGCGAAGGACACCGTGCTGGACTACGGCCGCCCCGGAGCGCTGGACGAGGTGGCCCGCCGCTTCCCCGGCCTGCCGCTGCTCGTCTGTCACGTCGGCTTCCCCTGGGTGGACGAGTGCCTGGCGATGGTCGCGCGGCACGACAACACCTACGTCGACATCAGCATGTTCGCCACCAAGACGAGCCGGCGCGAGCTCTATGACTTCCTGATGCGCGCCCAGCAGCTCGGCTGCCCGCTGTCCCGGATCTGCTGGGGCACCGACTATCCGGGCGGCGGCAGGCCCTCGACGCTGCTCCCGAAGTTCGCCCTGGTCAATGACGCCGCCGACCCGGGCGCCGAGATCTCATCGGCCGACATCGCCCAGATGCTCGGCGGAAACTGGGCGAGGTTCGCCGGCGTCGACGAGTGGAGCGAGAAGGAGACGCTGGCGCAGCTGGACGAATGGGAACCCCGGTGGCGCGGAGAGGACGAGCGATGACCAAGGACCTGCGGACGTTCCTCGCGGACGTGGTGGCCAGGGAGGCCGGGGACCTCAAGCGGGTGAGCACGCCGGTCGATCCCCGGTTCGGCATCACCGCGTACGGCGCCTGGTACGACAAGCGGAACCAGTACCCCGCGCTGCTGTTCACCGACGTCGCCGGCGCGGAGCTCCCCTGCCTGAGCAACCTGGTCGCGACCCACGACCGGATGGCGCTGGCCCTCGGTGTCCCCGTCGACACGCTGACGCGCTCGTCGGTGGCCACCCAGGGACGCTCGGCCCACTCCCCCGTCGAGGTCTCCGCGGCGCCGGTCCAGGAGGTGGTCTGGCGCGGCGCCGAGGCCGACCTCGGCCGGTTGCCGATTCCGGTGCACAACGAGCTCGACGGCGGTCCCTTCCTCACCGCGGCGGTGGCCGTGATGCGCGACCCGGAGTCCGGCCGGTTGAACGCCGGCATCTACCGGCACCACGTCTATGACGCCAAGCGCATGGGCGTCTGGTTCTTCGGCTCACACGACGGCGGCACGATCCACCGGCGCTACGCCGCGGCCGGTGAGCCCACCCCGATCGCGATCGTGATCGGGCACCATCCCGCCTTCCTGATGGGGGCGGTGTCCAGGGTGCCCGGGATCGGCGGTGAGTACGAGGCCGCCGGGGCCTTCCTCGGAGAGTCCCTGGAGGTCGTGCCGGCACTGACGTCCGACCTGTTGGTCCCCGCCCGGGCCGAGCTGGTCATCGAGGGGCACATTCTGCCCGCCGAGATGGCCGAGGAGGGGCCGTTCGCCGAGTGGCCAGGCCACTACGTCGGCGGCGGGCTGAAGCCGGTGATCGAGGTGGACGCCATCACGATGCGCCATGACGCGATCTTCCAGGACATCCAGGCGTCGGGGCGCGAGCACCGGCTCATGGGGGCACTGCCGCGGATCGCGAGCATCCACGAGGCCGTACGGCAGAAGGTCCCCGGCCTACGCGCGGTCAACATCCCTCTGCACACCCGCATGCACTGCTATTTGTCCATCCGCAAGGAACTCGACAGCGACCCCACCCGGGCGGCGTTCGCGGCCTTCAACACCGAGCCGGAGAACCTGAGGGCGGTGATCATCGTCGACGATGACATCGACGTCTACGACGAGCGAGAGGTGTCCTGGGCGATCGGTACCCGCTTCGACGCGGCCCAGGACCTGCAGGTGATCCCGACCTGGAACGGACCGGGCGGCCTGCTGCCGACCAACTGGAGCTACGACGCGGAGGGGGGACGCACCCCACGGCGTTCCTCGGCCGTGATCGTCGACGCCACCAAGCCTGCGCCGCCGGTCGTCTTCCCGCCCCGCGCCCGGGTGCCCGAGGCGGCGGTGGCCGCCGTCGACATCGGCGCCGTCTCCGACGTCACCTCGGTCTCGGAACTGCCATGGCAGATCTAGACATCTCCGTGGTCGTGAACGGCCGCCGGGAGACGGTACGGGTGCCACCGCTGCGGCCGCTCGCCGATGTCCTGCGGGACGACCTCGATCTGACCGGGACGAAACTCGGCTGCCGGGCCGGCGACTGCGGCTCGTGCACGGTCCTGCTCGACGGCGAGGCCGTGGCCTCGTGCCTGCTGCCGGCGGTCCGGGCCGACGGTCATGAGGTCACCACCATCGAGGGCATGGAGTCCGCCGGCGAACTTCACCCGCTCCAGCGGGCATTCAGCGACCAGAACGCCAGCCAGTGCGGCTACTGCATCCCGGGTCTGATCATGGCCAGTGTCGGGCTGGTGGACGGCGAGCACGCGGATGACGACATCCCCCGTGCGCTGGCCGGCAACCTGTGCCGGTGCACCGGTTATGAGTCGATCGTCGCCGCCGTCGCCCAGGCGCGCGCGGAACGGAAAGCGGTCTCCGATGACTGATCCCTGGGTGGGCCGGCCCATCCCGCAGATCGACATGGCGGACAAGCTGCGCGGCGCGACGCGCTACATCGCCGACCTCACCCTGCCGAGGATGTTGCACGGGGTGATCGTGCGCAGCCCGGTAGCGCACGGCCGGATCCGGCGCATCGACGTCTCCCGTGCGCTCCGGGTCCCCGGCGTCCGTGCCGTGATCACCGGCGCGGACGTGCGGGCCCCGGCCTTCGGGCCGTACGTGCCGGACTGGGAGGTGCTCGCCCAGGACAAGGTCCGGTTCGTCGGCGACGACGTCGCCGCGGTCGCCGCCACCACTGTGGATGCGGCGCGTGAGGCCGCGGAGCTGGTCGAGGTCGAGATCGAGGAGCTTCCGGCGGTCTTCGACGCCCTGGAGGCGCTCGAACCGGGCGCTCCGCTGATCTGGGAGCAACGGCCCGGCAACATCGCCACCACCTTCGAGATCGCTCGGAACGACGTCGAACGCGGCTTCGACCAGGCCGATCACATCTTCGAGGCGGACTTCTCGACGAGCAGGATCTATCACGGCTATCTGGAGCCGATCGCCACCATCGCCGAATACCACGACAACGGGTCGTACACGCTGCACGTCCCGACGCACATCCCCCTGCGAGCGCGCCTCGTCTACGCCCGCGGGCTCGGGGTCGACACCAGCCGCATCCGGCTGATCGTGCCGCCGATCGGCGGCAGCTTCGGGGCGAAGTACGAGATGACGGTCCCGCTGGTCGCGGCGGCGCTCTCCCGCGCGGCCGGGGCGCCGGTGCGGCTGACCTTCGACCGTGAGGAGGACGCGGCGGTCAACCATCCACGGCCGCCCTTCCTCTTCCACCATCGCATCGGCGTCCGCGACGACGGCGCCTTCGTCGCCCGCACGACCGACGTGGTCGGGACCGCCGGCGCGCGTACGTTCTGGTCACCGACCGTGCTCGCCACCGCCGTGCACCGGGTGGACTCCCTGTACGACTTCGGTGCCATGGCGGGGACCGGGCGATTGGTCTATACCAATGACAGTCCGACGACCTGCATGCGAGGCTTCGGCAATGCCGAGTCCCTGTTCGGGATCGAGCAGGTCATCGACGAGATCGCCGACCGCCTCGCCATCGACCCGGTAGAGCTGCGCCGTCGCAACGCCGTCCGCGAAGGGCAGACGACGATGCACGGCTGGAAGATCAGCTCGTCCCGGCTGCCCGAGTGCCTCGACCGGGCACAGCAGCTGTCGGGGTACAGCGAGCGCCGCCGGCGTACCGACTGGTCCGCGCCGCGGGGCGGCACGCGGCGGGGCATGGGCCTGGCGATCGCGCACCACGTGTCCGGCTACTCGGCGATCCACGCCGACTTCGACGGATCGTCGGCGATCATGCGGCTCGGCCTCGACGGGTCGGTGACCGTCTTCGTCGGCGAACCTGACCTCGGGCAGGGACACCGGACGGTCCTGGCGCAGCTCGCCGCCGATCGGCTCGGCATCGACCCCGCGGAGATCGACGTCCGCGGCGTGGACTCCGCGCTCAGCCCTGACTCGGTCGGCACGCTGGCCTCGCGCGGCACGACGATGGCCGGGATGGCCGTGCTCGCCGCCGCCGATGACGCGAAGGAGAAGCTGGCCGCGTTCCTGGCAGGGCGGTGGTCGGCGGAAGTGGAGTGGTCCGGCGGGCGCCTCATCTCGGCGGACCGCGCCCGCCGCGCGACGCTGCGCGAGACGCTGAAGGCGTACGGGGATGCACACTGCGGACTGCCGCTGCTGGCCCAGGGCGTGCACCGGCCGCCGACCGTCAAGCCGGACGCGGACAAGTACGGCAACCCGTCGGCCGCCTACCCCTTCGCCGTGCATGTGGCCGAGGTGGAGGTGGACACCGCCACCGGGCAGGCCCGGGTCACGCGGTACTGGGCGGTGCACGACAGCGGCACGATCCTCAATCCGTCGACCGCGCGCGGGCAGGTCGTGGGGGCGGTCGCCCAGGGCATCGGGTGGGCCTTCCTGGAGGACGTCGACCTGCGGGACGGCGTGATGCGCAACGCGAACTTCCTGGACTACCGCATCCCCGGAGCCGGTGACATGCCCTCGGAGATGACGGTCGAGTTCGTCGACGGCTACGAACCGAACGGCCCGATGGGCGCCAAGAGCCTGGGCGAGGTGGCCATCAACCCGGTGACCGCCGCGATCGCCAACGCCGTCTACGACGCGGTGGGTGTCCGGTGTGCCGCGCTGCCGATGACGCCGGAGCGGCTCTGGGCGGCGATGCACGACGACGTCCGGCCGGCGCCGATCGTCGAGGTGACGCGATGAGGACCATGCCGCGCTACCACCGCCCGGGCGGCATCGCCGAGGCCGTCGAGGCGCTGGGTTCGGAGGAGCGTACGGCCGCCCTCGCCGGGGGAACGGACCTGATGAACGACCTGCGGCTGGGGCTGTCCCACCCTACGCTCGTCGTTGACACCGCCGGGCTGGCCGACCTGCGGGTGTTCTCCCTGGACGGCGGAGCCGTGCTGGGCGCCGGGACGACGATGGCCTCACTGGTGCGCTCGCCCGAGGTGCGGCGGCGCTACCCGGCCCTCGCCGAGGCGGCGGCGCTGCTCGGCGGACGCCAGATGCAGACGGTGGCGACCATCGGAGGCAACCTGTGCCACGCGTCGCCCGCCGCGGAGACGGCGACGCCGCTCCTGGTGTACGACACGGTCGCGACCGTCGCCGGGCCCGGTGGGCGCCGGGAGGTGCCGCTCGGCGATTTCTGGCGAGGGCCGCGCGCCACCTGCCTGGTGCCCGGCGAGCTGCTGG